>NZ_CP058649.1:5315465-5625930 GCF_018141445.1 Vallitalea pronyensis | reverse complement strand
TATGGTATTATGTTTGAAATATATGGTGAAATGTTGTATAACTATAAGTAGACTTGTTTATTATTGGAGGTGTTGAACATGAAGGTGCATCCAAAGAAAGATCCTGCAGAATTGGTTTTTTATACCAGTGGAGAAGAAGCATGTCTGCCAGGTCATGGTTATGGTCCTGCCATTAGGGATCACTATCTTATTCATTTTGTAACGGAAGGAAAGGGGACTTTTGAAGTCGGTCAACACATGTATCATCTAAAAAAAGGACAGGCTTTTTTGATATGTCCGAATGTTATAACATATTACAGAGCAGATGACTCAAGACCATGGTCTTATATGTGGATTGGTTTTGCTGGCCATATGGCTATAACCTATTTGCAGAAGGCTAATTTAGATAAAGACCATTTAATTTTTTCATATAAAAAAGACGCTATTATCAGCCATATTCAACAAATTAATGTGTATAACCGTTTGAGTCCTGGAAGAGAATGTATGGTACTGGGTCACCTATACGCCATATTAGGTCAAATGATAGAAGATGCCATGTTAATAGATGATGACGCAGAGTATCATAACGATTATGTAAAGGAAGCAAAAGGGTATATTGGTGCCAATTACTCAAGAGATGTTACGGTGAATGAAATAGCAGCTTATCTCTCCATTAACCGAAGTTATCTGTATGCCCTTTTCATGGAGGAGATAGGTGAATCACCTAAGACATATCTGACCCAATATCGATTACAAAAAGCACATGAGCTGATGAAAAACTCAAGCCTTAATATCGCTCAGATTGCTCGATCTGTCGGTTATAAGGATCCCTTAACTTTTTCTAAAGTGTTTAAAAAACACTTTCATATGTCTCCGAAGCATTATCGGCGGTTTTATCCTCTATAGGAAATGGGTAAAATCGGCCTTTAATGACTACCCATATTCCGACATGGAATTTATTAGATTTACTATAATTTCTTTAGAAATGAATGCATGCTTTTGTTACTTATTATAGATTCATAGAGAAAGCCAAAAGTCATTTTAGGTAATATGTTTAAACGCAATATGACATGTGTTTTGGAGGAAATGCTGTATTATTTTTTTGTTGTAAATAATGACGTTTAATTTCCGTTTATTGGAAATATTTAGACTATAAAGCAATTATATTTTATGGCAAAGTAATAGTCTTAATATTTATATTTTGTATAATTTTAACCAATATTTTATTTTATTTATTTTTTTGATTGAAAAATCATGCGCATCATGATTAACTACATATGACAAGTAATATACGGGCTAACCCGTTTTTGACCTTGTACGCATATGGTACATCTATAATTGTAAGATGCTTTTTTTCTGGCTGAACAATTATAAAAGTATTCAAGGGGGTGATGTAATATCGGATATCCCTTGACATAAGAACCACTTCTTAATACTTAATTAATACGCTATTCATGCTTATTATTACATGTTAATGCGATATATCATTGACACAATTTGTAATAAAATAAAAATAAGGAGCTATTAATTATGAAAAAAAGAATAAGTTTGCTGATTTTAGTCACCATGTTATTATCCACTGTAGCGATACCTGCTTATGCAGAATCAAAAGTTAGTGGCGACACACTTAATCGACAGCGGTTCATGGAATTATACCATGAACTCCACACGAAGGATAATGGCTATTTTAGTGAAGACGGTGTTCCTTATCACACGGTGGAAGAATTAATTGTTGAAGCAACAGATTATGGTCATGTGGTAACGTCAGAAGGTTTTAGCTACTATTTATGGTTAGAGGCCATGTATGGTAAATATACAGGTAACTGGGAGCCTTACAAAATTGCTTGGAAAGCGACAGAAGCCTATATGATTCCTTCTAAGAAAGACCAACCAACTATGAACTATTACAATCCTACATCACCTGCAACAATTGCAAAAGAATATGCTACACCAGAATCTTACCCCTCGGAACTGTTGTTTGGTACACCAACCGGCAAAGACCCTATACATAATGAACTTGTCCAAGCTTATGGTGACCAAGTGTACGGTATGCACTGGTTGTTAGATGCTGATAACTGGTATGGCTATGGAAAACGTGGTGATGGTACGTCCAATAACTCGTTTATTAACACGTTCCAACGAGGACCAGAAGAATCAACTTGGGAAACGATTCCACAGCCATCATGGGAAGTATTCAAGTGGGGTGGACCTAATGGTTTCTTAGATTTATATACCATTGATGCCAATTATTCGAAACAATGGCGTTATACCATTGCATCGGATGCAGATGCTCGAGCAGTTCAAGCCTCTTATTATGCCAATAAATGGGCAAAAGAGCAAGGGGCTAGCGTGACAGATGAAAATTCAAAAGCCATTAAAATGGGTGATTGGTTAAGACAATCATTCTTTGATAAATATTATAAAAAAATAGGCGCTACCAACATTAATGGTGATAACGGAACAGGTATGGATAGTGCTCACTACCTTTTAGGTTGGTATTATGCTTGGGGCGGCGGCATTGGACAAGGTGCTAATTGGGCATGGAAAATTGGCGGATCACATGTTCATTCAGGTTATCAAAATCCAATGACAGCCTATATCCTAGCAAACGATCCGGATTTTGAACCTCTATCCACCAACGGAAAAGCACATTGGGCAACATCCTTGGATCGTCAATTGGAATTCTATACGTGGCTGCAATCAAAAGAAGGTGCCATTTCTGGTGGTGCCACAAACATGTGGAATGGAGACTATTCACCACGACCTGCTAACGTACCTACATTCTATGGCTTAGCTTGGAAAAAAGCACCTGTGTACGTGGATCCAGAAGATAGCAGATGGTTTGGCATGCAAACATGGACCATGCAGCGTGTGGCACAGTTATATTACGAAACAGGTAATCTAATGGCTAAAAACTTGCTGGATAAGTGGGTACCATGGGCAATATCCCAAGTAAAATTACATGCAGATGGCACCTATGAAATACCATGCAATTTAATATGGACAGGTCAGCCAGACACATGGACAGGTACGTCTACTGGCAACCCAAATTTAAGTGTTACAGTGGAAACGTGGAATCAAGATATTGGTATTACGGGTTCTTTGGCTAACACGTTAACGTATTATGCCAAAAAAGCCAATGATACAGCTGCTCGTGAAATGGCAGAAGAATTGTTAAATAGAATGTGGACAAATTATCGTGATGAAATCGGTATTGCTGTTGAAGAAACAAGAGCAGACTATCGCCGTTTCTTTGATAAATCCACAACAACTATTCATGTTCCGAATGGATGGACAGGTAAGATGGCTAACGGCGATGACATTAAGCCAGGTATTGGTTTCTTAGATATTCGTTCAAAATACAAGAGTATGCCTGAATTTGGAAAAGTACAAGCTGCTTGGGATAGTGGTGATTTTGAAGCCAATGCACCAACATTCACTTACCATAGATTCTGGGGACAAGTGGATGCAGCTGTTGCTTATGGCACCTATGCCATGTTATTTGAAGATGCTGGAACCATTCCAGACCCAAATCATCCTAACTGGCCAACAGCCCCAGGTGAAGAGCCTACGCCAATAGCAGCTTTAGATGTTAACCTAGCCATTACCCAAGATTGGGGAAGCGGAAGTAATGGTGAATTAACCATTACCAATACAGGTGATGTACCTACTGCAAGTTGGTCTTTAGAAATGAAAACGAACATTGTGATTAATACATTCTGGACAGCTACTATAATGTCGGGAAGTTCGGACGGTCACTATTTCATTAAACCAGCAGCTTATGACCAGGTGATTCAACCTGGAGAATCCAAAGTGCTCGGTTTCTCTAGTTCATCAGGTAATGTTCAAAACACTGCCCAAATTACCAGCTATACATTTACAGTAACAGAGTAACGGAAAAGGGGCATCAGCCCCTTTTCATCAACTTTTAAGAAAGTTTTCTCAATAGCATATGAAACAGAAGCATTTTCATATGCATTAAGGGTACTTTCCTAACGATACAACTTGCTTCGCAAGACGCGACATAGTCGCTTTGATATAAGGAGGTTCTTATGAAAAAATTTTGTTCGGTCGGTATGACAGGTATTCTGTTTGTTTTAATCATGATAACATCTTTACATCAAGATGTTACGTCCATTGCAAAAACAGACTATAATTATGCAGAAGCCCTCCAAAAATCCATTTATTTTTATGATGCTAATAAATGTGGACACGGTATAACGGGAGGCAGGCTTGAATGGCGTGGTGATTGTCATGTTGAAGATGCAGCGATTCCACTGGATACTACCCATACGAATTTGAGTCAATCCTTTATTAATGCTTATAGGCATGTTTTAGATGCTGATGGTAATGGTACCATGGATCTAAGTGGTGGTTACCATGATGCAGGTGATCATGTTCGTTTTGGATTACCACAAGGTTATGCAGCATCAACATTGGGCTGGGGCTATTATGAATTTAAAGAAGCTTTTACAAAAACCAATCAAGACCAGCATATGCTGGAAGTTTTGAAATGGTTTACAGATTGTTTCCTGCGCAGTACATTTGTAGATGAATCAGGAAATGTTATTGCTTATTGTTATATGGTTGGAGAAGGCAATGACGATCATAGTTATTGGGGTCCACCTGAACTTCAGCTTGTTTCAAAATATCCAAGACCAGCCGATTTTGCTACTTCAGAAACACCTGCCAGCGATCAAGCGGCACAAGCTTCAGCAGCCTTAACCCTCATGTACTTAAATTATAAGGATATCGACCCAATCTATGCTAACGAATGCTTAGATAAAGGTAAAGCCCTTTATACCTTTGCAAGAAAACATAGAGGTCTTGGAAATGGTGATGGTTTTTATGGCTCAGGTTACGATGAGGATGAATTAGCTTGGGCAGCTGTTTGGTTGTATACGGTTACAGGCGATTTAACCTATATCCGACATATTGATGCCGTTGATGATCAAGGTAACTATACAGGCTATATGTCCAGGATTATTACCAACACGTCCAACACATGGCAAAACATATGGGTGCATTGTTGGGATGTTGTATGGGGTGGTGTTTTTACAAAGTTAGCCGGCCTATTTCCTGACAACAGTCAATTTGATTATTTTTCAAGATGGAATCTTGAGTATTGGACGGGAGGTGCCGTTCCACATGAAGATCCGACAGATACCAATTATTTATATAAAACACCACATGGCTATGCCATGATTAATACCTGGGGTTCTGCCAGATACAATACCGCAGCTCAACTCTGTACCCTGGTCTATCAAAAATATCATCCAGAGGCTACGGATTTAACGGATTGGGCTAAGGGACAAATGGATTATCTTTTAGGTGATAATCCAATGGGTTATGCCTACGTAGTAGGTTTCACAGATAAACATGCCCAACACCCCCATCATCGAGCCGCCCATGGATCAAAAACCAATAGTATGCTGCAGCCAGAAAACCATAAGCATACATTGTGGGGTGCTCTGGTAGGTGGTCCGGATGCAAACGACTACCATAAAGACGATATCACCGATTATGCCTATAATGAAGTGGCTATTGATTATAATGCGGCTTTTGTAGGCGCTCTAGCTGGCCATTATCTGTTATATGAACAAAATGATGTCCCTCTAAGTCAATTTCCAATATTGGAGCCTTCAGTGGATGAATATTATGCAGAAGCCAAGTTGGAACAAGATAATAATCAACGGACCCAAATCACCATTACCATTCATAATGAAACGGTTCATCCACCAAGATTGGAAAATGATATGGCATGTCGTTATTACTTCAATATCAAAGAACTGTTAGATGCGGGACAAACCATTGACGATGTTCAATTCCAAATCATGTATGATGAGCAAAGTAGCTTAGGAGGAGAAACCACGTGTACAGGACCTATAAAGGCAGACGATGGTGGTACTTATTACATGGAGTTTAAATGGAAGGATCAGCAGATCTATGGTGATCGGGATATTCATTTTGCTTTGGTAGCTAAACAAGATGCAGCATGGACAACCCATTGGGATTCCAGCAATGATTGGTCAATGACAGATGTAACGTCTACACCCAAGAAGACGGCTTATATACCTGTCTATGTACATGGTCAATTGGTGTATGGACATGTGTCAGAACCTGTGCCACCTTATCATCAATGACCAAACAATGAATCATAAACGATAATAGGTATTGGCTTTCGTGGATTCCTTGTCACATATTGACGGTTATCCCTTAAGCGTTATTAACTAAACCCAAACACAGTGGCCATGTATTGCCAGTGTTTGGGTTTTATTTTTTATAACAACATTGACATGTTCATAAGCCTAAATAATGGCTTAACCTTTCCATAAAATAATCGTAAAGTTTTAAGAGATATGTGTCGATATAAAATATGGAGTTGTGTCTTTATGCATGCCTATCATTTAAAAAAAATTAAATTAAGGAATATTTTTTCAATTTTTATATTGCTTTGGATATCAAAATAAAGGTATAATAAATAATAGCAAAAATAGAGAGAGATTTTATGACATGAACATAAGGATGGCGCTTAAGCATTCGCTTCGTTATTGAGGCGATAGAACCCATTCTCCTATGTGAAAGGTCAATCATATATTTGGGATGAACGTTTAGTATTATTTATGATGAAATGGGGAGGACTCATTGTGTTTAGTCAGGTAATATTTTCGAATGAATACTTAGAACTTATAGAGAAAGAAGAACGGTATTATGTCAGGGTTTTTGAAAAAGGATTTAACATGAAAGATTTTACGGCGATCATGTTAGAATATCCAAGAATTAACCTGACCCATTTTGGTGCCTTGGGTTCTGCAATTGCGTTAGCATCTGGAAAAATTATTAGCATCGGTATAAAAAAGCCTTTGGTTGAGGTATCTGTTAGTAAAGACCGTTTAAAAGGTTATGTTGTCATTAACATGACTCAACAAGCATTTGATTCAAAGGACAAATCTGAACTGGTACAGTACATTATGGAAGCTATAGATCAATCTAAGATTGTATATGGTATTGATGTTCATGATATTATCAATGACATAGAGCCGTTAAAAAAGATACAGGTAGCTGAAGGCGTACTACCAGTACGTGGCGAAGATGCGCAAGTTAAGCTCTATGAGGTTGAAGATGTCAAACCTCAGATGATAGAAGACGAAACAGTCAATCATTATGAACTGAATCTCATTAATAAGGTAGAAAAAGGTGCATGGTTAGGTGAACGTATTGAACCAAAGCCAGGTGTACCTGGTAAGACTGTGTGGGGAGAGGTTATACCTGCCCAAGCAGGAAGGCAAGTGCAACTTGAGTACGATAAGAAAACAGTTACTCAGAAATACGATGAAGAAGAGGACAAAACGTTTTTATATGCCAAGAGGACAGGTGCCGTTATTTACCAAAATAATGTCATTGGCGTTTGTAATTTCTTAGAGATAGATGGTAGTGTTTCTTTCAAAACAGGAAACATTGATTTTGATGGGATGGTTGAAATCAAAAAAACCATTGAAGATAATTTCATCGTACGAGCGGATCACGATATCCAAGTTATGGGCGATATGGGTGTAGGTAGTGTGGATACCATTGAAAGCCGTGATGGCAATATCTATATCCGTGGTGGTATTGCTGGTAAAAATAAAGCGAAGATTAAGTGTAATGGCGATTTATATACGAAGTTTGCATCAGAATGTACCATTGAATGTGATGGAACCGTTAACATAGGGTCCTATGCCATTAACTGCGATATAAAAGCTAAAGAAGTCATTTTAGAATCCTATAAAAGTCGTATTATTGGTGGTACCATTGAAGCGGATATAAAAGTTCAAGCTGGCGAGATTGGCAATCGTACAGAATCGTATACGAAAATCCAGATTAATGGTTTTAACCGTAAGAAAATTAAAGAAGAATATGACACGATTTTATTAACCATTAGCAAAGTTAAAGAGAAAATAAATCATATCAAACAAAAGTTATCCATCTATTCTGTAGGGCATTTGAACCAAGATCAAAAACAACAATATGAAAAACTAAGTGAGGAATTTGAATACTTTAAAAAGAATTTAAAGCTACTATATAATAAGCAAAAAAAATATGTGTCTTATTTACATGCTAAGGGTGAAGGAGAACTTAAGGTGAGCAGTTGCTTATATCCCAATGTCTCCATTACCATTAAATCCCATACAAAGCATAATAGTAAGTATGTCAAATTTCCCATCTCCTATTATGTCATAAACAATGAATTGATTAAGGCATAGAATAAAATGGAAGAGGGCTAGCGTATGGCTTATGAAAAAATGTTAGATAAAATATTAGAACAGCATAAACAAAATGAAGATATAAGTAAAAAAGTATATCGTTATACAGGATTGGTTCATGCTATCGAATTTTTTTCCCAAAAATTTAACTTAGGTCATGTAGAAGATTACATCTATGCATTTACCAATGAATTATTACTACCTGATCAAATAGCACTTTTTGTAAAAAAAGGTGCAAAGTATAAATTAAAACATGTTCATGGATATGAGCAAAGTGATTGTATCTTCTACGATGATAAGTCTTATGATGAGCTCATTTACTATCATAGTGGCTTATTGACCAATGAAAAGATTGAAGACTATTTTCCAAAAGAGGTATTGGAAAATTACCCTGCCCTAATAGCCATTCCTCTTATTATGGACCGTGATTTGTATGGTATTATCTTTCTCAATCGGCTGCAAGATACATTTGCTGATGATGATTTTATTATTGCTAATGCGTTAATGAATCTATACGCTGCCGCTTTAACGAACCATAAAAATTACGATGATCTATTGGATATGAGCAAGCAATTAAATGAAAAATTGTTTAATCTATTTGCAATCAATCATTCATCAAAGGCGCTCCTTAGCCAATTGGATTTAAGCACATTATACGAGTTATCCATCAGTGCCTTTTCAGAACTGACACAAAGTAGTTTTACTACTTTTTTCTTATATGATGAACTAACAGAAAGCTACCGTTTAATGAGTCTGAAAGATGTCTATAATTCAAAACTAATCATGTTCATTAATCTATATCCGACACGCCCTATAGATGATATCCAGGTTGGGACATTAACAGACATGAATGATTTAGACCAACGGCAGGCTTTTTTTAAGTTATTTAAAAAAGCGAATGAGAAACTTCAAGATATAAAAGCCCAATATATTGTATCCATTAAAAAAGATCAACGCCTAATTGGGTTTGTGACACTCGGTCCCAAGACCAATAATAATCCTTATGAAAAGAGTATATTTGAACTCATAGAAAGCCTTGCTTCATCAACCTATATTGCCATATCGAATGCTAGAAATTTTCATCAAATAATGAAGCAAAAAGAAGTGATGAACAATAAGCTAAATAGGATTGTTCAACTCAATGTGCTCATGAAGCATATTAATGGGGCCAAGAGCAGTGATCAGCTTCTTGAATTGACCCTCAGTACAATGAGTGTGTTATTCGGTGTGACAAGTGGTTTTATTGCCTTGTATCATCAAGAAGAAAACACACTTACTATACAAGAATCCATCCATATTAACGGGGATCTAAAGACAATACCCATGGTGCAAGATTTCGAACCCCTTAAAAAAGGTGAAAATATCATCTATAACAGTGAGGCAGATGTGGAACGTATATTTCCTTCTCATGTGGTGGAAGCCTTTGAGGGCAATTATAGCGGTGCCATCATGGTGCCAATATTTGTCGAAGATAATGAGTTGAAACTTCTAGGGGTTATTGGTATACTAGCAATTAGAGATAAAATATTAGGTGATGAAGAAAATATAACGACCCTTGAATTTATCGCTAGTCATATTGCATCGGTACTTTATCAATTTTATACCTTACAGCAAGTTATTGATCAGTACAAACCTGACTATCAAGTATTATTATTACAAGATTTGAAAAAAGGCATCGTTGAAGCAAAAGAGTTTAAAATGGCGTTTAAGGTTGTACATATTTGTTTGAGTCAAACATATCAATTTCAGAGGGTGTCTCTGGATGAATTAGGGGCATTGTATAAAAGAATATATCCTGTGGATAATGCCAATATATTTGTTTTTGCCTGTGACCAACATCCAATACAAAATATAAGTCATGTACTAGGTGATGATGTCATCTATCGTCAATATGAACTAGGTAGGGATTTTAATACAGTGGACGAATTTCTACAGCATTTTAATGAAGCCTAGGTGCCAAGGGGACGTATGAAAGCGAGACCAAACATGAAACAATACCATATTGACAATTACATCGTATTAGGTAAGAAATACTTTGAAGAAGATAATCTGGACCAAGCACTCTTTTATTTTAATAAAGCTTACCAATTGGGACGATTCAAAGACATTGATTTAATGCTGGATATGGCGATTATCTATGATGAACGCAATGAATTTCACAAGGCTTTTAACATGTATCAAGAAATTATTGCCTGTGACGAATCAGAAGCAAGAGCTTACTATGGTATAGCCATACTCTATGACCATCAAGATAAGTTCAACGAAGCCATAAGGTATTATCAAAAAGCCATAGCCTGTGACCCCTATTACGTTAAGGCTTATTTTTTCCTTGCCTATGCCTATGATAGTGTGGGAGAGGAAGACAAAGCAATAGAAAATTATGAAAAAGTCTTGGCACTCGATCCGGATGATTTTTGGTCCCTTGTTAACCTGGGTGCCATCCATGAAAATCGTGATAACATCGAAGAAGCCATAACGCTTATGGAAAGGGCATTGACCATTGATGAGGGACATCATATGGCTCTTTTTAACATGGGTGTCCTCTTATCCAAGCAGCAAAAAATACATGCAGCCAAAGCCTATTATCAGAAGACCATTAAGATAACAAAAAACTATCCCTATGCCTATCTTAATTTAGGTGTTATTTATCGAGACGAAGGTCGTTATGATAAGGCAATTAGCGTATTTACTGAAGGGATTATGCATAACCAAGAAGCTGTATTCTTATACTATAACCGAGGATGCTGTTATTTGAAGGTTGATCGTATAGAAGCAGCAGAGCAAGATATTATTAATGTGTTAAAAAAATACCCAAAGATGGCAGATTATGTACAGAATGATCGTGAACTTCAGGAACTAATCCACTACTCAGATGTGATTAAAAACATATTAGAACAGAGTGAAGTGATTTAGAGTATCTTGATGCACATTAAAAGGAGTGAAGACTGATGTCGGAGATTTATGATTTAGTCATTATTGGTTCAGGACCATCAGGCATGGCAGCAGCTATATATGCCCAAAGAGCCATGTTAAAGACTGTTGTTCTAGAAAAAGGAATACCTGGCGGACAGGTTGTAAATACCTATGAAGTGGACAATTATCCAGGCATTCCAGATATAACGGGATTTGAACTCAGCACCAAAATGCGTGAGCATGCAGAGAAATTAGGTATTGCTATTCAAACAGAAGAAGTCATGGACTTACAATTAGATGATCCTGTCAAGAAAATTATCACATCCACAGGGGGTTACCAAGCCAAAACCATTATTTTAGCAACAGGTGCCCGCTGGAAAAAGCTTGGTGTCACTGGTGAAGAAGCTTTTACAGGTCGTGGTGTATCTTATTGCGCCACATGTGATGGTGCTTTCTTTAGGAACCTCACAGTAGCTGTCGTTGGTGGTGGTGATGTAGCTGTTGAAGATGCAATTTTCTTATCACGTATGTGTAAAAAAGTCTATTTACTCCATCGTCGCGATGAATTACGTGCTGTTAAAATATTGCAAGAACAGTTATTTAAGCAAGAGAACGTTGAAATTCTTTGGCATACAGAGATGAAAGAAGTTGCTGGTGGTGCCCAAGTAGAGAAAATTATGGTCTACAACAACAAAACAGAAGAGACATATGAGCTTCCTGTGGATGGTGTCTTTGTCGGTATTGGAACAGAGCCTAATTCCAGGTTAGCTATTGATAAAGTGACCTGCGATGATAGAGGTTATGTTATCACAGGTGAAAGCTGTGAAACAAGTGTCAAAGGCGTATTCGCAGCAGGTGATGTGAGGCAAAAAACACTGCGTCAGATTGTAACAGCAGCTGCAGATGGGGCTATATCTGTTTATGGAGCAGAGCGTCATATAT
The DNA here is from genome assembly GCF_018141445.1 of Vallitalea pronyensis. NCBI lineage: Bacteria > Bacillati > Bacillota > Clostridia > Lachnospirales > Vallitaleaceae > Vallitalea > Vallitalea pronyensis. The sequence continues at coordinate 5,613,853 of NZ_CP058649.1, read as the reverse complement.
TAGAAAATTTTTAGTCATAACCATAATAAAAAGACTGCATGGTGAAGTGCAGTCTTTTTGCTAGGCATTTTTATGATCATCATCATAAAAACGTATGTACATATTGAACGGTTGTTGATGTGACATGATCCCATGTCCAATACATCATGTTGATTCAACGCAATTATTTATGAAAAAACGGGTTTATTAGGATAATTTATTTAATAACTCTTGTAGCACCGATATAAGTAGCCATTCTTCGATCATTCAGTGCATTAACAATAATACCTGATTCAGGGTTATTGGCATGAATAATCATGTTATTGCCCATATAAATTGCTACATGATTAATGCGTCCATTATAGCCAAAGAATACAAGGTCACCAGGTAATAAGTCGCTCTTAGATATACGTTGCCCATCGTTAATTTGAGAACGGGATGTTCGACTAATGGATATACCAAATTTCTTCATGACTTGTTGTGCAAATCCTGAGCAATCAACACCTTTAGTCAAACTGTTTCCGCCGTATACATAACGATTACCTTTAAATTGTAGCGCGTAGTTCACAACTTGCTGCCTTAAGTCAGACGTTTCTGTAATGGTTGGAACCTCGTCTGAGATTGAGACATAATCTTTATGCAAATAACCAGTTGAGCCGTTTGCAGTTTTTATGGATACCCAATCTTCAAGTTCGCTGATAATTTCAAAAGCATTATTTTGATATACTTTATCAATCTTTTTAGAACTTGTTGATGGTTCATGTCTAACATTCAGTATACTTGTTGTGACTACGGCATATCTTTTTTTAATCTCTTGAGGGTTAGAAGCTTGGGTCAGTGTCACAGTTTCAGGTGATTTCGTAGCAGATAAAGTCTTATAATGGATATAGCCTTTACCTTGTTCCGTTTCCACGTAATACCAATCATCAACCGCGTAGAGTACTTTTACAGATTGTCCATTTTTTAATGTACCAATAATGCCAGCCATGACATTTGGACCATCAAATAAATTAGCTTCTTCACTGGAAACAAGAGATGATTGTGTATCTTTTACTTCCACATATTGACTATGTACATAGGCATCTGATTTATTATCCATATGAATTTTATGCCACTCATCTTTGGTTGAAAGAATTTCAATCACATCACCCAAATGGACATAATCAATGATAGAACTGGATGTACTTGGACCACTTCTAACATTAAGATTTTCCACATTAACAACACCCACTGAACTTGCATAGATGTTCGTTGTTAGTAACAGACTTCCTAATAAACCAAAGGTAAACTTACCAATACCGCGTTTCTTCATAATTTCATTGAACCTCCTAGTGCTAATACTATTCTTTGTAAACTCAGGCAAAATATTCTATATATTGAAAGATGATGCTTTCTTTTTGTGTAGGCAAGGTCAATCAATATATAAGTTTTCATGTGTCATGATGATGAGCAATGGGAGAAATAATGGTTTATTTCACTTAATCGTCATCATGATTTAAGTTATTACGAAAATATTAACTAATTATTACATGATTATTATAATATTAATTTGCCAAGAATGCAAGAGTTTACTTGAAAATACAATTATTTCCATTTTATGAATGTATTAGTTAAGTTTCGAGAATGAACAGAGAGAAATAATTCAGTGTCAAATATCTGTCTAGGAGGGGAAAGTGTGTATATTACAGGGTTCTCCCATAATATACCATATGCAGATGGTTTAAAAATGTCCTTTAATTTGTAAGATTTTCTTATGAGAAATGTAGTAAGTATGTAATATATTAAACAGGAATAAGAGAAGAATCTACCATCATATCATGGGCCATTAGACTTAGCCTATAAGAAGAACAAGTAACGATGATATGATGATAGTTCTTAATGTATTATTTTGTACCGAAGATACGGTCACCTGCGTCACCTAAGCCAGGTGTAATATAGCCAATTTCGTTTAACTTTTCATCAATAGCTGTTGTATAGATTTGTACATCTGGATGATGCGCCACAACTTCATCTATACCAGGTTTGGAAGTAACAAGGCACATGATTTTAATGTCTTTTACACCATATGATTTTAATAACTTAACAGCGGCAACAACAGAACCACCTGTAGCCAGCATAGGCTCTGTAATAATGACGGTTCTCTTTTCGATATCTTTTGGTAGTTTACAATAGTATTCTACAGGTTCAAGGGTTTCTTCATTTCTATATAAACCAATATGACCTACTTTTGCAGTTGGTAATAAACCTAACATACCATCTACCATACCAAGCCCAGCACGTAATATAGGAACAATGGCAAGGGTTTTACCAGAAATAATATGTGACTTGGTTTTACATATGGGTGTTTCAATAGTTGTTTCTTTTAAAGGTAGATTGCGTGTCACCTCATATCCCATTAACATGGCAACTTCTTTCACAAGTTCACGGAAATCTTTGGAACCTGTGTTTTTATCACGTAATAGGGTTAACTTGTGTTGAAGCAATGGATGTTCTAATAATTTTACATTATCGTACATGTTTTAAATTCCTCCTCTATGTGGTTTTAAAAATTAATCCGAAAGGATTCTATAGTCTCCATGCGTAGATGGTCCATAAAGGAAAACGTCATTCATCATGAGGTCATTCACTTGACCATAAACAGCATTTTTTCCCGTAAAAACGTAGGGTATACATGATTGCATACAATTTTCATCTTAATATATATAGAAGGGTTTGTCAATTGAAACCAACAAAATTCTAAAAAAAACACGAGAAAAATTGCACGATTAATTTAGAAGAAAGTCACAATTCGTATCGTACCCATAAAAATGATATGTTTCAACAGGTGACAGTGGTCATAATAAGAAAAATGTCATTATTCATCCTATTAATCATTTATGAAAACGATAATCATAAACAGGATATATGGTAAAGATGCTTTTATTGACTTTTTTGTGAAAGTATTTTGTGGTATAATATACAAGGTAAATGTCGTAAAAGGCATGCAAAGAATGGTGACGTGACCTTATTAAAGGATAAATGGTTTTAAATGAAGAAGCGATAATATGAAGGGTGTTTGTATGAATGAAAGTTTAGTAAGTATGGTTTCAGAAAATATAATTTTATGGTCTCTCGTCAAAGGTATTATCATTGTCGTTGTTACCATGATTGTACTAAGCAGTGGACAAATGATGATTAATCGCTATTTTGATATGATGTCAAAGCATAAGAAAAACATGAATAAAATCATAACCATTAAAAAAGTAAGCAACAACATCTTTAAAGTCATTATCATCTTTGTAGCTGTAACCATGTTTCTAAATAGTGTTCTTGGTATTGATACCACGTCAATCATTACAGTAGCAGGGGTGAGTGGTATTGCCGTTGGATTCGCTAGTCAAAACATTGTAAAAGACCTGATTATGGGTATGATGTTATTAATGGAAGATCATATCACCATCGGTGACGTGATTAAAGTCAATGCTTACAAAGGTGTGGTAGAAGACTTGAATCTAAGGTCTATTACCTTACGGGATGAAGAAGATGTTCTACATATTATTCCTAACAATATCATAAAAGATTTTTCTAATTATTCCAAACCAAAGGAGAATAAGGAAGAAGTCATACATGAATAAGACATATAGAATAGGGTTAAATGTCCAAAGCAGTGACTACTAAGGTCGCTGTTTCTCTATAGTGTAGGATTGCACATCATAGAGGATATAAAAACAGTATCGGGTAGGGTACATTATTAAGGGGTGAAGAAAATATTGGATAATACAAGTATACAATCAGCAGAGCCGAAGCAGGATTATCAAGCAGACATGGAAGAACAAGCCATCTACATCAGTCATTATAATATTCGTTGTGTAGCCCTCAATACGGCCTATTCCCATGTGCATATGAGTGTTGATGCGATTATGATAAATCAGCTATCAGGGATACAGCCCATTAAAGTTGAACTATGGAAGTTAGACCCTGTAGAGAGCTTGTTAACAGATACACGTATGGTTTTAACAGGCAGCCATTCATATAAAATCAATTTGCAAACAGAGTTGGATGATGTGGAGCGTTGGTCCAGCCATAAGCCCCAATGCTACACATTTAAGATGGTGATAAAAGATGAGGGTAATACCGTCTTATCGGAACGATTTTTTACATATGGCTTTCGGTTTATACATATACAAGATCATAAGTTATACATCAATGGGCATATCACAAGGATTCATGCCATACATTATAATCATCAAGCCCATGAAGCAGGCAACCAAGATTCTCATCAACAGTTTATGAAAGTTATTCAAACGTGCAAACAGTATAATATTAACACAATTTTTTTAGATGAAGACCATGAAACGGATGCGTTATGTACCCTATGCGATCAATATGGTTTGTATGTCATTAAGAGCTTGGGTAGGGAAAGTAACGTACAAGAGATGAGTGATGAGGATAGATGTGAGCAAGAAAATGAAATAGCCAAAACAATATTTCAATATAAAAACAATCCATCCATCATCATGTGGTCCCTTACAAGTGAAAACGATGATGTGACAAAAGTAATAAGGCATGTAAAGGTAGCTGACCATTCTCGACCCATCTATATGGATCAGGTAAACATACCTTATGATGACCATATGATACAGTTGAAGAAAATCATGTCTCATGATGATACCACATGGCATGAAGATAAGATGGATAGATATGCAGGGAGTATAATCGGTAGTTATTGGCCTGAACATCAAGAACAGGAACCACTTTCTGGCACCAGTATCGTAGATCATAGCCATCATCCTACGTCCTTTGCCTATGAAATTAAAAAGCACTATGAATGCATTCAGATATGTCCTCAAGACATTATTAGAGGGATTTTTGTGATAAAAAATATAGGTGATGCTGACGAACTGAAGGCATATACCCTTAATTGGGAAATACTAGAGGATGGTATGGTCATTAAGAAAGGTGAACTACAAGATATTACCTTACCTTTGCAAGAAGAGATGGAAACCCAGATTGATTATGATATGCAACACATATTAGAAAATGCGTGGTATCATATGAATATTAATCTGGTGACAAAAGAAGATACATGGTGGGTGCCCAAAGATCACGTATCAGCATGGGCACAATACCGAATTCCCTATAAGATTCCAGGTAAAAAGAAAAAAACAGTGATGAAAAATCTCCGGGTACGCAATCGAAAACTGAAAGTTGAAGTGGCTGGTGATAATTTTGAAGTCCTTATTGATAAATTAAAAGGACATATACGCTCTGCTGAATTTGATAAACTGGAATATTTGCTAGCGCCCATGCGGTTATATGTGGCCTATCAAGGTGAACGATTAGAGCCCACAAAAGTTAAAGAAGTACGTGTCCATGAGGAAAGTGGTGTAGCATCTATTAAAATTATCAGAAGGTGCCCCCCTCTAAGAGGTCAGATTATAACCACTTATACCATTGAGGCAGATGGGTCCATCATGATGATGCATCGAGTGCGCTCATCCAATAAAGATATTCAAGTGGGTATGGTCCTTGAAATTCCAGGTCAGTTTAATGATTTTTCTTGGTTTGGTAAAGGTCCACATAATACCAAGTCGGGTCAAAATAGTGGTGCAAAAGAAGGTTTATATTACTGTAAGTTAGAAGAAGTTCATGATGTACAATACAAATCGGGTATAAGGTGGGCTGCTCTTACAGATGGTGATGGTGAAGGGATGCTTATTGAAAGTTGTAGAAATATTCCTCTGGTTATAGAAAGCAAGCGATGTGATGTGGAAGGACATCTGTTGCAGCAATCGTTGAAAAAGGTAGAGCAAAAGGTTGTCGTGGATGTGATGTGCAGCCATGAGGCAAAACAACATATTTTTGATACCCATCGGTCTGATGAAGAGGTATATGCATGGACCATAAAAAGAATTATATAATACGATGGTAGCGTTGGGAGTGAATGTGCATGAGGTTAAAGAGGTTACGTGGTGAAGAAAGTGAGTCATCCCCATCAATTCTTAAGAAGTACATGAAAAGGTATAAAGGCCATTATTTCATTGGGTTTATTGCGCTGGTTATTGTGGATGTGCTCTTATTGCAAATCCCGTTAATTACGGGTAGTATCACCGATGGTTTGCAAAAGAAAACATTAACACAAAATGATTTAATGAGTCAGGTCGGTACATTGGTTTTACTAGGTCTGCTTATTGCCAGTATTCGTTTTGTGTGGCGTTATTTTATTTTCGGTACATCTAGGAAGATTGAATATGGTCTTAGGAATGATTTTTTTAGGCATATCGAAACATTATCCTTAAGGTTTTTTAATGAGCATAAGACAGGTGATCTGATGGCCCATGCCACCAATGATTTGAATGCCATTCGAGCCATGGTAGGTCCTGCCGTATTGATGGCTTTTGATGCCATAGCTCTCACCATTATGGTTATCTACCAGATGTTGACGGTTATTAGTGTACAGCTGACTTTGGTAGCCATTATTCCCCTTCCTATCATTGCTATTGGAAGTTTATTTCTTGGCAAGACCATTCATGCTCGTTTTAAGGATAAGCAGGAGGCTTTTGCGCATATGTCCGATATGGTTCAAGAGAATATCTCGGGCATACATGTGGTGAAAGCGTTTATCCAAGAAGCCAAGGAATGTATCGCCTTTAGTAAAACCAATCGTAATAATTACGATAAAAATATGCGCGTCGTAAAATTGTTTGCACTGATGATGCCTTTAGCCATGATGGTTACAGGACTTAGTATTGCCATTATCTTAGGGTATGGTGGCTACATCACCATTCTTGGACGTATAACACTAGGAGATTTTGTGGCTTTCATTCAGTATCTACTCATGCTGGTTTGGCCAATGATGGCTTTTGGATGGTGCATTACCCTGATATCACAAGGTTCTGCTTCCTTGGTTAGGTTTGAAACCTTACTCAATGAGAAACCAGATATTTTTGATGATGAGACCGTGAAGCAGATTGAAGCCCTTCAAGGTAAAATCAGCATTAAGCATCTGGACTTCACTTACCCTGGTGCAGCGGTTAAATCACTTGATGATATTTCATTAACGGTAAATCAAGGCGAAACATTAGGTATTATTGGACGTACAGGTAGCGGTAAAACAACCCTAGTCAATATGCTCTTGAGAATGTATAATCCCCCAAGAGGGACGATTTTTATCGATGGTCATGATATGTTAGACTTACCCATTAAAGTGTTACGTGAGGCAGTAGGTTATGTACCCCAAGATAATTTCCTTTTCTCTGATACCATTGCAAGGAATATTGCTTTTGGTGTATCAGAAGAGAACGTAGAAGCTATTGAAACAGTGGCGAAACAGGCCAATGTACATGAGAATATTATTGCCTTTTCAGACCAGTATGCCACAGTCATTGGTGAACGAGGTGTCACCTTATCGGGGGGGCAGAAGCAACGTGTATCCATTGCCAGAGCGTTGATTAAGAAGCCTCCAATCATGATATTAGATGATGCGGTATCAGCGGTTGATACCAGTACGGAGGAGCAGATTCTGGGTCATATTCATGAAGAACGTGCCAACAAAACCACCATCATCATCGCACATCGTATATCCACCATTAAGAACAGTGATAAAATCATTGTATTGGATGAGGGACGTATTATTGAGTCAGGTACCCATGAATCCTTAATGGCTCAAACAGGTACCTATTATGACATGGTTCAGAAACAACAGCTTGAAAAAGAACTGGAAAAGGAATAGGAGGTGGCTCATATGGATTATAATGAAGCTGGTGATATGAAAAAAGGCTATGATAAGGCCATTATAAGACGCTTATTCGCTTATGCAAAGCCTTATGTATTATGGATAGCCTTTTCATTAATTTTGCTCATAGGTGTTGTAGGCGTTGAGCTGCTTCGACCTATTTTGATTGGTTCTGCTGTGGATGATATGATATCCAAATATGATACACCCTATATCATGGTTGATCAAAACCAAAAAGGGGCAATATCCATTGATAACATCTATGTTATGGAAGATAAGAAGGGGAACCATCCAGAGGCCAAGAAGGCACGCATTATCTATGATGAAACCTACAAAAAACCTTATTTCTTGGCAGTGGATTTGACACAAGATGAACTGGATATGATGAAAGATGTCTCAGAAGTAAAGGCGAAAGCGGATGGCTACTATGTGACGTATCAAGATACAACGCAAAACGTGATACAGCTTGAAGAAAAAGATATTCAGGCACTTAGAAAGTCTCAAATTAATGGTCTTATTCGAATCACCATCATCTTTCTGGTGGTATTAATTGCAGGTCTATTAGTGGGCTACTTTCAAAACATCATCTTACACTATACAGGGCAGAAAATCATCTATAACATACGGAATGAGGTTTTTTCCCATATACAAAGCTTATCCATCCGATTTTTTAACAATAACCCTGTTGGTAAATTAGTCACAAGGGTTACCAACGATACGGAAACCCTTAATGAAATGTATACAAGTGTTATTGTCAACTCCGTCAAGAGTGTACTCATGTTAATCGGTATTACCATTATGATGTTTGTGTTAGAGTGGCGTTTAACCCTTGTTATTTTTCTTGTGATACCTTTTATTATTTTAGCCAGCTTGGCTTTTCGGCATTATTCAAAGAAATTTTATCGTGAAGTAAGAACAAGAGTTGCAGCCATTAATACCTTCTTGTCTGAGCATATTTCTGGCATGCGTATTGTTCAGATTTTCTCTCAGGAAGAGCAGAAGATGGAAGAATTCGATAAGGCCAATAATGACTTGAAGAAATCCCACCTGAAACAGTTAATTATCTTTGGTATATACAGACCAACCATGTATTTCTTATATGTGGTGGGCTTATCCATTGTTCTTGGCGTTGGGGGGTACATGGTCATTAAAGGGAGTATGTCCATTGGAAAGCTGATTATATTTATTCAATATATCTCTACCTTTTTTGATCCCATTCAGCAATTGGCTGAACAGTTTAATATTTTGCAAGCTGCCATGGCTTCAGCAGAAAAGATATTTACATTATTAGATGAAGAGGATAAGATTGAAAATCAACCCAATACCCTCCAACTGGAAAACGTGAAAGGTGAGATCCAGTTCAAGGATGTTTGGTTTGCTTACAATGAGGAAGAATGGGTGCTTAAAGATGTATCTTTTAATGTGAAACCAGGGGAAACAGTAGCTTTTGTAGGTGCAACAGGTGCGGGAAAAACATCCATTTTAAATCTCTTGAGCCGTTACTATGATATTCAAAAAGGAGAGATTTTCCTTGATGGGCATCCTATCAAAGACCTTGAGTTGAAACAATTAAGATCACATATAGGACAGATGCTGCAAGATGTCTTCTTATTTACAGGGGATATTAAAAGCAATATTCGATTAAAAGAAGAGGGCATTTCAGATGATCAGATTAAGGAAGCTTCTCAATATGTGAATGCTCACCAATTTATATCGAAATTACCCGATAAATATAATGAAAAAGTCCTGGAAAGAGGGGCAACATTTTCCGCTGGTCAGCGGCAATTACTATCGTTTGCAAGAACCTTAGCTTTTGACCCATCGATTCTTATATTGGATGAAGCCACAGCCAACATTGATACAGAGACAGAATTGTTGATTCAGGATGCTTTGTATAAGTTGATGGAAGGCAGAACCACTTTGGTTGTTGCACACCGTTTATCCACCATTCAACATGCAGATAAAATCATTGTCTTGCATAAGGGACGGATTAAAGAGACAGGTACCCATCAAGAATTACTGGCAAAAAAAGGTATCTATCACAATTTATATAAGTTGCAATATCAGGAGATAAACGCTTATAATGAATAAGAAGAAGTTTGAAAGAAGGGAGTGATGAGGATGTTTGATATTGAAGAGAATCTGAAGAATCTGCCCATGCAACCAGGTGTTTATCTTATGAAGGATATGTACGATAATATTATTTATGTAGGTAAAGCCATTAAGCTTAGGAATCGTGTAAGGCAGTATTTTCGAAAATCGACCAATCATTCCAACAAAATAAGAAAGATGGTAACCATGATCAAGTCCTTCGAGTATATTGTGACGGATTCTGAACTGGAAGCACTGATTCTGGAGTGTAACTTGATTAAGAAACATCGGCCCAAATATAACACCTTGTTAAAAGATGACAAGGCTTATCCCTATATTAAAGTGACTGTTGATGAAATGTATCCACGTATTATTTATTCCAGAGAGCTGAAAAAGGATAAGGCCAAGTATTTTGGACCTTATACCAATGCCACCGGTGCTAAGGAGACCATTGAGGTCATTACGAAAATCTGGAAGATAAGAACATGTAATCGTAGGCTGCCAAAAGATATTGGGAAAGAGCGACCTTGTTTGAATTATCATATTAAACAGTGCCATGGGCCTTGTCAGGGGTATATCAGCCGAGAGGATTACGGCGCACATATCCATGAAATCATTGAATTCTTAGGTGGAAAGTACGATAAAGTCATCGGTATATTAGAAGAGAAGATGAAGCAGGCTTCAGAGGATATGGATTTTGAGAAGGCTGCAGAATATAGAGACCAATTAATGAGTGTTAAAAGTATTGCTGGCAAGCAAAAAATCATCAATGCTTCCATGGAAGACCAAGACGTTATTGCATTTGCCAAGTCTCAAGATGAGGCCTTGGTTCAAGTCTATTTTATCCGTCATGGTAAGCTCATTGGACGAGAACATTTTCATCTGGATGGTGTGGAAGATTTACATAGACAAGAAGTCATGACAACGTTTGTGAAACAGTTCTATTCGGGAACCCCTTATATTCCCAAAGAAATTATTCTCCAAGAAGAAATAGATGAAGCCAATATCATTAATGCCTGGCTGGATAACAAACGAGGTCAAAAAGTCTATATAAAAGTGCCAAGAAAAGGTGAAAAACATAAGCTGGTGGAGTTAGCTGCACAGAATGCTTTACTGACCTTCCAGCAGTTTGGTGAGAGAATGAAACGAGAAGACCGAAGGACCAAAGGTGCCGTACAAGAGCTCATTGATTTAATTTGCTTAGACGATGACGTTACGCGTATTGAAGCCTATGATATTTCTAACATTCACGGATTTGAAGCAGTGGGTTCCATGGTTGTTTTTGAAGAAGGAAAACCTAAACGCAGTGATTACCGAAAGTTCCGTATTAAATCCGTAAAAGGACCTAACGATTATAAGAGCATGGAGGAAGTCCTTACCCGTAGATTTACCCATGCCTTAGAAGAACAAAAAGAAATGCTTCTTAAGAAACAAGATGTAAGTTTAGGCAAGTTTACACGACTGCCTGACTTAATATTAATGGATGGTGGAAAAGGCCAAGTCAACATTGCCTTAAAAGTATTGGATACTTTAGGTCTTCGGATTCCTGTATGCGGCATGGTAAAAGATGATAAACATCGGACAAGGGGACTGTATTATCAGAATGTGGAATTTAACATGGACACCCATTCAGAAGGCTTCAAATTAATGACCAGAATTCAAGATGAAGCTCACCGCTTTGCCATTGAATACCATCGAAAACTCCGAAGTAAGCAGCAAATACAATCCATATTGGATGATATTGAAGGGATTGGACCAAAGAGACGTGTTACGTTAATCAAGCATTTTGGCTCAGTCGAAAAAATAAGACAAGCTGAGCTCAGTGATCTAGAAGCAGTGGTGGGTATCAGTCAGCGGGTAGCCAATACCGTTTACCATTTTTTTAGAGATGAAGATAAAAGCAGTTCAAAAGCAAATAAGGATTAAATGAGTCATTGGAATTAATTTCAGCCACATCTACGACACAGAATATAAGAACTATAAAATATCTAGTGATAAATAGGGCATAATATGCTAAAATATGAAGTCGATAGACTTTTAATTAAAAGCCATAGGAGGTATAATCATGTATTCCGTTGAGTTAAAAGAGCTTGTTAACAAGATGAACTTGAAAAATCTAACACCAACTGTTGATATAGAAGGTATAACCATCACACATTCCGATATCAACCGTCCTGCGTTACAACTAGCTGGGTTTTTTGATTATTTTGATTCAGAGAGAGTACAGATTATGGGGAAGGTCGAATATACGTATCTAGAAAAAATGGACGAGACCAAACGTAAAGAAGTGATATGCACACTCTTTTGTAGTAAAATACCATGTTTGATTATGTCAAGAGAACTAGAACCATTTGAAGAGATGTTGGATGCTGCTCGTAAAAGTGGTGTACCCATATACCAAACCAATAAAGCAACATCTTACTTTATGGCAGAGATTATCGGATGGCTCAAAAAGAAACTTGCTCCCAGAATTTCCATTCATGGTGTTTTAGTGGATGTATATGGTGAAGGTGTGCTCATCATGGGTGAGAGCGGTATAGGAAAGAGTGAATCAGCCCTTGAGCTCATCAAAAGAGGTCATCGATTGGTTGCCGATGATGTTGTGGAGATTAAGAAGATATCAGAGGATACACTACTTGGTTCATCACCGGATATTATTCGACATTTTATTGAACTTCGTGGGATCGGTATTATTGATGTCAAGACGCTCTTTGGTGTTGAATCCGTTAAAAAGGTCCAAGACATTAATTTGGTTATTAAACTGGAACTATGGAACCCTGAGAAAGAATATGACCGTCTGGGACTTACAGAAGAGTTTATTGAGATTCTAGGAAACAAAGTGACTTGTCATTCCATTCCTATTCGACCAGGTCGAAACATTGCTGTCATTGTTGAATCGGCAGCCATTAACCATCGTCAGAAACAGATGGGTTATAATGCAGCTGAAGAACTTAATAACCGCGTGATGGGTAATCTCAAAAAAAGAAGCGAAGAAAGAGATCATGCAGAAAAAAATAAATAAATTAGATTGATGGAGGACGCTATGTATAATATTGGTATTGACCTAGGAGGAACAAACATTGCAGCGGCTATTGTAGCTGAGGATGGTACAATCATAAGAAAAGGTTCTACACCTACGATGAATGAACGCCAGCAAGAAGCCATTATTAAAGATATGGCTATGTTGGCCATAAAGCTTGTTGAGGATGAAGCCGGTATATCCATGGACGACATTCATTCCATTGGTGTAGGAAGTCCTGGAACACCCGACCCGGTTAATGGTATGATTGTTTATGCCAATAACCTGAATTTCCATAACACCCCTATTCGTGATGAGATGCAAAAGTATATCAATAAACCTATATTCGTTGGTAATGATGCTAATGTAGCGGCACTGGGTGAGTATGAGTGTGGTTCTGGTTCATCCTATAATGATTTAGTGGCCATCACATTAGGTACAGGCGTAGGCAGCGGTGTCATTATAAATGGTACCATCATTGATGGTAGTTTTTATGGTGGTGCTGAATTGGGACATGTTTCCATTAATTTTAATGGCATTGTATGTACTTGTGGACGAAAAGGCTGCTGGGAACAATATTCATCTGCTTCGGCATTAATCAGAGATGCCAAAGAAGCAGCTAAAAACAATCCAGAATCAAAACTGAATGAGCTTGTTCATGGGGACTTAACCAAGATGAATGCTAAGATACCTTTTGATGCAGCCCAAGCAGGTGACAAGACGGCTCAAGAAGTTATTAGCCAATACATTAAGCACTTAGCAGTAGGTCTTGTGAATGTCATTAACATTTTCCAACCAGAAGTCATTGTTCTTGGCGGGGGCGTGTCAGCTCAAGGTGATAACCTGATTCAACCCCTTCACAAAGAGATTATTAATGAAATCTATGGTGGTGAAAAAGCTTTTAAAACAAAAATACAAGTAGCTGAGCTGGGAAATGATGCTGGTATCATTGGTGCTGCTATGTTATATAAAGCATACGAAAAGTAAGAATAGATAAGGACTGCTTCCTACATCGTACGGAGGAGGTCCTTTTTATTATGATTTTGATAATCTTTTTCACTAAATCAAAAAACGATATTGACAATGATTATCATTTTTGATATTATAGACCTATAGTAAGGTAGTACATGAGTCTGTACTGAAGTCATAATGGTGTTGTCACACAACGCTGTTTAATTTACATATTATTAGATAGGATGTGATAGGATATGAGTTTATCAAAAGCAAAAACCAATAAGGAATACACGGTGCACCAAGTATCCGGTCAAGATGATATGGTAAAATTTTTATTTTCTCTTGGTTGTTACGAAGGTGAAAAAGTAACCATCATATCTAGGGTTGCGACAAATTATATTATCAATATTAAGGATAGCCGATATGGTATTGATGAAGCACTAGCAAAAATCATTCAAGTGGCATAGAATGATGCAGTCTTTTATAACAGATTGAAATATTTAAATTTAATGAGGTCGTAAGTAAATAGGTTCTATACAGTAATCCATCAAGGTTACTGTATATGGTTATGTGCACATATGTACAGTTATTTAACGATAATGACATTCAATATCAAAAATAAGAGATAAAAGGTGGTATAAGATGAAGATTGCATTAACAGGAAACCCTAATAGTGGTAAAACAACGATGTTTAACGCATTAACAGGAAAGCTTGAGCATGTTGGTAACTGGGCTGGGGTAACAGTTGATAAAAAAGTTGCCAAACTAAAAGGACATCTGAAAGAAAAAAAATCCGATGAAGTGATGGTTGTGGATTTGCCTGGGGCATACTCCATGAGCCCTTTTACTTCTGAGGAGAATATCACAAGTGATTTTGTAAAGGGTGAAAACCCAGATGTGATTATCAATGTCGTTGATGCTTCAAATTTAAATCGAAGTTTATTCTTTACAACACAGTTATTGGAATTAGGTATTCCTGTTGTTGTTGCTCTCAATAAAACAGATATGGTCCAGCGAAGCGGCTTAACCATTGATATACCACGACTTAAGAACTTACTTAATTGTGAGGTTATTGCCACTTCTGCTTTGAAGGAAAATGGACTTAAGGAATTGGCTTCAGCTGCTATTCGAGTAGGAAAACGTAAAGGTGGTCAAGCAGCACCTAAAATATTGGAGGATCATTTCCAAATTAAATCCAAAGAAGATGCAAAAAAAGCGGATGGTTTAAGGTTTGATTTTGTTAATCAAATAACAAAAAAAGTGGAGGTAAGGCGAGTTAAATCTAATACGGTAACTGTTGCAGATCAAGTGGATCGTATTATTGCACATAAATGGTTAGGTATTCCAATTTTTGGTCTGATACTTTGGGCGGTGTTTTATATATCCCAATCGTGGATTGGACCCTTATTGGCAGAATATGTAGAAATGGGTATGGAAGCTTTAACCAATGGCGTAGCAGGCGCATTAGAAGGGGCTGGTACCAATGCCTTTTTAACAGCTCTTATTGTTGATGGTATTATAGGTGGTGTAGGTGCAGTTCTTGGTTTCTTGCCACTAATCATGGTGCTGTTCTTCTTCCTTTCATTATTAGAAGATTGTGGTTATATGGCACGTGTTGCTGTGGTTATGGACAGATTTTTTAAATTGATTGGTCTTTCAGGAAAGTCCATTATTCCTATGGTTGTAGGATATGGTTGTGCCATTCCCGGTGTAATGGCTACAAGAACCATTAAAAGTCAGCGACAAAAAAGAATGACAGCCATGTTAACACCTTTTGTGCCTTGTGGTGCTAAGGTACCTATTATCGCATTATTTGTTGCAGTATTCTTTCCTCAATCACCATGGATGGCACCTGTTACTTATTTTGTAGCCATCTTATTAATTATTCTAGTTGGTTTACTGGCTAAGCGTATAACGAAGGCAGATACAGAAGTCAATTATTTTATGATTGAGTTACCAGAATATCGTTTACCAAGTTTTAAACGAGCGATTTTATCCATGTTTGACCGAGCGAAAGGCTTTATCATTAAAGCAGGTACCATTATCTTAGTGTGTAATGCAGCCGTATTCATCCTTCAATCTTTCGATTTCAGTTTCAATCTTGTAGGTGAAGAAGGCGTAAGCTCCAGCATGTTGGCCATTATTGCACAACCTGTAGCATTCTTATTCATTCCATTAGGATTTGGTATATGGCAGTTTGCAGCAGCGTCTGTGACGGGCTTCATTGCCAAAGAAAATGTTGTTGCAACCCTTGCTGTGTGTTTCGCATTATTTGGTGATAACGCAGAATCCCTATTGAATACACCAGGCAGTACCAATGTACTGATTGCAACAGGTGGTTTGACAGCGGTCAGTGCACTATCGTATATGTATTTTAACCTGTTTACACCTCCTTGTTTTGCAGCCATTGGAGCCATGAACGCAGAGATGGATTCTAAGAAGTGGTTATGGGCAGCCATTGGGGTACAGTTTGGTGTAGGCTATGTGATTGCACTATTAGTTAATCAGATAGGTACACTTATTGTATATGGTGAACTTGCTGAAGGTTTTGTAGCATCGATCATTATCTTAGCAGCAGTGGTCGTATTGCTCATCACGCTTATTAAACGTCATAAAGATGAAGGAGTAGCAGGCATAAATAGAAGCCGACAACAAAAGGAGATAGCATAATATGGGAGATGTCATAGCTGTTGTTATTGTTATTCTTTTAATAGGATTAGCTATTTATAAAATGCGGAAAGATAAGAAAGCAGGGAAACACTGCAGCGGATGCAGTGGCTGTATTTCGGAGGATAGCTGTCCATCTAAAAAATAAATATGTTTCATGAATGTAAAATAGTACACGAATATTGTCACGTAGAGGCGACTCAAAGAGTTTGCCTCTACTTTGTGTTATAGGAGTCCTGAATTGAACAATGGCTTCATCAATAAGGGTATAAATAAAGAATAAACCTCTAGTCAGCATACATGCATTCATTTATAATATAATTATATTATGTATTAGGTATGAAAGGAGAAACATATGAGTACATATTGGGATTTAACATCACTTTATACATCATTTGACGACCCCAAAATGGAGCAAGATCTTGCTCAAATAAAAGAAGACATTAAAACATTAAAAACATGGTTTCAAAATAACAGAGATAATGAGGCCATAGGTGATTCTCAGAAAATCACCCATATGATGACGGGTTTGACATCCATTAAGTTCAAATCCAGTCGATATGAAGCTTATGCCAGGTTAGAAGCTTCAACAAATACGACCCATCAAGTGGCTCAAGAGAAGCTAAACAGGATTGAGGCCGTTGAACCGGATATAAAAGAACTCGACATTATGTTCCAGAGTTATCTTAGTCATCTGGATGAACTGGATAACCTATTGCACACATCAGCATATTTAGAAGAACATGCTTTTATACTACATGAAATGGTTGCAAAACAGCAACATAGTTTAGACAGCGATACAGAGCTTATTATCGCAAAGATGAAAAATACAGGGTCAACAGCATGGACGAAATTGCACCAGCAGCTGTTATCCAATCTTCAGGTTGATTTACCTGCTGTGGATGGCTTGAAAGAAGAAACCAAGCCTATAAGCGCTGTACGTAATATGGCTTATGCACAAGATCAAAAGGTACGTAAGCGTGCCTATGAGAGTGAGCTAAAAGCTTATGAGAAAATAACACTCCCTATGGCAGCATGCATCAATGGTATTAAAGGTGAAGCCATCACCCAGTCTCACTTAAGGGATTTTGATTCGCCACTGGATATGTCCCTTTTTTATTCACGTATGGACCCATCCATTCTGGACGCTTTATTAGAAACAATGCGAGAGGCCTTACCGCTTATTCGTAAGTTTATGAAGAAGAAGGCTCACGTATTGGGTCATGATAAAGGTATGCCCTGGTATGACCTCTATGCCCCACTGGGTGAAAATAATGCTTTGGTGAGCTATGAAGAAGCAAAGAAAATCGTATATGATAATTTCCATAACTTTAATCCAGACTTAGCGCATTTTGCTCAGATGGCTTTTGATAAAAACTGGGTGGATGTTGAGCCAAGAGCTGGCAAACGAGGAGGAGCATTTTGTTATAACCTTCCCATAGGGGAGAGCCGCGTTCTATTAAATTATGACAGCGCACTTTCCGATGTGATTACCCTTGCCCATGAATTGGGTCATGGTTACCATGGCCATTGCTTGAAAGATGAACATCTATACAATAGACGCTATACCATGCCCATTGCAGAAACCGCTTCTACTTTCTGTGAGACCATTATTATAAAATCTGCCATGGCACATTGGGATGATGAGAAACGTTTTGCTATCCTTCATGACCAGGTCACAAGGTATATGGCGATTATCATGGATATATATAGTCGATTTCTGTTTGAAGATGACTTGTTTAAACAACGTGAGCATGCGACACTATCGGTCTCTAAGCTCTGCGACATGATGGCATCAGCTCAAAAGGAAGCCTATGGTGATGGATTGGACCATACGTATAACCATCCATATATGTGGGTCAATAAAGTACACTATTATTATGTGGACCGCAATTATTATAACTTCCCTTATGCCTTTGGTCTTTTGTTTGCTAAAGGTCTCTATGCCATGTACGAAAAAGAGGGTGACAGTTTCCTAACCAAATACGATACCTTACTAAGAGCCACAGGTAAAAACACCATCTATGATATTGGTCAACATGTGGGTATAGACTTGACAGATGTAGCATTCTTCAAAGGTGGACTGGACATGATAAGGGATGATGTTAACATGTTACTAAAACTCATTGAAACCATGGCATAAAAATATTAGTTATGGAATGATAAACCCATGTAAGCATAAGGAAGCTGGACCTGGTAAGCATGTTAAGGCCAGCTTCTTTGTATGACTAAAATCAAGTGACTTCATGGGGTTTACACTAATGAAAAATAAATAAAACAATAGGCTGAGTTATTATAATGATGTTTTTTTAATAAGACTATTAAAGCTTTACCATTTTTGATACAATGGGTAAAAGATAATAATCATGAGAGAAGGGATGTTGTGATAATGCGTACAAAACAGACAGTTAATGAGCGAATTGCCTTATTACGTGAAGAAATGAAAAAAGAAGGTTTATCAGCCTATATTATTCCCAGTGCTGACCCTCATCAAAGTGAATATGTAGCAGATTACTATAAAAGCAGAGCCTACATATCAGGGTTCACCGGTTCAGCCGGGACAGTAGTCATTACGTTAACCGATAGTTGCTTGTGGACAGATGGGCGCTATTTTATTCAAGCGGAACAACAGATTAGCCATAGTGACATGGTCTTATATAAAATGCGTATACCAGGGGTACCCACTTATCAAGAATGGTTAAGAGACCACATGGAATCAGGTCAACGTATTGGCTTTGACCAACGCCTTTTTTCCGTGAATGACGTTAAGGATCTTCAAGAGGTTATCGCTAATGACAGCATCACATGTGTGGGGGATTTTGATTTGATGAGTCGTATATGGACCGATCGTCCACCGCTCCCCAAGGCAACGATCTTTTACCATGATATAGCCTATACAGGACAATCAGCTGAAGAAAAAATTCAAGCTATTCGTCAAGTCATGACTGAGAAAAAAGCAGATGTCTACTTAATGAGTTCCCTTAATGATATTGCATGGTTATTCAATATTCGTGGTGGTGACATAGCCTATACACCTGTCACATATGCTTATGCTATGCTAACACAAGATGAAGCTGTTCTCTATCTACAGCTGGAGAAATTACCAGAGAGTGTGAGACTGTGTCTGGAAGAACAAGCCGTTGTTATACGACCCTATGATCAGATATTGGATGATATTCGTGAGACAACCGAAAATACATGGGTGATCTATGATCCCTCAAAACTGAACAATGCATTGCGCATGAAGGTGCACCCTTCAAGTCACCTTATAGAAACCCATGATCCTGTTATGATGATGAAAGCGCAGCTTAATGAAACGGAAATTAAGAATCTCAAAAACTGCCAGATAAAAGATGGCGTAGCCCTTGTTAGATTCCTTTATTGGCTGGAAAAAGCCGTGGCTACAGAGCATGTTACAGAGATGACAGCTGCTGAGCAATTAAGTGCTTTTAGAAAGCAGCAAGCCTTATACATTGAAGACAGCTTTGATACCATATCCGCTTATAAAGGCAATGCGGCTATGATGCATTACAAAGCAGAAGAGGAGACCGCAAAAGTATTAGAACCCAGAGGACTATACTTGGTGGATTCTGGAGGACAATATTATGATGGTACAACAGATATCACACGTACCATCGTACTAGGTGATATAACAGAAGAAGAACGTCGTGATTTTACCCTTGTGCTTAAGGCGCATATTGCCCTTAACCGGCTTGTGTTCTTACATGGTGCAACAGGTACACATATTGATAGTATCGCAAGACAGCCAATGTGGCAAGCCTATATGGATTACAAATGCGGCACAGGACATTCTGTAGGGTATCTATCAGGTGTTCATGAGGGACCTGCCAGTATTCATATGCGTATGCAGGATATTGTCTTAGAAGAAGGTATGCTCTTAACCAATGAACCAGGAGTCTATAAAGAGAATAAACACGGTATCCGTATAGAAAATGATATGTTAGTCACT
The DNA here is from genome assembly GCF_018141445.1 of Vallitalea pronyensis. NCBI lineage: Bacteria > Bacillati > Bacillota > Clostridia > Lachnospirales > Vallitaleaceae > Vallitalea > Vallitalea pronyensis. The sequence continues at coordinate 5,593,459 of NZ_CP058649.1, read as the reverse complement.
GAAGTTGCTAAGAATGATGATGGCCGATTCATGGCTTTTGACGTGATATCCTACTGTCCCATTGATTTAAAGGGTATTGATGTGTCCATGCTTACAACAGAAGAAAAAACATGGTTGAATAACTACCATCAAGAAGTCTACGATAAACTATCCGCGTATCTTACAACGGATGAGCAGAAGTGGTTAGCCACACAAACAAGATATCTACCATAATGGGGTTTTACTAAGTTCACCCGTTATTATGGGATAAAACAATAAAAGGGATGTCATCTGACGGTTTACACGGAACTGAACCGTTAAAATGACATCCCTTGCTTAATTATACGCCTAATTCATTTTTTGCTTCTGCAAAAGCTTGAATAGCTCGGTCCAAATCTTCCTTACTATGAACAGCAGATATCTGAGTTCTAATTCTAGCCTTGCCTTTTGGTACCACTGGATAGTAGAAACCAATCACATAGATGCCTTTTTCTAACATCTTTTCAGCCATTTTCTGAGCAATCACCGCATCACCTAACATGATGGGTACAATGGGGTGTTCGCCTTCAGGTATGTCGAAACCAACTTGACGCATGCCTTCACGGAAATAGACGGTGTTTTCTTCTAATTTATCTCTAAGAGCAGTGGATGAAGACAGCATATCTAAGATTTTAAGGGATGTAGCCGTAATAGCAGGAGACAACGTATTGGAGAATAAATAAGGTCTTGACCGTTGACGCAGGAGGTCAATAATCTCTTGACGACCACTGGTGAATCCGCCGCTTGCTCCACCAAGAGCCTTACCCAGTGTACTGGTAATAATATCTACCCGACCCATCACATCTCTGAATTCATGGGTACCACGACCATGCTCACCTACAAAACCTGTAGCATGGCTATCATCCACCATGACCATGGCGTTATACTTTTCTGCTAAATCACAGATGCCTTGAAGATTAGCAATGATGCCATCCATGGAAAAGACACCGTCTGTTGCAATGAGCTTAATCCGTGCGCCGTTATCATCTGCTTCACGAAGTTTCTCTTCTAAGTCTGTCATGTTATTATTGAGGTAACGATAGCGCTTAGCCTTACTTAGACGTACACCATCGATAATGCTTGCATGGTTAAGTTCATCACTGATGATGGCATCATCAGCTGTTAAGATGGTTTCGAATAAACCACCGTTGGCATCAAAGGCTGAGGAATAAAGAATGGTATCATCTGTCTGTAAAAATTCGGATATTTTTTTCTCAAGGTCTTTATGAATCTGTTGCGTACCCACAATAAATCGCACACTGGACAGGCCATAACCCCATTGGTCATAGCTGGCTTTTGCAGCGTCAATGACATCTGGGTGAGAAGCTAAACCAAGATAGTTGTTTGCACAGAAATTAAGCACTTGGTCTTTAGCTAATGTATTGATTGTTCCACTCTGAGGTGTTGTAACGACACGTTCTTTTTTCCATAGACCACTTGCTTTTATATCCTTTAATTGCTCATCATAGATTTCTTTTGCAAAATTAAACATATGTTTCCTTCCTTTCTTCTCTAATCTTCCCAGGTGAGAACAACTTTGCCGGATTTACCAGAGTTCATGACGTCAAAGCCTTTCTCAAAATCCGTATAATGATAATGATGGGTAATAATGGGTGCGATATCAAGTCCTGATTGAATCATGGATGTCATTTTGTACCATGTCTCAAACATCTCGCGACCATAGATACCTTTAATGGTTATGCCATTAAAGACAACTTTATTCCAATCAATGGTGGTATCAGGACCTTGAATCCCCAGCATAGCAATTTTACCACCGTGCTCCATATGAGCTAACATATCATTAAATGCCAGAGCATTCCCCGACATTTCAAGACCCACATCGAAACCTTCTTTCATCCCTAAATCATCCATAACCTGCTTGATGGTTTGTTTGGTCACATCTACTGTGACAACGCCCATTTTTTTAGCAAGATCCAAGCGATAGTCATTAATATCTGTAATGACCACGTGTCTAGCACCAGCTTTTTTTGCTACAGCAGATGCCATAATGCCAATAGGTCCAGCACCAGTAATCAGTACATCTTCACCCACTAGGTCAAAGGATAGAGCAGTATGCACAGCATTACCAAGAGGATCAAAACAGCTGAGTATATCTGTATCAATGCCTTCGTCACAATGCCAAACATTGGTTGAGGGGATCACAAGATATTCTGCAAAAGCACCGGAACGGTTCACGCCAACGCCACTGGTGTTAATGCATAGATGGCGTCTGCCAGCCAGACAGTTACGGCAGTGACCACAGACTATGTGACCTTCTCCAGAAACCAAATCACCCACATGAAAGCCCTTTACATGATCTCCAAAACCTACAATTCTTCCAACAAACTCATGACCGATCACCATAGGTGTAGGAATGGTTTCGCTGGCCCATTTATCCCAATTATAGATATGTACATCGGTACCACATATGGAGGTTTTCATGATTTTAATCATCACATCGGTACTACCAACTTGGGGAATCGGTACGTCTTCAATCCATAAACCTTTTTCAGGCGTTTTTTTTACTAAAGCATGCATGGTTTTCTTATCTATTGTCGTTATCAAGAGGTGTATCTCCTTTCAAAAAACAGCATAAATGATGATGCCATTTACCTTGATCATTTAATTTAAGTATAGTGAATTAATGTCTGTGTGTCAAATACAAAATTAAAAAAATGTAGTATTTATATAGTACACACATATGTAAGGCTCAGGTAGACAACAGGCTAAGCTCAACATGAGTCCTTTTGAGATAGGTTGATGGTGTGTTAACCATGGATTAGGTTTTGGTTGACAAAAGTAAATGCCTTACCTATAATGAGAGTCAGTCTTGAACATCGTATATATGACCGCATCACTAGTAGAGAGAGGAGATAACAGCATGAAAAACATTATTCATGACATTATAAACGACTATAGCCTAACCAAGGAAGAAGCCTCCCAGATATATCAATCATGGAACTCGGATAAGTTATTTGAAGGAGCTAATGCTGTAAGAGAGCATTATATGGGTAACAAAGTGGACCTCTGTACCATCATGAATGCTAAGTCTGGTAGATGCAGCGAGGATTGTAAATATTGTGCCCAATCCATCCATTATAAAACCGGTATCCAAGAATATCCTTTAATTTCCAAAGAGGAGGCCATTAAACGAGCCGAAGAAAATAGCCGCTATGGCGTCCATCATTTTTCACTGGTAACCAGTGGGAAAGGTTTAACAGGAAAAGATTTTGATCAGATCATTGAAATCTATGAGGCCCTCCATGCCAAGTTACCGAATCTACGCTTATGTGCTTCTTTAGGTATTCTGCATGTGGAACAAGCCATTCGATTAAAAGAAGCAGGAGTTACAACGTATCATCATAACCTGGAAACCAGTCGACGCTACTACAGAGAAGTCTGTACCACACATACATATGATGACCGTGTTGCAACCATAAAAAATGCACAAAATGCTGGACTAGCTGTTTGCTCAGGTGGTATTATGGGTATAGGAGAGACATTGGAAGATCGTATGGATATGGCTTTTGATCTCAGAGAACTGGGCATAAGCTCCGTCCCTCTCAATGTGCTTCATCCAGTAGCAGGGACACCTTATGGCGATAATGAGATGCCTGCACCAGAGGACATCTTGCGCACCATGGCTATTTATCGATTGATCCTGCCAAAATCCTATATACGTTATGCTGGAGGGCGTATGGCTCTAGAGGAGTACCAAGAAAAAGGTTTTAAAGCAGGCGTTAATGCAGCATTAGTTGGGAATTATTTGACGACCATTGGCAATAAGATAGCAGATGATATCCATATGATTTGTCAATTAGGTTTTAGAATAACATAATTACTAGGGTTGAATGTACTAATGCGGTGATGACGTTTTACAGCATGCTGCCGTTGACTGACTTGTCATCAAACATCAAGAAGTAGGAGGGCAAAAAAATGGATAAGGAATTTGCAATTGGAAAATCATTAGAGATTGTGAAAAATGCTAAGATCGCTATGTTAGGTACAACAGATCAGAAGGGGTATCCCAATATAAAAGCCATGCTAAATCTCCATTCTGAGGGGTTGAAGGATATATGGTTTAGTACAAATACCTCATCTAAGCGTGTAGCTGATATTATGAAAAACCCCAAGACCTGTGTTTATTATATGGATGAGCAAAGTTTCATGGGATTGATGCTGGTTGGGGAGATTGAAGTTATTCAGGATGATTTTTATCGGGAAAAACTATGGTTTGAAGGTTGTGAAAGATATTACAAAAAAGGGATTGGGGATCCTGACTATACCGTACTGCATTTTCGAGCCCATCATGGCAATTTCTATTATCGATTAAAGAACCTAGACTTTAACATTGACTAAATGTACTACTACACGTAACGTCATACCATCATTTGGTATTTTACCCATAGGTATATCATACATGTAAACATATCTTAACCCAACATCATGCGCTAATTTTTAGCGCATTATTTTTATATAAGTTTATCACATTAAAGTTACACAGACGGTAAAACAACAATAGACGAAACGAGCAATACCTGTTAAAATAGAATTATAGTTGAATGTTCTGGCACGACAAGTGCTGTATTAACTCTCTCGCTTAATGTGTCATTATTAATTGTGCATAGATTGTCATCAAGATATGTACTATTAATGATGCCACGCTTATACAAGTTACTTACAATTAACGAAAGGATTGATAAGATATGGGGAACAAGAGACTTATGCTTGGTAATGAAGCTGTTGCCAGAGGCGCATATGAAGCAGGTGCTACTGTCGCTGTTGCATATCCTGGAACACCAAGTACTGAGATTACTGAATTTGTAGCAACATATGATGACATATACGCTCAGTGGTCACCCAATGAAAAAGTGGCATTAGAGGTAGGTATTGGTTCTTCTGTTAGTGGTGCAAGAACCATGGTGGCCATGAAACATGTTGGGGTAAATGTTGCTGCAGATCCATTATTCACAGTAGCTTATACAGGTGTTAATGGAGGGTTAGTTATTCTTGTAGCTGATGACCCGGGTATGCACAGTTCACAGAATGAACAAGATAGCCGCTACTATGCTCGGTCAGCTCACATTCCAATGCTTGAGCCTTCTGATAGCCACGAAGCAAAAGAATTTGTAAAAGAAGCTTTTGACATGAGTGAGAAATATGACACACCAGTTTTCGTGAGATTGACTACACGTATTTCACATTCCCAAAGTATTGTGGAGATCCATGATCGGAAAGATGTTCCATTAAAACCCTATCATAAAGACTTTAAAAAGAATGTTATGATGCCAGCCATGGCTAGGGTTAGACACGTGGTTGTTGAGAAGCGCATGCATCAAATGGCAGAAGATGCCAATCACTGTGCTGTTAATACAGTAGAGATGGGGGATACATCCATTGGTGTCATTACAAGTGGCGTACCTTACCAATATGTAAAAGAAGTGTTGCCGGGTGCCTCCGTTCTTAAATTAGGGATGGTTCACCCATTGCCTAAACAGCTCATTGAAGATTTTGCTAAGAAAGTGGATCAATTATACATTGTTGAAGAGTTAGAGCCCATCTTTGAAGAACAAATAAAATCTTGGGGGATAGATGTACTTGGTAAAGAGATTTTAACCGTTCAAGGCGAATACAGCGCGAACCTGTTAGAAGAAAGGATTGCCAAGAATTCATTGGGTTTGGATACGCCGAAGCAATTACCAGTAAGACCTCCTGTGATGTGCCCAGGTTGCCCACATCGAGGTGTTTACTATATCCTGCATAAATTAAAGAAACATGCCACAGGGGATATTGGATGTTATACACTTGGCGCACTTCCGCCATTAGAAGGTATTGATACTTGTGTCTGCATGGGTGCGAGTGTGAGTATGTTACACGGTATCGAAAAAGCACGTGGAAAAGAATTTATCAAAGATTGGGTAGGTATTATCGGTGACTCCACATTTGTTCACTCTGGCATCACAGGGTTAGTGGACATTGTATATAACAAAGGTATATCCACCGTTATCATTCTTGATAACTCCACAACAGGTATGACAGGGCATCAAGATAACCCAGCAACAGGTCGTACATTAAAAGGAGAAGCGACCCATGTGCTTAACCTTGTTGACCTTGCTATGAGCATAGGCATTACCAATGTGCGGGTGGTGAACCCATTTAAGCCAGAAGAAGTAGAGTTAGCGGTCAAAGAAGAAACAGCAAAAGAAGAACCTTCAGTCATCATCGCAAGTGCACCTTGTGAATTATTAGATAGGAAAACAAAACGTATCCCATACCGCATTGACCTAGATACATGTAAAAACTGTGGAATGTGTATGCGCATTGGATGTCCAGCTATTTCAAAGCAAGACAATAAGATGTTCATTAACGACACCTTATGTAGTGGTTGCGGCTTATGTGCAAAAATATGTAAGTTCGGTGCTATTGTGAAGGAGGCTCAATAAACATGAAAACGAAGAATATATTAGTTGTAGGTGTAGGGGGACAAGGCACACTATTAACCAGTCGTATACTTGGGAATTTAGCCATCCATTCTGGCTATGATGTCAAATTATCAGAAGTTCATGGTATGTCCCAGCGTGGCGGAAGCGTTGTAACCCATATTCGTTATGGTAAGAAAGTGTATTCACCACTGGTTGAAGTAGGAAAAGCCGATGTGATTCTTGCTTTTGAGAAGATGGAAGCCCTTAGATGGCGTCATTATTTAAAGAAAGACGGTATCATCATTGTCAATACCCAAGAAATTGATCCTATGCCTGTGATTATTGGTGCTGACAAGTACCCAGATGATGTCATCGAACAACTACAACAAAATGAAAATAAAGTCATTGTCGCCGACGCTCTTGCAGAAGCCCGAAAGATTGGTAATTTCCGAGTGGTAAATACCGTATTATTAGGTTTATTAGCTAAAAACATGGATGTGGACGTACAGACTTGGGAAGAAGCCATTAAGCAAACCGTACCACCTAAGACCGTTGAGGTGAATATCAAAGCATTCCAGGCAGGTTATGTTTTAGCTTAGTAAAACCTATAAGGGATTGATAAAGCATAAACATGATGAGATGGTCGTTTAAAGTGGTTTAAAGATTATATAATGGGTTAAGCTATAATCCAGCATAACCCATTATATAGCACTTAAACACTTTAATGAGGTAATTATATGTAGAATTAATATATTGCAGAGATGCCTAGAGGGTCAAGGAAATATAATATGGAATAAACACATCGAATGTATGGGAAGGGATGAACTAAGAAATCTTCAGAGCAGGCGGTTATGTGTAACGGTTGAACGTGTTCATTACCTCGTCGGGAATAGTTGGTAAACCAACGCTTATAGGTTATACAAGACGTGACCTATCATCACAAGTAATAATTTAGAGCTTGCATCTTCAATGGAAATATGTGACAATTAGTAGGGTAAGGAAATAGGTGCGATACTTTCTTCAAATATGAAAATAATAAAGTGAATACTGAATCAGAAATGAAAGTGAATGACTAAACAATTGCATAGGCTGGCAATGGCATAGTGATTCACTTTATTTGGATTTAATAAAAACATCATAGAGTTAAGATAGATAAGAAATGAAGCTAGATGATTCAACATGGACCCATTACAAAAATATGTTAAAGAAGATATTTAAAAATCGGACATGTGTCCTTTTTTATGAAAGATGATTTCGCTATAATAGGAACAAGTTCATTGTGAATTAAATACGAATTTATGCAAATAATAGAAATGAAAATAAACAAATTTCCTAAAATAGAGAATGTAAATACAAAATAGTTCTACATTTCATTTCCATTACAAGAAATAATTTAGTCATTATAAACATTTTTCATAAAAGATAGGATAAACTAATATGGAGTGTGTGATACATGTTATTACAAGAGCTGATAGAAAGCCAACCTAGTCTTAAGAAAATGCTTAATGGTATGCCAAAAGAAATACAAGACCGTTGTGTGTTAAAACGTATGAAAAAAGGCAGTACTGTTATTGGAAAAGGTGACGAGATTAAGTATGTGGATATTCTGTGTCAAGGTGAGTTGGATGTTATTAATGAATTTGCCAACGGGAGTATCTATGTATTTGACACCAATAAAGCCATTGATTTTATTGGTGAAATGGAAGCATTAGCAGATGAAACCCGAGCAATTGTGACCAACCGGGCAAGAACAGACTGTATGGTACTACGAGTTCCAATAAAAGATTTTATAGCGTGGACAGAAAAAGACAGCTACATTACCATGATTATTGCTAAGCGGTTAGCTAATCGTTTGTGTTATACGTCAGGTTATCAAGGGTACTCCAACTACTTTCCAGCTGCTCACATGATTAAACGCTTTATTATGGAATATGTTAATCGTGAAATGGATACTGGTCAAGTGGTTAACATTAAAATGAAACGACAAGAGATAGCGGATATTCTTGGTTTAAGTGTGAAAACCGTTGGGCGTAATGTCACAAAGCTAAAAGAGCAAGGTCTGGTCAGCGTTCGAAAAGGAAAGATATATGTTAACCGTGATCAGTTAATGCATCTAAAAGATACCATGGAGGTATGGTAGAAGCATGTAAACAGGAGGAAAAACATCGTGAAAGCTTGGGAAATGGAAAAAGAGCTGATTCAATCAGCCATACCAACAATTCTTGAAGAAGAGGAACAAGAATGGGATGTAATGGCTGAGGTGGGAAAAGCAGAAGATGATAAGATAAAACTTCTATGGGGAAGTAACGTACCTGGTTCTGCTGCGCCAGAGCGCATTATTATAGCTGGTGTCCAAGCCATGGAAAATAGAGGTTATCTTGTAGAAGGTTATGAAGCAATTGTTGACGAAGGTTTAAAGGCATTGGAAGCTAATGATATGGTTACACTTCACCAATTGACATCCAAACTGTATCATCAAATCCTTCACAGTGTGAAAGATGAAGCATCCTCTTATTGGCATTATAAACCTTACACAACTTGGAAACAATATGAAGAAGCTGTTACTTTTCTAAAACCAGAGTCGGTGGATGTATATTCCAAGGACTTTGAAGACAAAATATTAGTAGGGTGGCGGGCACAACTCATTGGTGGTGCCTTAGGAACAGCCATTGAAGGTTATACAACGGATAACTTACGTAAGGTATTTGGTGAGATTCACGATTATGTGAGAAAACCTAATACATTAAATGATGATATCACTTTTGAGCTAGCTTTTTTAAAAGCTTATGCGAAGAAAGGAAAGGAACTAACCTCCGTTGATATTGCCCATGAATGGATTGGTCTAATCCCTGCTGGCTGGTCGGCAGAAGAAGTAGCCCTACGAAATATTCGTTACGGTATATACCCACCTGAAAGCGGTGTATACGGTAACCCCTATTGTGAGTGGATTGGTGCTCAGATGCGAGGCGCAATATGTGGTATGGTTGCACCTGGTAATCCAAGAGAAGCTGCAAGGCTAGCATGGATAGATGGGCAGATATCCCACTATAATAATGGTATTATTGGTGAAGTGTTTAATGCCATCTTAGTTGCATTATCCTTCACAAGAACAGATGTAAGAGAACTGCTTAAAGATACAATAAGCATGATCCCAGACGATAGTGAATATTATACCGTTGTGACATTCGCTCTTGAACAGTGTGAAAAAGCACATAACTGGGAAGAAGCTTGGCGTATCTGCGAGAAGAAGTATGAAAGGTACAATTGGATTCATGCTTATCCAAACGCAGCAGCAGAAGTGGTTGCTTTGTGGTTTGGTAATGGTGATTTTGACAAAACCCTTCACATCATAGCCATGGAAGGTGTCGATGTTGATTGTAATGCAGCACAGATTATGACAGCACTGGGCATCATGGTTGGTCAAGATAAAATCGCCTCAAAATGGACCGAGCCTTTTGACGATAACATCGTCACCTATGTGCGTACCATGGAAAACATCGATATTCATGAGCTTTCTGAGTGGACAGTATCTAGTTGCCGCAATGCCCAGAAAGCCTAGAAATATGACACTAAGAACTGATGTTTCATTCTTGTAAATGTCAAATGCTTGGTGTATAATGTAACTCTAAATTGCTGAAAATGACAATTTATAACAAAAATTAAAACAAAGGGGGACACAATGATGAAAAAATCATTAATCCTAATTTTAGCACTTGCAATGACATTGTCTATGATTCTTACTGGATGTGGTGAGAAACAAGATGATACAGACAAGCCTGACACAGGTACAGAAACGCCAGACACAGGTACAGACACACCAGATACCGGCACAGATACTGGTGATAATGAAGACGTTTTAAAAGTAGCTTTACTCATCAACGGAACACTTGGTGACAAATCTTTCTTTGATTCAGCTGACAACGGTATGAAATTAGCAGAACAAAAATTTGGTGACAAAGTTGAGACCAAAACAATTGAAATGAACTATGACCCAAGTAAATGGTTACCAACCCTACAGGATGTATCTGATGCAGATTGGGATATCATTATCGTTGGTACATGGCAAATGGTTGAGCATTTATCTGAAGTAGCTCTTGAATACCCAGATAAGAAGTATGTCATCTTTGATTCAGCTGTTGATTATACTGCAGATGATTACTCCAACGTATACTCCATTAACTTCAAGCAAAATGAAGGTGCATTTATTGCAGGTGTACTGGCATCACGTGTAACAACTTCTGGTATGGAAAGAACCAATGAAGATAAGAAAATTGGTTTCTTAGGTGGCATGGATATTCCAGTTATTAATGACTTCTTAGTAGGTTACATTGAAGGTGCTCAATATGCAGACCCAGATATGAAAGTTGCAATCTCTTATATTGGTGGTTTTGAAGACTCTGCTAAAGCAAAAGAGTTATGTCTTGCTCAATACAATAGTGGTGTGGATATTGGCTTTAACGTTGCTGGACAAGCAGGTCTTGGACAACTTGATGCGGCTAAAGAAGTGGACAAATATGCCATTGGTGTAGACTCTGACCAAGTAGCCTTATTCCCAGATGATCAAGAAAAAGCAAAGCTTATCTTAACATCTGTATTAAAAAGAGTTGACCAAGCATTACTTCGTTCCATTGAAATGCACATGGAAGGCACAACACCTTATGGTAAAGAAGAAATTCTTGGATTCAAAGAAAAAGCAATTGGTTTTGTAGAAGGTAATCCTCTTGTACCAGCTGATTTGTTAACAGAGTTAAAAGACATTGAAGCAAAAATTATCAATGGTGATATCAAAGTAACAACAGCTATGGGATTGGATACAGACGCTCTTAACGAGATCAGAAACAAAGTTAAACCTTAAGCAATATATAACGAAGGGTGCGCTTTTTGATTTGTCATAAAACGTACCCTTTACTTAAGACATCATAGAATTTCTTAGGGGCTCATCTAACCTACGCCCCTTATATGAAATTCGCTCAATTATAATCTAATGGAGTGATAATAAAATGCAAAACGAACTACTCAAAATGGAGAACATCACAAAAGTTTATCCAAGTGGTATAGTGGCGAATGATGGTGTCAACTTCTCTATTAGAGAAGGAGAAATTCATGCTGTATGTGGCGAGAATGGTGCAGGAAAATCAACACTCATGAAGATTCTTTTCGGACTTCTTACGCCTGAAGAAGGTCGTATTACTTTAAGAGGAAAAGAAATTCATCTTACATCGCCAACAGTTGCCATTGACCACGGTATTGGCATGGTCCACCAGCACTTTATGCTAGTTCCTTCTTTAACCGTTGCAGAGAATATGGTACTCGGTGTGGAGCCTAAAAAAGGTATCTTCATTAACATGGAAGAAGCTGTTCGTATCACAGAGGAACTTGCTGAGAAATACAATCTACATGTTGACCCAAAAGCAAAAGTTGAAGATATACCAGTTGGTATTAAACAAAAAGTGGAAATACTTAAAGCGTTACTTCGAGGTGCTAAGATTTTAATCTTAGATGAACCTACGGCTGTACTTACTCCTCAGGAGACGACTGAGCTCTTTAAAGAGCTTAAATTACTAAAAGACAAAGGCCATACCATTATCTTTATTTCCCATAAACTCAATGAGGTCAAAGAATTATGTGACCGGATTACAGTTATGCGAAATGGTAAAAGTATGGGTGTTCATGATACAAGTGATGTAACGGAAGAAGATATCTCCCGTTTAATGGTTGGTCGTGATGTTGTTTTGCGTGTTGAAAAAGACGAGGCCGACCCAAAAGAAGCCATCCTTAATGTAAAAGATTTAAAATACGTGAATGAATTAGGAAAAACAGCCTTAAAGGGCATTTCATTTAGTGTTAGAAAAGGTGAAATTCTTGGTATTGCTGGTGTAGAAGGTAATGGACAGAGTGAATTGGTGCAATCCATTACAGGCTTACAGCGGCCTACTTCAGGCAGTATCACAATTACTGGACAAGAAATCACCCATAAAACCATCAAAGACATTAGAAACTTAGGTACATCTCATGTACCCGAAGATCGTATGACTTATGGTGTTGCAGGTGATATGAGTATTGAACAAAATGTCATATCCGATAGTTATGATTCAAAAGAATTAAATGGCGGTATACTTCTTCGGATGAAACGTATTAAAGATAGAGCTGCCAAATTATCCAAAGAATATCGTGTCAAATGTGACTCGCCGGATCAAAAGGTACGGATGCTTTCAGGTGGTAATATACAGAAAGTTGTTGTAGCAAGAGAATTCTCCAACAACCCTAAACTGCTGATAGCTAATCAGCCAACCCGTGGTATTGATGTGGGTGCTACAGAGTTCATTCGTAAACGTCTTGTTGAACTGCGAGACGAAGGTAGTTCCATTCTCTTAGTTTCTGCTGACTTGAATGAAGTCATGGAACTTAGTGATAGTTTAATTGTCATGTATGGTGGTGAAATTGTTGCTTATTTTGAAGACACCAAAACCCTTACAGAAGAGGAATTAGGTCTTTATATGTTAGGTATTAAGAAACAATCGCCAGAAGAGGTTAGGAGGGTTATCTATGCGTAGGAATCTAAAATTTGAAGCTATTCGTACGAGTCTTGCTATCCTTATTGCATTGGCGATAGCATTAATACTTATATTTTCAGTGAGTAGTCAACCGTTAGAAGCCCTAAAAGAATTTTTATACGGTCCTATCGATAGTGTAAGACATTTTGGTAATGTGATTGAATTGGCTATACCATTAACCTTTACAGGTCTTGCCATCAGCATTATGTTTAAAGCGAAGCAATTTAACTTAGGTGCTGAAGGTGGTTTTTTTATTGGTGCAATCATCGCCATGATTGTAGCTATCCAGGTGACGTTACCAGCAGGTATTCACCCAACAGTAGCGATTTTACTAGGTGGTGTAGCAGGGGCTATTGTTCTCTGTATTCCAGCTATCTTAAAAGTAAGATGGGGTGCAACAGAGCTTGTATCATCGTTGATGCTGAATTACATTGCATTCTTCATTGGCATGTACTTACTTAACTATCATTTTAGAGACCCAAATGCAGGGGCTATGTATTCTTACAAGTTCCCAAAAGCAGCTAACTTGATGCGTCTGATTCCCAAAACACGGGTGCATTTTGGCTTAATCATTGTGATTGTGATGATCATACTTTGTTATTATTTCTTATACCAAACAAAGTGGGGTTATGCTATACGTGTTACAGGTGAAAATAAAAGATTTGCGGAGTATTCCGGTATTAATACAGCTAAGATCATTATTCTTGCCCAAGTAATCGGCGGTTTCATTGCCGGCATGGGTGGGGCAACAGAGGTACTTGGTATGTACAAACGTTTTTCATGGCAGGCTTCTCCTGGATATGGATGGGACGGTGTTATTGTAGCCATACTTGCCCGTAATAACCCAGCCTTGGTGCCAATAGGCGCTTTATTCCTGGCCTATTTACGGGTTGGCGCCGACCAGATGGCACGTTCAACAGATGTACAGAGTGAAGTGGTAGCGATTATTCAAGGTGTCATCATCGTACTTATTGTTGCTGATAGTTTCTTATCCAAATACAAACATAAACTTATTTACAAAGAAGCTAAGCAGAATATGAGCATAAAGGGGGCAAAATAACATGGGTGAACTATTCGGTATTATCTTTTCGGTAACATTTGGATACGCAGTTCTTAGGGTAACCACACCAATATTATTTGCCGCTCTTGGTGCATTGATTTCTGATAAAGCAGGTGTTATTAACATAGCCCTTGAAGGTATTATGTTAACATCAGCGTTGACAGGTGTTATTGTGAGCGCATGGACAGGCAGCGCTTGGCTTGGTTTGTTAGGAGCCATTGTAATAGGTGCTCTTGTAGGTCTTCTATTAGCCTATTTCGCACTGAATTTAAAAACAAATATTATCTTGTCAGGTATCGCTCTGAACTTAATGGCAAGTGGTGGTACCATATTCTTACTCTATGTTGTAGCAAAAGACAAAGGGATATCATCATCCCTTAACAGTAAGGTATTACCAACATGGGACATTCCATTAATTGAACATATACCCGTTCTTGGCCCAATCATTTCAGGTCACAACGTACTCACTTATATTGCTTTTTTAGCGGTTCTTTTGATCTTTATTTTGCTCTACAAGACACCTCTTGGATTGCAGATTAGAGCCGTTGGCGAGAATGAGCATGCGGCTGATTCCGTGGGTATAAGCGTTAAGAAAATTAAATACATTGCGCTTACCATGAGTGGTGTGTTAGCTGGTCTTGGTGGGGCGTATATGTCCATGGGTTATGTATCCTGGTTTGCAAGGAACATGACAGCTGGACGTGGGTTTATCGCATTGGCAGCAGAAGCCATGGGTGGTGCAACACCAATAGGTACATTGCTGACATCCTTATTCTTTGGTCTTGCAGATGCCCTTTCCAACAACCTTCAGTCCTTAAGGGTTCCAGCAGAGTTTATTCAGATGATCCCATACATTGCGACGCTATTTGGATTAGCGATCTATGCTTCCAGTAAAAAGTCCAGAATTAGAAAATTAAAGAAGAAGAATATAAAATAATGTTGTAAAGGATGGTTAATCCAAATAAATAAGATACATGCAGCGATTATACAGGATTAACCTTAAGTGAAATAATGGTCATAAAGCAGATGTATTGGTTTAGCAAAGCTAGGCTGATACATAGGCTTTATTTTTCTATACATGATTGTTTTAAAGATTAACTTAACCGGTTTACTTGTTGTAAGATTCATGATAAAATACCAATAAGAGATATGTCTTATCCCGATAAGGACTCGGGCATTAGAAATAATATAACCACGAATGGTACATGCTAAAGAGGTAGATTGACCACATATAGGAGGATAAAGATGGCAAGACCAGTAATTATTGATTGTGACCCAGGCCATGATGATGCCATTGCATTATTGTTAGCATTGGGTAGTGATGATTTGGATGTAAAAGGTATAACGACGGTTGCAGGTAATCAAACAGGGGACAAGACACTGAATAATGCCCTTCGTGTATTGAGTTATCTGGGTATTGAGAAGGAAGTGGCTCAAGGTGCAACGCAGCCATTAATGCGTGACTTGATTACGGCGGCTGAGGTCCATGGTGAGAGCGGTTTAGAAGGACCAGAGTTACCAGAACCAAGTTTTGATAAGAGTGAAAAGACAGCTACGGAGCTGATGGTTAAGATTATAAGCGAGTCTGAGGAAAAGGTGACCCTTATTCCGACAGGGCCGTTAACAAATATAGGTCATTTGCTATTAGCCCATCCAGAGGTAAAAGACCGGATTGAAGAGATTGTGTTAATGGGTGGTGCTTGTTTTGGAGGTAACTGGACACCTGCTGCGGAGTTTAATATTTTAGTGGATCCAGAGGCTGCTGATATTGTGTATAATTCGGGTATTCCCGTGACCATGTGTGGATTGGATGTGACCCATCGTGCTCAGGTGATGAAGGATGAGACAGAGCGTATTCGTGGTATTGGGAATAAGGCGAGTACGTTGGTGGCTGAGTTATTGGATTATTTTGCAATATTTCATATGAATCCTAATTTTCCTTTTGAAGGACCGCCGTTACATGATGTGTGTGCGGTGGCTTATGTGTTGAATCGGGAGATTTTTACGGTAAGGAAACATCATGTGGCCATTGATACGGTTGGGGAGTTGACGGTTGGTGCTACGGTGGTGGATTATTATGATATGAGTGGTAGAGAGAAGAATGTGAATGTGGTGATGGATTTGGATAGGGAGAGGTTTATTGCGTTGTTGTGTGAGACGTTGGAGAAGTATAGCTAGGTGTTAGCAAAGTATTTGGCTAGTGCAAGACTGCGCAAGTATATCTATCAATAAAACAGCTTCCGTTAACAATTCCAAGAAAAACTAAGTTCGCATCAACATATTTTCCTAAACCTTAAAACTCCCGATGGTCAGACACTTAAGGTTCTTAACGGAAAAGATGATGATGCTCACTAAGATTTTCTAAGGAATTGTTAAAGGTCACTTTATTTATAGATAGATATACTTGCTAGGCTACGTTAGTTGGGCTAGTGAGATGTTTTAGATAGATAGACCTGCTAGGGTACGTTGGTTATAGTAGTCTAGATGTTTGGTTAGTGCAAGACGGCGCAGGGTTATCTATCAATAAAACAGCTCATGTTAAATATTTCAAGAAAAACTAAGTTCGTATCCTAATATTTTCCTAAACCTTAAAACTCCCGATGGTCAGACATTTAAGGTTCTTAACGGAAAAGATTAGGATACTCACTAAGGTTTTCTAGGAAATATTTAAAAGTCGCTTGTTTTATAGATAGATAGACCTGCTGGGGTACGTTGGTTGGGCTAGTAGAGTGCTTGTCTAAGTGCTAGGTTGGTTGTAAGGATGATAAGATTAGGATTAGTAAAGTATAGATAGAAACGATAGTGCATGTTAAATTTGAGTTTAGACATAAGGAGGCAGTTGTGAGATGAGTAAGATACCGGTAATTATTGATACGGATCCGGGTACGGATGATTTGACGGCGATATTGATGTGTTTGGCTTGTGAGGAGCTGGATGTGAGGGCGTTGACGGCTGTTGGTGGTAATGTGGGTATTGAGAAGGCTTCGGTTAATGCGTTGAAGATTGTGGAGTTGTCGGGGAAAGATGTGAAGGTGGCTGTTGGTGCGAAGAAGCCCATTGTGAGAGAGCTGGTAACGGCGGAGGTTGTTCATGGGAAGACGGGGCTTGGTAATGTGCGGTTGCCGGAGCCTAAGATGGATTTTTATGAGAAGGATGCGGTGGAGACCATTTATGAGGAGGCTATGCTTGCAGGTGGGCGGTTGAAGATATTGGCTTTGGGGCCTATGACGAATCTTGCCATTGGGTTGCTGAAGTATCCGGAGCTTAAGGAGAAGATTGATAGTATTGTGTTTATGGGTGGTGCTATGAATCTTGGTAATGTTACGGCGGCGGCTGAGTTTAATATTTATGCGGACCCAGAGGCGGCTAAGATTGTGTTTGATTCGGGTATTCATATGGTGATGGCTGGGTTGGATGTGACCCATGAGACCATTGTGACCAGGGAAGAGAATAGACGTCTTCATGCCTTGAACAGTGAGCCTGCTAAGGTTGTGGCTAAGTTAATTGATTATACCATTGATAGAGAGAATCCTTTTAATAGGCGTGGTGGTGTGATGCATGACCCTCTTGCGGCAGCGGCTCTTATTGATAGCAGTGTCCTTGAGACAGAGCATTATTATGTGGATGTTGAGCTGAGGAGTGCGTTAACAAGAGGTAAGACGGTGGTGGATGTTTTTCGTGTAACGGATAATGAGCCGAATATTCATGTGGGTGTGAAGTCAGATAATGAGAAGTTCTTAGCTATTTTGGAAGGAATGATCAGTCAGTATGAAGTATGATATTGGGTTGAACAATGCACATGTTATCACCTATGATGGTGAATTATTGACCGGGAAATATATTTATGTGAAAGATGGTAGAATTGCAAAGGTAAGCGATAGGCCATTAGATGATGTGAAAGAAGTGATCGATTGTTCATCTTATTTTGTATCCCCTGGTTTGGTGAATTTACATGCTCATTCACCCATGCATATTTTTAGAGGGATTGCGGAAGATGTGAGTCCGGATGCGTGGTTTAATGAGGAGATATGGCCTTATGAGAGTAAGCTTGTGGAAGAGGATGTGTATTATGGTTCCATGTTAGCTATTTTAGAGATGCTTAATCATGGTGTTACGGCTTTTGCAGATCATTATTTTCATGCGGAGATGCTGGCTAAGGCGGTATTGGATACGGGTATTCGAGGGGATATTGCACCTACGCTATTTGGGATGAATGATGGTTTTGATGAGCAAGTGGAGCAGGTGAGCCAGCTTATTGAGGCTTATAATGGAAACCATGGTCGTTTACATATGCGTATGGGACCTCATTCACCTTATACATGTAACGATAAGCAATTGAAGAAAGTATTTGATCGGGCTAAGGATTTGCAGGTGGGTATGCACATTCATGTGTCAGAGACAGAGGCACAGGTGAAGGATTGCCCTTATTCAGAGACGCCTATTAAGCTCATAGCAGAGCTGGGTGGTTTTGATATACCAGCTATTCTTGGGCATGCATTATGGATTCAAGAGGAGGACCTTGACTATATCAATGACCGTGTGACCATTGCAGCATGTCCGAAGACATACATGAAATTAGGTATGGGATACGGTAATTTATGGAAATACTATAAGGCATTACCCTTAGCTGTTGGTACAGATGGTGCAGCCAGTTCTAATTCCATAAGACCTGTTGAGCAAGCCATGTTTTTTGGCTTAATAGGAAAATTCATGACAAGTAATCCCCAGATGTATACGGTAAAAGACATGTGGAAAATGTTAATGAAAGGTCATGATGCCCTATCTTTTAATAGCGGGCATATTGAAGAAGGCTATGCAGCTGATCTTGTGGTATGGGATTTAGGTAGTGTTCAGACCATGCCTGTGTATAATCCCATAACAAGTATTTTATATAGTTCCAATGCAAACAATGTGCTGCATACCATGGTTGATGGTCAATTTGTCAAGCGTGATGGTCAGTTAAGGTTCAATCAAGGAGAGGTTCTTAGAGAAGTTAAAGGTCGTGCTAAAGACATTATAGGACGTGGAAAAGGCGGTACAAAATTAGTCTTTTAAACAGGAGGTTACATGCATAATGAAAATAGTGGTAGTAGGTAGTATTAACATGGATTATGTGTTAAAGACAGAAGCGTTGCCTAAGTTAGGTGAAACCATATCCGCCAAATCTTTTACCACTGTATTTGGTGGTAAAGGGGCTAATCAAGCCGTAGCGGCCGCTCGTTTAGGAGCAGAAGTCATCATGATTGGAGCCGTTGGTGATGATGGTATTGGTGTGGAATTAAGAGATAATTTGGACCGTGAGGGTATTCACACAGAAGGTGTTCACTCGGTAGAAGGGGCAAGTGGTGTAGCCATGAT
Organism: Vallitalea pronyensis; assembly: GCF_018141445.1. NCBI lineage: Bacteria > Bacillati > Bacillota > Clostridia > Lachnospirales > Vallitaleaceae > Vallitalea > Vallitalea pronyensis. The sequence goes on along the minus strand of NZ_CP058649.1, from coordinate 5,574,047 downwards.
TAATGTGGCTGATAATGGTGATAATACCATTGTGGTTTACCCTGGCGCCAATGCAAATCTTGGAATAGACTGGGTCAAACAGCATGAAGCTTTGATTAAGTCTGCTGATTGCTTAATGGTTCAGTTGGAGATTCCCATGGATACGGTGATGGAAGCTGTTAAGGTAGCAGCCCAGAATAACGTGAAGGTCATCTTTAACCCTGCACCAGCAAAGACCTTTCCAGATGAGATATTCCAATATGTGGATGTGATCACACCCAATGAAACAGAATTAATGAAAATCTCCGGTAAAGAGGATATCATAGAAGGGGCTAGAGAGCTGATTACACGTGGTGCTAACAGTGTTGTTGTCACACTAGGTGAACAGGGCAGTATGTTTGTTGATCAAGAGAATTCGTATAAAGCAGGGTCGTTCAAGGTAAATGCCATTGATAGTACTGCCGCAGGTGATGCCTTCAATGCAGCCCTAGCCATTAAGATGATTGAATCAGATGATATGGAATCGGCACTGAGGTTTTCCAATGCAGTAGGTGCGTTGGTCACCACCAAGTTAGGGGCTCAGACCTCACTGCCTTATAAAAATGAGTTAGACCAGTTTCTAAAATAAATACAATGTTATCGTAGAGGCTTCTATAATAGGATGGTATGATTTAATAAAATCCTTGACCATTAAGCCATCGTTACTTAGACATTAAATATGACCTATTGGGGAAAAGCCCAAGGGTATTAAATGAAATAAATAGAGTATTTACAAGAGTTATATAAGAAGACTCATAAGAAGATTTATAAGAAGATTATATAAGACGATACAGTCTATAACTTGAGCTAAGAATAGACAAGATTCGCGTTTGGTATCTGATATAATAATAAGCAATTATCGGTGATACATGGATAATGTGATAAGGAGTACAGAGGCTATGACAGATAATATACGAGAAAAAGCCAAAGACATTGAAGCACGTTTAATTGACATAAGACGTGATATACATGCCCATCCAGAGATTGGATTTGAAGTAGAGCGTACAGCTGATTTGGTGGCTGATGAACTGCAAAAACTAGGCATGGAAGTTAGGAAGCAGGTAGGTATAAGCGGTGTTATAGGGACCTTGCGTGGAAAGCACCCAGGGAAAACCATTCTTTTAAGAGCAGATATGGATTGCTTACCCATTGAAGAGGAAAATGATGTACCCTATCGGTCAAAACATGAAGGCTTGATGCATGCTTGCGCACATGATGCCCATACCACATGGTTACTTGGTGCAGCTATGATTTTGGCAGATTATAAGGAGCAGCTGCATGGTAATGTCAAATTTTTATTCCAACCAGCAGAAGAGCTGGGAGGTGGTGCACTCAAAATGTATGAAGATGGTGCACTGGACAATCCAAAGGTGGATGCAGCCATTGGTTTTCATGTATGGCCAACCATGGATGCAGGGAAGATAGGTGTTCGCTACGGTGCTTTATGCGCTGCACCGGACTGTTTTAAATTAATTATCAAAGGGAAAGGCGGCCATGGGGCCCAACCGGATAAATGTATTGACCCCATAACTGTTGCATGCCAAGTGCAGTTAGGTTTACAAAATATCGTATCAAGGGTGGTATCCCCTACAGAACCTTTAGTGATTACAACGGCAAAAATCAACGCAGGTACTTCTTATAATATTATCCCTGCAGAAGTCACCATGGAAGGAACAGTAAGAACCCATGATAAACAATTGCGAGAAGATATACCTCATATGATGGAAAGAGTCATTAAGGGTATAACGGATGCTTATGGTGCTACCTATACATTCGACTTCATACCCTACTACCCATCGTTATTTAATGACCATGGATTGACGAAAGTTGTTGAAGACGCAGCCATCAAAGTCATGGGGCAAGAGCATGTGATCCAGATTGATAAACCCACCATGGGTGGAGAAGATTTTACATATTTATTAGATAATATTCCAGGGTCATTCTTCATTGTAGGTACGTATAACGAGGAAAAAGGTATTACATCGCCACTGCATAGTTCTACTTTCAATATTGATGAAACCATCTTAAAAGATGCATCGGCAACCCTTACACAGTTGGTATTGGATTATCTGCAAGAAGCTTAAGCCGATATAGGGTACAGTTCATGGGCTAGGCACATAACTTATCTATTGGACAAACCAAACTGAAAGGAATGGACAACATGTATGATATTATAGTCATTGGTTCTGGACCAGCGGGTTATTACTGTGCGGTCAGTGCCGCAAGGCTAGGTAAACAAGTGGCAATTGTGGAAAAGCATACGTTAGGTGGGACAGGCTTTAGATGGGGCTGTTTACCCGTAAAATATATGCTTGATCGGGTTAAAAAAATAGAAGATGTTCGAGAAGACTTGGGGATAACTGTTGATCAATCAAAGGTATATGGGGACATTTTTCAAAAAACAACCATGGATATGGAAAATGTTGAATCGAAAATAAAACAGAGCCTAGAAGACCTCCATGTGGATATTTTCTTTGGCGACGGTGAATGTGTGGACAGGTATCATTACCGAGTGGGACATGAAACCCTGGAAGCTAAAAACATGGTGATTGCCACGGGCACATCCCCAACGGGTATCATGGACATACACCTTGACCATGACACAATCATTTCTCATGAGGAAGCTATTGGGCTTCAGGCGTTACCAAAAGAGCTCATTATTGTAGGCGGCAATGTGGAAGGGATTGAATTTGCTTCACTCTTTACTTACCTTGACTCCAACGTAACGGTTATCGAAAAAGAAGATACCATACTACTAGGAAATGATAAAGATTTGATTAAGCCTCTTGAAGAAGATTTAGTTAAAAGAGGTGTTCGATTCATAAAAGGTATAGGTGTAGTAAAAGCCAATGTTCACCATGGTTGCGGTCAGGTTACTTTAGAAGATGGCCAGGTTTTAAATGGTGATAAAATCCTTGTAACAGGCTTTCGAAAGCCTAATTTCCCTAAGGGGCTAACTTCTATAGGGGTGAATACAGATCAAGAAAAAATCCTTGTGAATGAGCGTCTGCAAACCAATGTTGACAATATCTATGCTATAGGTGATATTAATGGCCTATTAGGTATGGCCCATGTAGCCATCTCACAAGGAAGTCTCGTAGTTAAAACCATTGATAATGGTGATAGCGTGCCTCAGCATTATCAAAGCTTACCAAGAGCTATTTTTACAGTTGGTGAAATTGCAGGAGCAGGCTATCAAGAATGGGAATTGATTCAGAAAAATATACCTTACCACGTGGAAAAGACTTATTTTAAAGATACGTGGCGAGGTTATAATAAAAGACATGATGAAGACTTCTTAAAAGTATTATTGGATCATGAGGGGCATGTATTAGGTATATGGATGTATGGTGACAACGTATCTGAGTTGGTTGGTTCATTGGGACTTCTCATAGACAAGAAAGTAACCCTCTCTGAGATACGTGAAAGCTTATACGTGCATCCCACATTATCCGAAGCATTATTAGAAACCATATTAAAATTCTAGGGAGGGATCATGATGAAACAGCCTCATATACTATGTACCGAGGAAGATATTGATAAGATGGTACTTTTGCCAGGAGACCCAGAACGGGTTCTGCGGGTAGCTGGATTTTTGGACAGCTGGGAAGAAATTGCTTATAATCGAGAGTTTCGCACCATAAAAGGGACCTATAAAGATATGCCCATAACGGTCACTTCTACAGGTATAGGTGGTGCATCGGCAACCATTGCTCTAGAAGAGTTAGTGGCATGCGGTGCAAAGTATTTTATCCGTATTGGTAGTGCAGGTGCATGTCAGGCCTATATTGATATTGGTGATTTGATTATCCCAACAGCAGCAGTTAGGGAAGACGGTGCATCCCGTATGTATGTGAAAGAGAACTATCCGGCTGTGGCATCCTATGACCTGATAAGAGCCATTGATGATACCAGTAAAGAACTTGGTTATCGCACGTATCTTGGGATTGCTAGAAGCCATGATTCGTTCTATATTGATGATGAATTGGAACGTATGACCTATTGGAACAGTAAAAAGGTACTGGGCTCCGATATGGAGACGGCTACACTCTATACATTAGGCAATCTTAGAGAAGTGCATGTAGCCAGTATCTTGAATAATGTGGTCCGTTATGAAGCAGATGTAAAGGACGGTATTAATGATTATGTGGATGATGGTGATCTGGCTGCAGAAGGTGAAAAGAAAGAGATTATCTTAGCTTTAGAAGCCTTTTATCGTCTATATGAAAGTATGATGCCCATATAACATACCTGAATCCTTTATAGGAGGTCAATAGCACATGGTTTAGCTATTTTGATTGAGCTATAGGATGGGTTTTGATTGAATAAATCGAAACAATAAAAAAACATTATTGAGTTAGCCTATATTTAACCGTCATAGGGTTAGTTAAGGATAGCTCTTTTTTTGTGAATTTTTATAAAGATAGTTCTATGAAAGCATACTAGTAATCGAACAGAAAACTAAGATTGTTAAAATATTATTTATTTTAGTTTATAATAAAAATATTATAAAAAAATTAAAAATATTGATTTTTAATTAAAATAGTGTTAAAATATAGTTAGTTTAATATATTAGACTATTATGACTCAATTATTACTATATGATGCTGAATTAATATACGATTACGTCTGACTGTCAATATATGTTCGTTTAAGATATTGTTTCTTTGTGGTAAGCATTTATAGCAAAGTGCTATATGATGAACCACTTGACCATACATCATTACATATCAATCAGCATCTGTATGCCTACAGAAAGGCACAAGTTGTCTATTATTGGACAAGTTAGTGTCTACAAAATAGAAATTATAAAACAAATAAAGGACTAATAGGAGGAAAATTTTTATGAAAACCAAAAGAAAATTAACAAGTAAATTATTATCCATGGTATTGATGTTATCCATGGTATTTGGTACCACCGTCATAGCGACAACTGTCGAGAGTAGAGCAGCTTCGGATAAGTATATTATTACGGCTGTATATGATAATCTTGATGATGAAGACATGTATATCTTTGCCAATAGATTAGAATACATAGGTTATATTAGAGATACGGTAGATACAAATGTATCCTATTACAGTTTGAGAGATTACCTTCAAGATAGTAGTATTAAAACCATTTACCATACAGGACATGGTGGTGTAGGTACAATCAGTACTGCTGATTATACATATAGTGCAAGTGATGCAACTGTTCGAGCTGAAAATGTAATCATTGCTACTTGTTTAACTTTACGTGATACAACATGGAAAAGTATGTTTGGTTCAACAGCAAAAAATATAATGGGTTATACCAATAATTCCTATGATGGAACAGATGACACTGTTGCTGATTGGACTGGTTATTATTTAGGTCAGGGCTATAGTTATCTCTATTCTTGGTACTATGCTAACTCACCAATATCTTCTTTAAATGATCGTTGGTGTGCCTATGTAAGAGAAGGAAATAGTATTGTTACATATGCTCCGAGCAGAAGTTATGCTAGTGCTAATCAAGTGAGAGTTGCAGGATTACATGGTGAAATGATAAAAGAAAATGTTAAAGTATCACAAGATCTATTAATGGACGAAAGAACATTTGAAGATCAGTTTAATAGTGATAAAGCGATTACTATATCTCCTGCTAATAATAGAAATAGAATGGCATCTATGGATTTTGCTTCTGCAGCAGCACCTGTTAAAGCAAATGAAGTATTTCTTGAAAAAGTAACCACATCACAGAGTAAAGCTGAAGAAATAGCTGAGGCATGGTTACAAGATAATGGTTATAGTGATAAAGACATTACTTTGGATTATGTTTCTGCTGTAGAAGCAACTGTAGATGATAATGAAGCTATGACAGTAGGCTATATTGTAAGATATGCTAGACATATTGATGGTTTAAATATTCGCTCAAATGGAGCTACGGATCATGTTTCCTTACTTATTAATGGAGAAGAAATCGTCCATGTTTCAGAAATGTGGAGTGATTTCCAAGTAGCATCTAATGAAGCCATGACAGAAACTAAAATTATGCCTGTAAATAGAGCTTTAACAAATGCAGTAAGCGAAATCTCAAGTCAATTAAAGAGTGGAACAGTTAATTTTGTAGCTGTAAATCCTTGCTATAGTGTAGTTGATGGAAACATTGTACCAGCTTATGAATTTGTTGATGAACAAGGCACGAATGCAATCGTTTCTGCTGAAACTGGTCAATTCATTAGCGTAAAATAATACCATCAAAAGGAATAACTATCTGGTTAGTCCCAATACCATTTCACGTTGATTAAGAAGTAATGGCATAAGAATAATTACTGCAAAAAAATGAAAAAGAGGGTTTCTGCTACATAATGAACGTTTTATGGTGTCACTATGAAGACATAGACAAGAACGCATATGATTCATAATCATTCAAAGACGTGACGAGATGCTTATCCCGTATGCATGGGATTAAGAATAAGGTAAATAAAATGTAAAGAATGAACGCGTTGTTAAGCTATTTGGGCTGCTGCAATAACATGAAGTATATGTTATGCAGCAGTCCTATTTTTATAAGGTTGTCATCTAATCATTGCATACAATGGATTAAGTGGCCAGTCTGCCTTACGTAAGTGTAATGGTCATCAAAACCATCAGCATGGATAACGAAAATGCCAATGATTTGTCATTGCAAAATACTTGACATAAGATGAAGCATGGTATAACATAATTATATACATACTGTATATATATAAAATAAGGCATACATTATAGATCATATCATAGCTTTAAAATTGGAGTAAGGTAAATATGAAAACAATTGGAAATGCAATGTTACTAAAAGACATCAATAAAAGAATGGTTCTAAACGAATTGAGAAAACATGAGCCTGTGTCAAGAGCTAACTTGGTGAAGATTACTAAATTAGCACTACCCACCGTGTTACGAATTGTGAATAGCTTAATTGATGAAGGACTAATCATAGAAATCGGAAAAGAAGATACCGCTTCAGGTCGAAAACCCATTATGTTAGAAATCAACAAGCATTATGGTTATTTTATTGGTGTGAACATTGGTACTTTTTTAACGGCCATTCTTACCGACTTCAAAGGGAATATCCTTGACAAGTTAATTGTCCCAATAGAAGACCAGGAAGATCCCATTCGGATTGTAAAGCAAATAGATGTTATAAGTGAACAATTAATAACAACCCATAAGATAGCTGTTGATGACGTGATAGGCATGGGGGTTGCAACACCTGGTACTGGTTTTAAAATAGGATCACAAAAAAAGGAATTTCAATACTATGCTTGGCATGACGTTGATTTTAACCAATTACTGAAAAAACATAAACCTACCATAAAAACACTATCTGAATATAATACCATTTGTGCTGCAATCGGTGAACAATGGTTTGGTGTTGGAAAAGGTGTTAAAGATTTTGTCTACATTACCGTAGATTCAGGGGTTGGCAGCGGTATCATCATTGATGACAAGGTATACCGGGGAAAAGACGGTTATGCAGGTCATATTGGTCACCATATCGTTAACGTTGATGGCGAAACCTGTTATTGTGGCAATAAAGGGTGCTTGGAAATGTACACAAGTGCCACCACAATCGTAAGAAAAGTAAAAGATGCTCTTGAAAATGGGGCATTATCGTCCATGACCAACGAAGCCACCGATACCATCGATTTTAATCGAGTTGTGAAAGCATACAATGAAGGTGACCCATTAACCATGGATATTATTTCTGAAGCAGGTAGAATTATGGGATACGGTGTCGCTAATGCTATTAATATTTTTAATCCAGATATGGTGATATTAGGCGGCGATGTGATTAATAATTTTCCCATATTTTTAGAAAAGGTGAAAGCCGTTGCTCTGGGTCATATATTCGGCATCAAAGCTAAAAATGTACTGATTAATCGAAGCATGGTGAATAAATATCCTGAGGCACAAGGGGCCGTTGCATTAGTGATGAAAGAAATTTATAAAATGCCGGTTCTATAAAAATTTATCCATATATATACATACTGTATATATATAAGTTGTTGATACAACAAGGTGTATCTATTTCATTAATGGACATCTAAAATCTTTTATATAGATGTAAAGAAAAAGAAAGGAAGTGAACAGATGAAAGCGATGTCATCTCTAGAAAGATGTCAGGCCGTGATGAATGGCCAATTACCTGACCGGGTTCCAGTGGTGCCACAATCTTTTTTACTGGCATGTGAAACAGCAGGCTATAAAATCGGACAAATTAACAATAATGCCAAGCTATTAGCTCAAAGTCATATCATCTGTCAAGAAAAATATGCATACGATGGATGCATTATAGACGTGGATGATGCGTCATTAGCTGAAGCGTGTGGAGCTGAAGTGATTTACCGTGAAGATGGTGTAGCAGCAGTTGATGAGAGTAAGCCAGTGCTTAAGAATCTTCGTGATTTTGAAGACCTCAAGTTACCTGACCCCTTAAAAGATGGTCGGCTTCCCGTATGGTTAGAAACAACGGAACGGCTGGTTGATGCCATTGGTGATCATGTATTTGTTATGGGGAGAGCTGATCAAGGACCCTTTAGTTTAGCTTGTTTACTGAGAGGTATGGAACAATTCATGATGGATTTGGTATTAGCGAACCCCAAAGATATTCAAGACTTATTGAACTGGTGCAGTGAAGCCTGTATTCGATTTGCTAAAGCACAAAAAGATGCAGGTGCTCATGCAACGTCTATGGGTGATGCATCAGCAGGTCCCAATTTGATTTCACCGGAATTCTATCGGAATTTTGCCCTAGAACCTGAGAAAAAAGTGGTCAAGGCGGTTCAAGATTATGGTATTCCTTATTCCGTCCATATCTGTGGTGATGCAAGTAGAATCCTACAAGATATGGCATTCATCCATTCAAAAATAATTGAAGTGGATTGGAAAGTCGATATGGGTACAGCAAGAGAGATTTTTTCTGATGATACGGTTCTTGTCGGTAACATTAACCCAAGTGACCCATTAGTTATCGGTACCGCACAACAAGTGGATGCCCAAGCAAAGAAAATCATTGAATCAACAAAGGGTAGAGGACTATTTTTAAGCTCAGGATGTGCCATGGGTCCCAATACCAATGTGGACAATTTCAAAGCCATGATTGAAGCATCGAAAAAATATGGTACCTATGAACACTTGTTAAATCTATAAAAAAAGTCTAAGCACTGAAGGAATACATAGCTTTCGCTTCAGGCTTAAACACAATCACGTTCCTAGTATACTGCATATGATTAAGAAAATCAACAAAGGTGTTGCAGTTAGAAAAAGGAGAATAAGGCATGACAAATAGAGAAAGAATCTTAGCCGTACTCAAAAAAGAGAAGCCAGATTATGTGCCATGGTGTGGTGATTTGGCTTATTGGATTGACTATTTACTAAAAGATAATAAAATGCCAGAGGAGTACATGAAAAAATCAACCCAAAGACAATCGGTGATGAACGAAGGGCTGGCATCTGCATTTGTAGGTGAAGGTCTTCAGAAGTTGCATCGTGATTTGGATGTAGGGTTTTATTTACAAGGGTATTTTCCATTTACAACCCGATATGATGGTGTGAAGGTCACGGAAACCGTTGACAGTGACTATCGTGTGACAATGGTTGAAACACCTTATGGCAATCTGAAAGAAGTATGGCAATACACCAAACAAACATACAGTTGGGCACCACAAGAACATCTGCTAAAAACCTATAAGGATTTAGAAGCTTTCAAATATTTATATGAACACACCTATTATGAGCCAGACTATGCATTAGCCGAAAGAAGACGGGAAATAATTGGGGATAATGGTGTTGTTTTGTGTTACCTGCCTAAAAGTCCATTTATGGAGACTGTTGCATTAAGAGCAGGTATTGAAGCAACCATATATATGAAATTGGATGCACCTGATTTATTTGAAGAAGTCATGGCCTTAATGGAAAAGAAACATGATGAAGCAGCAATGATCGCACTTCATTCGCCAGCAGAATGTTTAATGATTCCAGAAAACATCACATCAGAAGTTGTAGGAAAAGACAATTATGAAAACTATATGCGGAGGTATCAAGAAAAGTGGGTGAATCGGATTCGAGAAGCTGGTAAATACTCCTTCGTCCATCTGGATGGTACCATGAAAGGATTAATCCGTGAATTATCGTCAGCAGGGTTTGACGTCCTTGAAGCACTAACCCCTGAACCTGTAGGGGATATTGCAATCGAGGACCTGCATCAATGGGTAGACGATGATACCATTATCTGGGGCGGTATACCTGGGGGTCTTTTTTCGGATCAAGTAAGCGATGAAGATTTCGATGCCCATGTCATCAGGGTGCTAAAAGTCATGACTAAGGAGCCAAGGTACGTCTTAGGAGTGGCCGATCAAGTGGTACCGCATGCAAGATTTGATCGGATTAAAAGGGTAAGTGAACTTGTAAAACAATATGGGAAATATGAACAATAGTTACCCTATTTTCTGTTGGGAATAAAGTACTTAATTTCGCCCTAACGTTGTATAAAACATAAATCATGATAAGATTTCATAGAGCCTAAGTAAATGGATGTTTACTTAGGCTTTTTTTGTCGACTACAATAAAATGCATACACAAGGTATGATGAAAATACCGAGTGAATATAGTAAAGGGGAAAATGGAGCTACGAGCCACGGACGAACGGTGCGTTCTCATTTGTGCTAAGGATAATTTCCTAACATAATAACCCTTGCAATCCAATGCGATTAGTGTTATGATAATTTAGTAAGCACATGCTTATATAATAAGTAAAGTTTAAGTTAAGCTTGCGTAAAATAAAAGGAGGACAACAGGTGACTGGACGTGAGAAAGAAATATTGGAATTAATTAAGAAAAATCCTCTGATCTCCCAGAAAGAGATTGGTGAAACATTAAATATAACACGTTCTTCCGTAGGGGTCCATATTACAAACTTGATTAAAAAAGGTTATATACGAGGGCGCGGCTACGTGATGAATAAAACGGATTATGTGACAGTAGTGGGTGCTGCCAATCTGGATATTCAAGGCTTTACAAAAGAGAAGCTTATCCAGCGGGATTCCAACCCAGGAGAAGTGAAAATATGCCTTGGAGGCGTTGGGCGCAATATCGCTGAGAACATGGCACGACTGGGTATTGATACCAAACTGATTACAGCCACAGGTGGCGATGCCAATAGTAAAAGGCTTCTTGAAGAGTGTAATCAAGTGGGTATTGATATGGAACATGTATTGGTACTGCCTGATGCCAATGCCTCGGTATACTTAGCCATCATGGATGTAGATGGTGACATGGCCATGGCTCTATCCGACATGCATATTATGGACCGTATGACAATAGAATTCATTAAGGGTAAATCCCATGTGTTGAAAAATTCAGAGGTCATTGTAGTAGACGCATGTGTGCCTGAAGATGTCATTGCATATATTTTGCATACCTTTAAAGACAGTAAGATTCTACTTGATCCAGTATCCATTAAGAAATCTCGTGGTGTCAAGGATATGATTGGTGGCTTTCATACCATTAAACTCAATCGTCTTGAAGCCCAGTTTCTATCCGATATGACCATTCAGAATCATGACGATTTACCTAAGCTTGCACAGTATTTTATTGATGAAGGTGTAGAACGGGTGTTTATCACTCTTGGTAGTGATGGTGTGTATTATAAAGACCGCCGCCAAGGAGGGCTATTGGCCTCACCTAAGATAAAAGTGGTCAATGCTACTGGAGCAGGTGACGCTTTTATGGCAGGTATTATCCATGGCACCTTGTATGATGAGCCAACAGTGGAGATTGCTAAATTCTCAACAGCAGCAGCCATATTGGCATTACAACACCAAGAAACAGTCAGCCCTCATATGCAGGCAGATACCATTCATAAAATAGTTAAGGAGATGACAATATGTTAAATTATTTAGATATTTGTCCAGAAGTTAAAGACGCCATAGATAACGATCGACCTGTCGTAGCACTGGAATCTACCATTATTTCCCATGGTATGTCCTATCCAGAGAACGTGGAAAGTGCAAAACGATGCGAAGAGGAAATACGTCAAGCAGGCGGCACACCAGCTACCATCGCCATTATTGGTGGTCGTATGAAAGTAGGGCTTACAGATGAAGAACTGAACTACTTTGGAAAAACAGGTCTGTCCATTTTAAAAGCCAGTCGAAGAGATATCCCGATGATTCTTGCTAAGAAACTAGACGGTGCCACAACAGTAGCAACCACCATGATGATTGCTGAACTGGCAGGTATTAAGGTATTTGCAACAGGGGGCATCGGTGGGGTTCATCGCAATGCGCAAACTACATTTGATATATCCGCTGACTTAATGGAGTTGGCTCAAACCAATGTTGCTGTTGTATGTGCAGGGGCAAAATCCATCTTGGATATTGGCTTAACCTTAGAGTATTTGGAGACCCATGGGGTGCCTGTCATTGGTTATCAAACGGATGATTTTCCTGCATTTTATACACGAACAAGCGGCTTTTCTGTGGATTATAACGGTGAGTCAGCCAAGGTTATTGCTGAGGCAATTAAAGTAAAAGAACACTTGAAACTCGTAGGGGGAATGGTCATCGCTAACCCTATACCCGAAGAATATGCCCTAGAAGAATCTTATATTAACAAGGTCATTGATGAAGCGGTAGCAGATGCAGAAGCTAAGGGCATACGAGGCAAGGAGATTACACCATTTATCTTATCTGCTATTCTTGATATCACAGAGGGTAAAAGCCTTTATGCCAATAAACAGCTCGTCTATAACAACGCACGTGTGGCGACCATGATTGCAAAGGAATTGTGTCACATGTCATAGGGTGTCAAAGGTTCATCTAACATAAATATAAAAGATTATCTTTCTTATCAACTACGAACACGTGTGGATAAGAGAGATGGTCTTTTTTTTATTGTACAGATTCAAGATGATAGTAAGGCTTTTTACCTGATTACACGCGTTATAGGTAATGAAGGTACTTGATTTTAATGTGAGCAGTTTACTATTTTTTGAGATGGAATAGAGGGATTTAACACCATCATAAAAAAAGTATTGACTTTTATGTTAGATGAACATATAATATAAATATATTAGATGAACATTTGACATAATAAGGATGAGGAGGTATTTAGAAACATGAATAAATCAAACAAGAATATGATCCTGTTTTTACTAGGAAAACTGGTATCGTTATTAGGGACACGTATATACGGTTTTGCTATGAGTCTATACATATTGAAGGTGACAGGTTCAGCCCTTAATTTCTCCATTAGTATTTTAGTTTATACTGTACCAGCGCTGGTTTTCACACCCATTGGAGGGGTTATTGCTGACCGTTTTGATAGAAAACGTATTGTACTGATCACGGACTTTCTAAGTGGTGTGGTCATGTTTGGAGCGCTTTTACTCAGTCAGATCTATGGGCTTCAGATATGGATTATCTATTTAGCTTCCGTCTTTCTTTCTATCTTTAATTCATTATTTGCAACAAGCTTTGATGCGGCATTACCGAATCTCGTAGATGATGACAGCTTAGGTAAAGTGAATGCTTATAACCAAGCCATTAACAGTGTTTCTCTAATTGTAGCCCCTGTTATTGGGGGAGCTGTCTATGCGCTTATATCTCCTACACTTTTCATTTTATTTAATGGGGTCTCTTTCTTGCTTTCCACATGTTCAGAAGCTTTCATTGATTTCTATTGGAAAGTAAAGAAGCAAGGGGAAAAAATTGTTGAGAAAGAGATGACATTTATAGAAGATATTAAAGAAGGTTTTGCTTATTTAAAAACCAAAACTACCATTATGATTGTGATACAGGGTGCATTGGTTCTGAATTTTATTTTTACGGTGATTAACGTGGCGATACCCCATATACTTGTGGTTCAATACCCTATATCCGATGAAGCTTTTGGTATTGTAGAAGCTACGTTTAGCATTGGAGCTCTGGTTGTGTCTCTGGGCTTTGCCAAAAAGCTAGGGAAGTTTAAAGCCAATCGGTTAGCATTTTTGACGGTGGGTCTTGGATGTCTATCAGGCCTATTTGCTATACCTCTGATCTTCACTGAACTCATGGCAATACCAAATTTTACAGCTATTTATTATGGTATCGTCTTCTTCATCATGGGCTGTTTACTGGTCATTATAAACGTTCCGTTTATGACCTATATTCAAGAATCAACAGAAAATCAATACCGTGGAAGGGTGATGTCCTTAATCACTACCATTGCAAGTGCCATTTCACCCCTTGGCTTCTTAATCCACGGATTATTACTTGATTTCGTGCCAACTTCGATTATAATAATATATGCAGGTATGGTTATGATCCTTATGGGCGTCTTATTTGGCTGGAAATTCAAAGGTTTAGCTAAAAAGGAGCCGTCTTTTCGTGAAGAACCCGTGCCTGTAGAATAGATATGGAGTGGTAAGATGGACGTCAGTATCCAATATAATGAAATTGTGGATTTACACTTTGCTATAAAACGCTATATAAGAGAAGACGAATACAATAAACATGATTTAGTCAACCGATTTGAATTGACCAAGGATATTCAAGGGTATATTCAACATGTAAAAGATCATATTAATCCCATTCTTCATCGTGACATTGAATACCTCTGCGGTAACATGGTTCGAGGGTTATTCAGTGTGGTCTATGATGCCTTAGAGCAAGGTATACAAGACGTTCCTAGTTTTTTCAACTACCTTAGAGCGCTTGATGTGGAAGGGTTTCTTGCACTTATTTATCAGGCTCTGGACATTGAAGGTATTGAAAATATGGATCGTGAACAACAGCGAATAGCCATAGAAGATCACTTTAAAGACGATCAAACCGATGGGGATGACCCAGGGCTGTACATGGATTATATCAAGTACCCACAAGAAGTAAAAGAACGTCTTACCAATACCTTAGAGAGTTTTTACACGCTGTTTCTTTTACCAAGGCGGGATAAAGTTAATGAGATTATACAGAAGAAATTAAAAGAACATCAACAACTCCTTGAGGAAGACCCGAATACTTTTTTTGAAAACATGATTTTGTTAGTAGATAAAGAAGTGATACAAGGTAAAACAGTACATTTGTACCTGAGCTATTATGGGGAGCTTACTTGTAGTTTAAAAATAGAAAAGGATGCATTAAGCATATTATACGGTTTCCTCTTAGAACAGCGCTATAATAAGAACATGAAACGAGAAGATTATAAAGACCTGCTAAAAACCCTTTCCGACGATAAACGCTATGACATTATTGAACTATTGGGAAAACGGGCATGGTATAGCAAAGAATTAGCAGATCATATGGGCATAACCACAGCCACTATGAGTTATCATCTGAAAAAAATATCCACATTAGGGATTATCAGTGTGGAAGCAGGTCCACATAAACGCTTATACTATCGTTTGAATAAAGAAAAATTCAAAAAACTGATGGCAAATATGACATCGGATATTGTTGATGAATAAATTTGTATGAAGTGAAAAAAACTAAATAATGACGATCGTCTTATACGGTGAGGCATAAGGTATTGTTTCTTCAGGGCTTTAGGGCAATGCATTTCTGTGATGATGTATATAATGTAATGAGTACTCTACGGATAAGACGTATGATTGAAAAAAGGCTGTCTGCTTATAGTGCATATAAACGGATAGTCTTTTTATTCATAAGAGCAAAAGGAGAATGAACATGAGAACACCCCTTGTACTTATTTTGACTGTTTTAATGGTGATAACCACAACAGGTTGTTCAGAGGCTGAAGTTAAGAAACAGATTACATTTGCAGCCATTGAAGACGCTACACCAGCAACCAAAAGGCTCATCGATACCTATAATGCTTCCCAGGAAGTCTATCATGTTGAATGGGTAACATTACCCCCTGATGTAAGGCAGAATTATGAACAATTACACACATTATTATCAGAAGCCAATACCAAATATGACGTGCTGTCTCTTGATGTAACTTGGATTGGGGAATTTGCTCATAGAGGCTATATTGAACCCCTAGATAATTACATGGGTGATGACGGTATTACTATAGGTGATTACAGCAGAGGGATTATGGAAGCAGGCCGCTACATGGAGAAACAATACGCTATTCCCTATTATCAAAATATTGGTTTACTGTATTATCGAAAAGACCTTATTCAAGAAATGGAAGCCAGTGTACTGGATAGCGGCAACTACATGTACAGTGATTTAGCGAAACTGTCTAAGCGGTATCAAGGGGAAGGTGGAACAGATACAGGGTTTGTCTTTCAATCGGGTGCTTATGAGGGGTTGACGGTGAATGTGACAGAGTTCACAGATTCCTTACGCAGTGTGAAAAAAGGACTGGAAACTATGAAAACATTTGTGGATGCAGACTACACGCCAGAAGATATTCTCAATTATACAGAAAATCAAACCCATGATGCTTTTGTACAAGGTAAAGCCGTTTTTTCAAGAAATTGGTCCTATCAGTATCAATTGATTAATAGCAATAACTCCGCCATTAAAATGGAACAAGTGGGCATTGCACCGTTGCCTTATGGAGGCGTTGTTGGTGGTTACCTGTTAGGGATTAATCAACATACTCAAAATAAGGATGGGGCTTGGGAATTCCTTACTTTTGCCACAGGTATTGAAGGGCAGAAGATTATGGCATCTGAAGGTTATATCCCCACACATAGCGCATTACTTATCGATGAAGCGGTCTTCGAAAAAGATGGAATTCTCCAATATGAGAGCGTAAGAAATGCACTGATGACATCCATCACCAGACCTGTATCACCATCTTACGATGAGTTATCCGATACCATTCAGTTAAGTGTGCACAAATACCTCTTAGGTATTAATGATATGAACACCACCCTGTATGAAATTGATCGATTAGTGAAAGATTATCAGTTAATTACACAACAGACAGAATAGGTTTAACAATCGGACAAGATAGACAAGGAAATGTATAAGTAAAATCAAAAAGCTTGATAATAGTACATGATTATAGCATAATAAGCGTACTGATGACAAGTTGATAATGGATATAGGATGTTAGATTTATTCGTATAAAAGACGTTTCTAGATAATACAATAAGGAGGCATTAGATGAGAAAAATAGTGTGTATATTATTAATAGCAATGGTAATGATGGCAGGATGCAACACCCGTAAAGAAGAGAAAACCGTCCTTCAAGTAGAGGAGCCTGAGTTACCCGTGGGAGCCCATACCCTAGCAATCAAATCAACAGTAACCATCTACCATCATGATGGTATTGTGAGTAAAACAGTGGTAGAAGAAGAAATCGAGGGTGATGAGGACAGTGAATCCTTGTTAAAGGATATGTCGGAAGAAGAAAAAGAAGGCTATGATGCCATTGGTTTTGAGAATTATCTTTATGACTACGAAATAAAAGATCATGTCCTAAGCAAAATCATTGAAATCAATTATGAAGCCACCCAGCTAAAGGGGATTCTAGAAGAAGAAACAAGCGCTGCTTATATGCAGGACATCGTCAACGACGATTATGAGGTTATGTATGATAAATTGGTGAAGGTATATAAGGATGTAGGGTATGTGGAGGTAGCAAGTAAGGATTAATTATGTTGGGTTTGTTCCTTTTAAGTAATCCAATATATAAAAAACGGCTGTCCATAAAGCAAATGTATTGCTTTGTGAGATAGCCATTCTTGTATGCCTATGAAAAAGGTAGACTATTTATTTGGGATATACACGAATATTGATTAGCTCTAATCAATAAAATAATTTAAATATTATAATTTAATTAGAATTATTAGTTTTATTTTGCAATATTTAATAATTATGTTATTTACAGTATGATTAAAAAGATATATAATACTATTAAGTCAAAAAATGAAAGAGGTGTATGTAATAAAATCAGCCAAATAAATGACATAAAAAACTAAAGGTGATATTTGTATTTTATTTATCTAGTTAACTGCATGATTACATAATACATTGTGACAATTATTGTTGCTTAATATAGTTACATCTATGAAAGACTGCTGGTATTGTATATTTTTTTTGATGAGGAGGAAATACAAATGAAGAAACTAATTGTTTTTACTATGTGCTCAATCTTATTATTAACTGGAGTAACTGCTACTGCTGCTATAAATGATAAACAATCTAACTCTGTATTTATTTTTGTAAAAGGTGAAGAAAATATTAAAGCTTATGAAGAAGCTGGACTTATTAAAAAACGTCCAGAAGTATCAACACCTAAAATTTTACTTAATGACCAAAATTGGTCAACCAATAGTATGATAAATGCAGGCATTGAGGCTTCAATTCGTGGTGGTAGTATACCAACTAGTTCTTGGTCGATTAGGGGTGATGGAAGCCGCTCATTTTCATATTCAATGAGTTCATATATATACTCAAATTATATATATACTGATCCTGAACCATGTTTAATATCATCCACTGGATATGCAATATATCATTATTTTGAGCCTGATCAAGTTCAACAATTGAAAATTTATATGTATAATGAAGATGGTTCATTGTTTACGAGTATGTTACTTGATAATTTAGATGATGTGTCAACATTGGGAATGGCGTGTGAACCAGATAAGAGTTATTACTTTAAGTATAAAAGTGACGACGGTAAAAGTATAAGTGGAGATGGTTCAGTATACTAAAATATTAGGAGGAAAATATCACTAACCTAATTAAATGAATGTTTAATAAAATACATATATAAGTTTAAAAGGAGGAATTTAAATGAAAAAATTAATGGTCTTTACTTTGTGTACAATGTTATTCTTAACTAGTATATCTACAAGTGCTGCTACAAATGATAAACAATCAGATCCTACATTTATTATAGTAAAAGGTGAAGAGAATATTAGAGCCTATGAAGAAGCTGGTCTTATCAGAAAGAGTCCAGAAGTAGTAACACCTAAAATTTTACTTAAAGATCAAAATCATTTAATCAGCAATTTGTTAACCACAAACTTTGATGCTTCAGTTCGTGGGATTAACATACCTACTAGTACCTGGGCTATTAGAGGTGATGGGAGTCGTTCATTTTCATATTCAATGAGTTCATATATATACTCAAGTTATATATATACCGATCCTCCAACGGATTTAATATCTTCTACAGGGTACGCCATTTATCATAAATTTGAACCTAATCAAGATCAAAACCTGAAAGTTTATATGTATAAGGAAGATGGTTCTTTATATACTAGTGACACTTTTTATTTAGATGATGTATTATCATGGGGGGTTGCATGTCAACAAGATATAGGTCATTACTTTAAATATAAAAGTGTAGATGGTGTAAGAATAAGTGGAGATGGTACTGTATACTAAGATACCAAGAAATAAAAAATATCGCCAACTGGCGATATTTTTTATTTCTTGGTATCAATATAAATTTTAATTAAATGTAAGGTTTTAGACTTTATGTGTGTCTAATATATTGAGGAGGTTCAAAATAGTGAAAGAAAATATAAGCGAACAAGAGTTTGAACAATTAATTGACGAATATGGTACTCAAATTTTAAGATTATGTTATTTGTACTTAAAAGACTATCAACTTGCTGAGGATGCATGTCAAGATACTTTTTTATCTGTATATAGGAATATTGGCAATTTTAAAAAAGCATCCTCAATAAAAACATGGATTACAAAAATATGTATAAATACATGTAAAAATTATTTACGAAGTTCATGGGCAAAAAGAATTATACTAAATGATAAAAAGATAAGAGCGGAAAAATACATTGAAAAACCTATAATGGAAGAAAGCGAGTTAATGACGTTGATAATGGATTTGAATCGAAAGCAGAAGGAAGTGATTTTGATGTTTTACTATCAGGAATTCTCAACTAAGGAAATAGCGAGTATTTTGAATATATCAGAATCAAATGTATGCACAAGATTATCAAGAGCAAGAAAATGTTTGAGAATTGAAGTGGAAGGAGCTCTAGTATGAATAATGTAAAAAAACATATTGATGACAAGCTAAAAAATATTAAAATTACGGAGGATATAAAGGAGAATATAATGAATAAAAGAAAGAAAAATCGATTGTACTATACAAAACGTGTGGCTGTGGTAGCTTTGCCTTTATTATTGATATGTATACTATTTACTGATGATATAAGTGCGACTGCAAACAGAGTATTTGGATACATTCCTGGTATAAACAAGTTGGTAACAGTAGATAGTGAAGATAAAGCTTATTGGCTTTCGGGTTCGATACTATTTGGCATAGATGAAGAAAACTATATAAAAGTTAATTCAGCATATAGTGAAGGTAAAATGATTAGTATGACAATAGAAGGTAGTGTACCAATTAATGAATTATATAAAGAAGGTGAATCGTTAGTTATTCAAAATGAAAAAGGTGAATTAGCTAAATTAGTATCAAGTGATTTAATAGGTGACTCTCAAGATAATTATAAATGGAGTGGTAGATTAAAATGTGAATTTAATTCTAATGATGTAGATAACTTTAATATTTTGTATGGTGAACATAAATTACCAATAGTTATGACTCCAGTACCAGAATTAGCATCTAGAGAGCGTAATTTTACTAGCTTTGGTGATATTGATATAGCAATAGCTACTAACTATATTGGTAATAAGTTGCAGTTAAAAATGTTAACCAATTCAGATGAACTTAACCAAACAATTTCATTTCCATTAAGTGAAATTTATTTATTAGATAGTAAAGGTATAAAACATTATAGTGAAGATAATAGTACTGATAATACTTTATATTTTAATAGAAAACTAGAACCCAATATCAAGTTAGTTATACCATATATAACTATACAAGACATGAACCTAAAAAAGAAAGTACATTTAGATAAGAAAACAGAAATGCCTATTGATGTAACTATTGGGGATTATAAGTTAACTATTAATAATGTAGAGTGGTTAGATTACATTGATCGTGTTAGTTCGAAGACAATAGATGGCAAGTTTAACATTATGAAAAAACAAGCACAAAGAGTTAAATTAGTCTTTGATAAAAATGTTGTTCTAACAAGTGGAGTAAGGTTAGAAAGTGTTATTGCAGCAGTAGATAGAAATGAACTTAATGATTATAATGTTAATAGTACGAGGGTGACATATAAAGATCCATATGAGGAAAATAAACTAAAAGAAGTGGATAAAGATTACTATGAGGTTATTGTTTCAAGTATTAAAAGTGAACAAGAGGCAGTAAATATAACGCTTAGTGAACCTATTTTTTCTACAAAAGAAGAAATAATAATTCCATTACAGCCGTAATTAAACCTATAAAGTATATTGTTCGGAAATAACCAAAGGGTCTTTAATTTTTAATTAAGCTTAAAAATGTTGGTAATAAGGGGATGTCGGATTAATTATTCCGATACCCCTTTTTTATTTAATATTTAAGTTTAGGACCAAAAACCTAGAATGCTATTATTACATAAGGATACGGTAAAATCACAATATATTTACATAACCTCAGTATGATTGGTTTTAATCAGTTGAACAAATACCCATGCGATAGCAAATGTTGCCGCCGTCACGTAGAACAATACATTGAATCCTATATAATCCACAAACAGTCCATAGATGAATGGTCCACTAATGGCTGCAATGGATGAGAAGAAGTAATATAACCCTGTATATGTACCCACTTTTTCTTCGCTAACACCTTGAACCACATAGGGATATGAGTTAATGTTAATAAACGCCCAGAAAATACCGGCTACACCAAATAAAGCAATCATGGTGGTTTTATTGAATGGGATAAGTCCAGCAGGTCCCATCAAACCGAGAATAATAAAGATGAAGATGTCCACGGTTAAACCAATGAGAATGGCTCTTTTTTTACCTAATTTCTTACCAATAAAGCCAGATGGAATGGCAAATAGCAGAAAAGCTAATGCATATCCCCCAAGAATCAAACTGGCTTCTTCTTCAGCAAGATTCAGGTAATACACAGCATAGTTACTAAAAGTAGCTTCTAGTCCTTGGTAACCAATAAACCAGAATAAAATAGCAAAGAGTATTTTAATGGTTTTTTGATCTTTTGCACCTATCACGTCACGAATGGTTTTTAGAATAGGTACTTTTTCTTTTTTTTCTGAAGGGGCATAGGTTGTAGGCTCTTTTATGAACCGCATGATAATGATGAGGGATATGACCATCACAATACCCGTAGCCATAAAAGGCAGGTTCCGATTAGCCGCATACATAAATGAGCCGCCAATCAATACAAAAACAGAGGCTAAACCACCCATGAAGTTAATAATACCATTTGCCTCACTGCGAAGCTCAGGCGGTGTCATGTCTGGCATAAGGGCTACCACAGGCCCCCTGTATATGGCCATGGAAAAATTAAGAATGGTAATAATGACCATCAAGAATAAGAAATTATGTGAAAAACCTGGCAGCAGGATAAACATCAGTGCTGAGATAGGTAGTCCCACCATAATATACGGCTTTCGTTTACCATATCGGGTAACTGTTCGATCACTCATGGCGCTGATGACAGGAATCAAGAATATAGCTAAGATGTTATCCAGTGTCATGATACCATTAATGATTAACTGGCGGTCAAAAAATTGTCGCAAGAACAGAGGTACATAGACGTTATAGAGAGGCCATACCAGACCCGTTGTGAAAAAACCAAAACCCAGAATAAACGTTTTTTTATAATCCAGTTTTAATGAAGTTGTATTCCCCATCGTTTCATCCTCCAATACATAGTCCTATTACATATCACGTGTCTTTAGTATACAACGAAATGCTGAATAAGTAACTCTTTTTGCTGAAATTTACATAAAAATAACACGAAGGATGAAAGTTTCGTGTTATTTTTTATCTTATTGATAATCTCTTTTATACCATATCAGGATTATTTTTGACGTTCAAATCCTTTATACCGTGTACCTTGGAACGTTAGGTTTCCCATATCACCCTCTACTAACATACCATATTCTGTATCTTGCACATGGAACTCCATTCTATCACCACTTTCTACTTGAAATGTGACGTAATAACTGGTTGATGATCTGGACGTGCTCATGTGATTTTCATTGGAATTACGACGATAGTGGCTGACATCCGTACGTTTTGAAACTACGGTTGCGTCAACGGTTAAAACAGGAGATGCGTTATTTTGCTTCCATTGTTTTCCACCTTTAATGGCTTGAACAATAATCATGCCAATCACCAAAACAAATACGATAAATATAAAAATAGGCACAATTGAAAACATAATACCAGGACCAGAATTGCCAAAAGATGAAACACCCATATATACTCCTCCTCTATGCTATGTATATGGTCGTACCATTATTGTATGTTGATAAACGATGCTAATGGCCAACATCTATTTTATCATATTTCCATTTCCTTTAATAGATTTTATTTTAATGAAATAAATTCAAGTCTCATAGCACTTAAAAATATGCTATAATAAGATATCTATGTTTACGTATCATGACACAAAATAATTTGAAACAATCCTAAGAAATAAGCATGTTCTAAGTCCATATTTGATATACTAGAATGATAGGATAGAAACGAAAGGACAGATTTATGAATATAGAATTAATGGTCCGTGCATTAGCTGAAGGTATTAACCAAGACAACATACGTGTTAAGGAAGCCATGGATAAGCACACCACATTTAAAGTTGGGGGCCACTCGGATATTTTTATATGCCCAGACAGCATCCAGGAATTAGCCCATGCCATCAAAACCTGTAAGGCTCATGAGGCACCTTATTATATATTAGGCAATGGCAGTAATGTGTTAGTTAAAGATAAAGGCTATCGAGGCGTCGTGATTCAAGTGTACAAAACCCTTGATCAGGTCACCATAGAAGGTGATACGGTTACAGCAGGTGCAGGGGTTTTATTATCTAAATTAGCGAAAATCATTGCAGAAGCATCCCTAGAAGGCTTTGAGTTTGCTTCCGGTATACCAGGCACATTAGGTGGTGCTGTCTATATGAATGCAGGGGCTTATGGGGGCGAGATATCCCAAGTACTCCTATCAGCAGATGTGATGGATGAAGAGGGGCGAGTTTTCACCCTAACCAAGGAAGAACTTAAACTGGGTTATCGAACCAGTATCATCCAAGATACCCATTATATTATACTAAGTGCTGTGTTAAAATGTAAAAAAGGTCATCAAGAGGAAATCTATGCAAAAATGCATGACCTGAACACACGACGTAAAACAAAGCAGCCTTTAGAGTATGCCAGTGCAGGCAGTACATTCAAACGACCAGAAGGTTACTATGCAGGAAAGCTCATCATGGATTGTGGCCTGAGAGGTTTTCAAATAGGGGATGCCATGGTATCCGATAAACACTGTGGGTTCATTGTGAACTGCGGGTGTGCATCAGCTGATGACATTATTCAACTGATTCAACATGTACAAACCACCGTGGCAGATAAGTACCAAGTACAATTAGAGACAGAAGTAAGAATTATCGGCGAATAAGCCTTAGACATAAAATCGTAACTTGAAAGGATGAAGCACATGCAATTTGTTATTGTAACGGGTATGTCAGGTGCAGGGAAGAGTATAACACTAAAGATGTTAGAGGATATCGGCTTTTTCTGTGTTGATAATCTACCACCAGTATTGATTAATAAGTTTGCTCAGATTTGTTTTAGCCCAGAATCAGGTATTAATAAGGTAGCCCTTGGTATTGATATAAGAGGTGGGCATCTATTTACCGAATTGCTTACCGAAACCCAGAAATTAGAAAAAGAAGGCTATGAACTGGAAGTTCTCTTTTTAGATGCTAACGATCAAACATTGGTGAAACGCTTCAAAGAAACAAGGCGAAAACACCCCCTTGTAAAAGAAGGACGTATCCAAGATGGTATTGACAAAGAAAGAGAAATGCTCAGTGAAGCGAAACAAAGAGCTAACTATATCATTGATACCAGTAATCTGCTAACCAGAGAGTTGAAAGTTGAAATTGGCAAAATCTTCTTAGAAGGGCATGATTACAAGAATCTAATAATTACCATCCTATCTTTTGGCTTTAAATACGGTATGCCCGTTGACGCAGACCTTGTGTTTGACGTGCGTTTTATACCGAATCCTTATTATATACCAGAGCTCCGAGAGAAAACAGGTAATGACGAAGACATTAAAAATTATGTGATGAAGTGGGATGTGGCCAATAAATTCATTGATAAACTGGATGATATGGTTAATTTCCTAATACCCAATTATATTAATGAAGGTAAGAACCAATTAGTCATTGCCATTGGCTGTACAGGCGGTAAACATCGTTCCGTTACCTTAGCCAACGAACTCTATAAACGTTTAGCACATCATAACTACAGTGTGAATTGCTATCATCGCGATATTGAAAAAGACGCAAAGCATAAGTAGATATGCCCGTACAACACCACATAATAAAAGGGGAACAATTGCATCAAGGAGTGAGTGTAAATGTATGACAAAATAGATAAGAAAATCGTAGCACTAGGTGGCGGCACAGGCCTATCCACCATGTTAAGGGGATTAAAAAAATACACAGAAGAACTATCAGCAGTGGTCACAGTAGCAGATAATGGAGGCAGTTCAGGCATACTCAGACGGGAACTGGATATGTTACCACCAGGTGATATAAGAAACTGTATTCTTGCCCTTGCAGAAACAGAACCCATCATGGAAAAAGTTTTTCAATATCGGTTCACAGAAGGCAGTCTGAATGGACAGAATCTAGGCAATCTTTTTCTAGCAGCTCTCAACGGTATCTTTGGCAGCTTTGAACAAGCTATTGAAAAAACCAGTGAAGTTCTGGCTGTGACAGGAACGGTACTTCCGGTGACCATTGAAAATGTCCAGCTATGTGCCATGTACGACGATCATTCCATTGTGGAAGGTGAGAGTGAGATTGTTCAAGTCTGTAAGCTGGATCGAAAACACATTAAGCATGTTTGGTTAGAACCCAAAGACCCGAAACCACATGATAAGGTCCTTGAGGCCATTGCAGAGACAGAAGTCATCGTCCTTGGACCAGGCAGCCTCTATACCAGTATCTTACCAAATCTACTGGTCAATGGTATATCCGATGCCATTGCTGGGTCTAAGGCAAAAGTGATCTATGTGAGTAACATCATGACCCAACCAGGTGAGACGGACTATTATTCCCTAGAGGATCACATTAAGGTTATTGAAAAATATCTAGGAAAAGGTATAATAGATTATGTTATCGTCAACAACCAAGGGATTCCAAAAGACATACTGGAGTTATACGTGGAAGATGATGCCATCCCTGTTACATATCATAAAGATAAATTACAAGAAAGTGGAATTCAAGTATTAGAAGCGCCATTATTGAAGATACTAAAAGGGACCACATTAATACGACATAACCCGGATCGGTTGGCAGAAGTTATTATTTCCATTGTCTGACCATACAAGCGCTACCAAGAATAAGAAATAAAGGATGTGATCATATGTCTTTTTCTTCAGAAGTGAAAGAGGAGTTATCAAGGCATATTGGTAGTGGTAGACATTGTAGAATTGCAGAGATAGCAGCCATCATTAATATATGCGGTAAAATCAAGGTGATGAATAACAAAGAGATTACCGTCAAGGTACAGACTGAAAATGCAGCCGTTGCAAGAAAATACTTTACATTATTGAAAAAAACATTTAATATTAATGTTGAAGTATTAATTAGGAAAAACACGCAGTTAAAAAAGAGTCGCATATATGTCATGTATATAACCCATACAGACCTGGCTATGAAGGTTTTAAAAGCCATAGGCATTGCATCATTTGGCGAAGATGGAAGACTTCATATTGTCCATCATATTAACCCCTTAATCGTGCAAAGTACCTGCTGTAAACGAGCTTATATACGGGGAGCATTTTTAGGAAGTGCTTCTTTAAGTGATCCTGAGAAGACATATCATCTTGAATTTGTCAGTCAGCATAAAAACCAAAGTGATGAGTTGCGTCAATTAATCAATTCTTTTGGTATGGATGCCAAGACCATCATGCGTAAAAAATATTATATTACTTATCTTAAGGAAGGTTCTCAAATCGTTGATTTGCTTAACATTATGGAAGCACATGTTGCCCTCATGAACTTGGAGAATGTGAGGATCCTGAAAGAAATGCGCAACAATGTGAACAGAATCGTTAATTGTGAGACTGCTAATTTGAAGAAAACCGTATCTGCTGCTGTTAGACAAGTAGAAGATATTCAATATATAGAACATACCGTAGGTCTTCACACATTACCAGAACCTCTAGAAGAAATGGCACGTATCCGACTGGAATACACGTCGGCTACATTAAAAGAACTTGGTATTTTACTTGATCCACCAGTTGGAAAATCTGGTGTAAATCACCGGTTGCGTAAGATAAGTCATATTGCAGAAAAAATAAGAGACAAAAGGGAGGATTATCATGACAGATAAAAAAATAACCGTTAAAATTGCTTCAGGGTTAGAGGCAAGACCCGTTGCTTTATTTGTACAAGTAGCAAGTCAGTTTGAAAGTAATATTTATGTTGAAATGCAAGACAAGAAGGTGAATGCCAAAAGCATCATGGGTATGATGTCTTTAGGTGTATTAGAAGGCGAAGATATTACGATTTCGGCAGATGGGTCGGATGAGGAAAAGGCGATTATGGAACTTGAAAAGTACTTGAGTGAAGAGAAATAGATAGAGCATTGTATAGAAGGGACTATCGGATGTTTGTTGAGAGATAGTCATGATAGTGAAATGATGAGTGAACTGCTGGAAATTTTTAGGAATGGATGGCGGTTCATTTTTGATGGGGATTAAAAGTCAGAAGTTAAAATGTAGATATTTCAATGAATATAGTGTCTATGTCAAATTTGATATAATAGGTTTATATAAGAATTTTTAATTGACAAATGCTTTAAAAAGGGGTAATATGTTTTTGCGTTCATTTTACGAACCGTTTAAAATAATATTACATAGTAGATAGTTTATGTTATAAAAGGGGAGATATTTGTGCCACAAAGTGTATATTCGGATAACGAATTTTTTATCATGTCAGAAATCGCAGATAATGAAAGTATCAGTCAGCGTGAACTCTCCCGTAAATTAGGACTGTCTTTAGGAAGTATTAATGTCTTAATTAATAAAATGATTAGAGAAGGCTTAATTAAGATGGAACAAGTGTCTCAAAAGCAAGTGTTTTATATGTTGACGCCAGTTGGAATTATGGAAAAGGCTAATAAAACGGTTAGATATCTTAAAGTACACTACAGAGCTATTTATGAGACAAAAGAGAAGGTAAAATCGGTATTAAGTGAGTTGAGCTTAAAATATGATGATATTTTTATTTTAAAGTCTGATGATGAAATGGGGGAAGTGATTGGGGTTGCAGTCACTGAATTTCTATCAGAAAATAAGTCTGTAAAAGTTAATATAATAGGTAAAAATAGTAAATTTAGTGTGAAGAAGATTAGGAATGCAGTATTATTATATGTTGGTGAAGATCAGGAGTTAATGGGGGATTATTTGAAAATAAATAATGTAAAGATGATAAATTTATTAGAAAGATTGTAGAATAGATAGAGTAAGATTTTATTTGAAATAAGAACGATGTGATTATCCAACTAAATACATAAATTAAGAAATCAAGGTGTTCATAAAAGGAGCGATTGTATTTATATAGGAAATTACATTACATGAAGCGAGGTATGAAAGATGAATTACTTAGTAGTAATAGCACATCCAGATGATGAAGTTTTAGGCGCAGGAGCCACTATGTATAAGTTAGCACAGGAAGGTCATACGGTAAATGTATGTATTATGTCTGGAGAAGTAAATGCTAGAAATCATAGACCAACGACAGAAGAGCTTCAAGAGGATGTTAATGGCTCATTAAGCATACTAGGCGTTAATAGAGTCATTAAAGGCGAATTCCCAAATATCGAATTCAATACAGTACCTCATCTCAAATTGGTTCAATTCATAGAAAAGGCAATCGAGGAAACTGGATCACAAGTTGTATTTACACATCATCCAGCTGATTTAAATAATGATCACTTACATACGTCTCTTGCATGCCAAGCTGCAGTGAGACTTTTTCAACGAAGACCAGAAGTTAGTCCCTTAAAGGAATTACTCTTCATGGAAGTACCTTCTGCAACTGAATGGGCACTAAATAAATCTTTGAATCAGTTTAATCCAAATACATTTATCGAGATTGCAGAGGAAGCTGTAGATAAGAAGATAGAAGCTCTCTCTAAGTACAGAGGAGTAATGAGACCGTATCCACATCCTAGAAGTAATGAAGCCTTAAAAGGTCTTGCAGCTTATAGAGGTGGACAAGCTGGTATGGTTTATGCTGAAAGCTTTGAAAGTGCGTTTAGAAGAGGGTTTTAATTTCTAGTAAAATTAACATCAATTGGAGAGGAATTGAAATTATGAAGAAGAAAATTGCATTCACAACTTGTGTTCAATTGGGGCTAAGTTGTATTGAAGAAATATACAAAATTGGTGGTAAACTAGATCTTCTCATCACATTAAAAGATGAAAAGGCTAAGAATAAATCAGGAAGAATTTATCTTGATGAAGTAGCAGAAAGAGAGAATGCTCCTCTGCTTAAAATCAATAACATCAACGATCCAAAGGTAATTGAAGCTTTAAAGGAACATGAAATTGATTGGCTTTTCATTATTGGTTGGTCACAGATTGCAAAGAAAGAAGTGATTGAAACACCAATTAATGGATGTATTGGAATGCATCCAACGCTTCTACCGGTAGGTAGAGGTAGGGCAGCTATTCCTTGGGCTATTATCAAAGGAAAAGATAAGACTGGGGTTACAATGTTTAAGCTTGATGAAGGTGTAGATACTGGTGACATTATTGGTCAGGATGTTATTAAGATTAATGAAAATACTACAGCAACAGACCTTTATAAAAAGGTTGATGAGATGCATGTAGAGTTGATTGCAAAATACTGGGATGACATTGTAAATGATAGGGTGGTATTGAAGAAACAAGATGAATCTAAAGCGACTGAGTGGTCAGGTAGGAAACCCGATGATGGTGAGCTATTAAGTTCAATGAAAATGGATGAAGCAGATAAACTGGTTAGAGCAGTTACACATCCTTATCCAGGAGCTTTTTATAAAGATAGAGATAAAGTAATAAGGATTTGGTCAGCTAAGGTTGACCCAGATGAAGGAGAAATAAAACTAAGCGATGGGTACTTAACACCAATCGATTATGAAAATGAGGGGTAGAGATGCAGAAAGCAATTAAAAGATTAATAGATATCATTCTTTCATTAATAGTATTAGTAGTATTATTACCTATGTGGGTTACAGTTGCCATTTTAATTAAAGCCACTTCAGAAGGACCTATTTTCTTTTTGCAAGATAGACCTGGTCAATACAAGAAGATCTTTAAAGTCTATAAATTTAGAACCATGAAACCTGGATCTGAGAAGATGATTAAAAGGCAAGAAGTTATGAAAGATGATGATAGAGTAACTTGCATTGGTAAGCTTTTAAGAAGGACAAAGATAGATGAGATTCCACAGGTACTAAACGTTCTAAAGGGTGAAATGAGCCTTGTTGGTCCAAGACCTGAGAGGATTGCTTCTCTCGAAGAGTACAATGACGAGATTTCAAAGAGGCTTAATATGAAGCCTGGTATGACTGGGCTGGCTCAGGTGAGCGGAAATATTCATTTGGACCTACAGGATA
Organism: Vallitalea pronyensis; assembly: GCF_018141445.1. Taxonomy (NCBI): domain Bacteria; kingdom Bacillati; phylum Bacillota; class Clostridia; order Lachnospirales; family Vallitaleaceae; genus Vallitalea; species Vallitalea pronyensis. The sequence continues at coordinate 5,543,371 of NZ_CP058649.1, read as the reverse complement.
GATATAAGCATGACGTTTATTATGTGGAACATTACAGTTTATGGCTTGATATCAAGATTATCTTTAGAACCGTTGGTGTTGTGCTATTTGGGGAAGAAAAATATATAGACAAGTGAAGTGTTTGATTGACCTATATTAGAGTAAAAGAGGTGTCTTAAATATAAAAAGAATATTGATTACAGGAGGAAGTTATATAAAAACTTCATTTGATAATTGAGTTAGCCAGTGGTCTGAGAAGTATAAGGGTAGACAACCATTGATATGATAGGAAGTCATTCATAATTAGAAGCTGAAAGTATGCTAAGTGACTTAGCGAATGATACTTTTAAGGTTTATTTGAAAAGTTTGGTAAAGTGTTTGGATCATTTACTTATGACATTAAGATGTCAGGTGGTCATAGGATAGAATATGATTATGAGACTTGTTCGTTTGAAGAATATATTGAGCGGACAGAGAGGTGGAGTTTATGAATATTGATAATAGTAGCTATAAAGTAAGTGTAATTGTTCCTACTTATAAAAGGAGTCAATTTCTCGAAAGAGCTATAGAATCCATTCTTAATCAGAGTCACACAAATATTGAAGTTATAGTAGTAGATGATAATGACCCTAGTTCGGATTCTAGAAAAGCAACTGAAGAAAAGATGCAAAAGTATGAAGCTAATAAAAAAATTGTTTATATCAAGAATTATAAAAATATGGGTGGTGCATTAGCTAGAAATGAAGGTGTTTTCAAGGCGACAGGGGATTTTATTACTTTTTTAGATGATGATGACATATATTTGTCAGACAAAATTCAACTACAACTTGAGTTTATGATTAAAGATAATTACGATTTAACATTTACAGATGTTCGTTTCCACAATACTAAAGGTAAGCTGATTGATTATAGAGAGCATAAGTATATTAAGCACTTATCTAATGTAGAATTGCTGAAGCAACATATTATGCATCATCTTACTCCTACAGCTACATACATGTTCAAAAGACAAAGTATTCTGAATATTGGTGGTTTTGATGATGTTCAAGTGGGACAAGAATTTATGTTAATGTTAAAGGCTATTGAAAACAATATAAAAATAGGTTATTTACCTGTTGCTAGAGTTATTCAGTATATTCATGGTGGTGAAAGAATTTCTGTAGGACAAATTAAATTGGATAAAGAAGTTGAACTTTTTCAATTTAAACAGAAATATTTTCCTAAACTTTCTTCAAAACAAAAACGATATGTAAAATTTAGACATCACGCAGTTATGGCAGTTGTAGGTAAAAGAAGTGGAAATAATAGGATTGCTCTAAGTAATTTATTTTTAGCAATTTGCACATCTCCATCATACAGTATGAAAGAACTTTCTGCTCACGTTGTGAAATTAATAAAGAATCGACGTCTTGAGAGATATTAATTTAATTAGAGGTGGATATAATGAAGATTACTATAGCAGGTACAGGATATGTAGGTTTATCAAATGCTGTTCTTTTGGCTCAAAATAATGAAATTATAGCACTTGATATAATTCAAGATAAGGTTGATTTGATTAACGCTAAGAAATCTCCAATCATTGATACTGATATTGAAGAATATTTAGATACTAAAGATTTGAATTTGCTAGCTACGACTGATAATTATATTGCATTTAAAGATGCAGAGTATGTTATAATTTCAACACCGACAAATTATGATCCAGAGAAGAATTATTTCAATACAAGAACAGTTGAGGCGGTAATAGCAAGTGTACTTTCGATTAATCCAGATGCTGTGATGGTTATTAAATCTACGGTACCTGTTGGATATACAGAAAGAGTAAAAGAAATGTTTGATACTGAAAACATTATGTTTTCGCCCGAGTTTTTGAGAGAAGGAAAAGCCTTATATGACAACCTTTACCCTTCAAGAATTGTAGTGGGTGAACAATCTGAAAGGGCAAAAGTGTTCGCTGAGCTTTTAGCCCAAGGTGCAATCAAGAAAGATATTCCAATCCTCTACACAGAAGCAACAGAAGCAGAAGCTATTAAACTTTTTGCAAATACATATCTTGCAATGAGGGTGGCTTTCTTTAATGAGCTAGATTCTTACGCAGAAGTTAGAGGTCTTAATACGCAACAGATTATTATGGGGGCTGGCCTTGACCCACGTATAGGAAATCACTACAATAACCCTTCATTTGGTTATGGAGGTTATTGCTTACCAAAGGATACAAAGCAATTATTGGCAAATTATCAAGATGTACCTCAAAATATTATGTCAGCAATCGTAGACGCAAATAGAACGAGAAAAGATCATATTGCTGATATGATTATTAAGAGAAATCCAAAGATAGTTGGTATTTACAGGTTAACTATGAAGATGGATTCTGACAACTTCCGTCAATCTGCAATACAGGGAGTTATGAAACGTATAAAGGCTAAAGGCATTGAAGTAGTTGTATATGAGCCAGCTCTGAAAGAGGATGATTTCTATCATTCAAGAGTCATTAAAGATTTTGAAAAGTTTAAAATGATTGCAGACGTTATTGTTGCGAACAGATTATCAGATGAGATTAATGATGTGGAGGAAAAGGTATATACAAGAGATTTATTTAGTAGAGATTAGAAAGGAAATGTTTATATGAAAAAAATCTTAATTACTGGTGCAGACGGGTTTATTGGAAGTCACTTAACAGAAGAGTTAGTCAAGCAAGGTCATAAGGTGAAAGCTTTTGCATATTATAACTCATTTAATTCTTGGGGGTGGTTGGATACACTTCCTAAAGACATAATGAAAGATGTAGAAGTATTTACTGGGGATGTAAGAGATTCAAATGGGGTCAGAGAATCAATGAAGGGCGTGGACGAGGTGTTTCATCTTGCTGCATTGATTGCTATCCCATTTAGCTATCATTCGCCAGATACTTATGTAGACACAAATATTAAGGGTACACTTAATGTACTGCAAGCAGCAAGAGACCTAAATACTTCAAGACTATTGATAACATCAACATCAGAAGTATATGGAACTGCTCAATATGTTCCTATTGATGAAAAGCATCCATACCAAGGACAATCCCCTTATTCTGCAACAAAAATTGGTGCAGATCGTTTAGCGGAGTCCTTCTATCGTAGCTTTAATATGCCAATTACAATCGTTCGTCCATTTAACACATATGGACCAAGACAATCAGCAAGAGCTGTAATTCCAACAATTATTACACAGCTTCTAGCAGGGAAACAAGAAATCGAACTTGGCTCATTGACACCAACCAGAGATTTTAACTATATAAAGGATACAGCGAATGGGTTTATTGAAATTGCAAAGTCAAACAAAACAATAGGTGAAGAAATTAATATTGCTACTCAACAAGAGATATCTATTGGTCAGCTTGCTGAAGAATTGATAAGACAGATTAATCCAAATGCTAAGATTTTTTTTGATGAGCAGAGATTAAGACCTGAAAAGAGTGAAGTAAATAGACTTTTAGGATCCAACGAGAAAATCATGAGACTGACCAATTGGAAGCCTAATTATACCTTTGAAGAGGGCTTGGCAGAAACCATAGAATTCTTCAAGTATAATTTAAATCAGTATAAGACAGATATATACAATATTTAATTTGGAGGTGCCAAGATGAGTCAAAAATTCATACCTCTATCCGTCCCCAACTTAAAAGGAAAAGAGCTAGAGTATGTAACGCATGCAGTTGAGACAGAGTGGGTATCAACAGGCGGTCCATATGTAAATGATTTTGAAATAAAAGTAAAAGAGTATGCTAAGTGCAAAGGTGCTGTTTCCTGTCAAAATGGGACATCAGGACTTCATATCGCACTTAAAGTTTGTGGGGTTACAAAAGCTGATGAAGTCATTGTCCCAACATTAACGTTTATCGCTGCAGTAAATCCAGTTAAGTATATTGGCGCAGAACCAATTTTTATGGACTGCGATGATTCGCTTACTATGGATGAAGATAAATTAGAAGAATTTTGTGTAAATGAATGCACATTTATCAATGGCAAACTCATTAATAATTCAAGTAAAAAGCATATCAAGGCATTAATTGTTGTTCATGTTTTTGGAAACATGGCTGATATGGAAGGTATTATTGATGTTGCTAATAAGTACAATTTGAGAGTAATCGAAGACGCAACAGAAGCGATTGGTACTTATTATATTGAAGGGAAATATAAAGGTAAGCACGCTGGGACTATCGGAGACATAGGTGTCTATTCATTTAATGGAAATAAAATTATGACCACCGGTGGTGGAGGGATGATTGTATCAGATAATGAAGAAATTCTGAGGAGAGCGAAGCATCTTATTACTCAAGCTAAAAGTGATGAGCTTTACTATACTCATGACGAAATTGGTTATAACTACCGCATGACGAACCTTCAGGCAGCCTTAGGACTTGGACAACTGGAGCAATTAGAAGATTTTATCGAGAATAAAAAGAATAATTATGATTTCTATAGGGATGGAATCCAAAAGATACCTGGATTGAGAATTTTAGATTTCAAGGATAGTATTCGTCCTAACTATTGGTTTTATGCATTATATGTAGACCAAGGATACGCATTAAATAGAGACCAAATTATCAAATATCTAGCTTCTAAGAAGATCCAGACAAGACCAATATGGGGATTGATCAGTGATCAAAAACCATACGAAGGAAGTCAAACCTATAAGATTAATAAAGCTAAACAGTATTTGGACAAGGTAATAAATATCCCATGTAGCTCTAATCTTTCTGGAGAAGATGTTGGATATGTTATTGAGTGTTTAAAACAACCAGAGGTGGTGTAATTCATCTCTAGGGTGAGGTGCTAAAATGAAAATAAATAGTTTTTTAATAGATGAAGAAGCTTCAATGAGAGAAGCTATGGAACAGCTGGATAGAGTTTCTAAAAAAGTGTTGTTTGTAACAAGAAATGATAAGTTTATTGCTGCCATTTCAAATGGCGATATTAGACGTTGGATTCTAAAAAAAGGGAATATCGATGCTTTAGTGAAAGATATTGCTAATTATAATCCGAAGTATCTAATGGAATCTGAAAAAAGCAATGCGAATGAATATATGAAAGAGAACTTCATAGAAGGACTTCCAGTATTAGATAGTAATATGGATATCGTTTCCGTTGTATTATGGAATGAAGAAGAATTTGGTGTAGAAAAGAATCTAGAGGTGCCCGTAGTTGTTATGGCTGGGGGATTAGGGACGAGACTATATCCTTATACGAAAATTCTTCCTAAGCCTTTGATACCAATAGGTGAGATTCCAATTGTAGAACATATCATCAATAGGTTTCATAAGTTGGGAGCAAAAGAATTTCATTTAATAGTAAATCATAAAAAAAATATGATTAAAGCATATTTCAACGAAATAGACAAAGAGTATTCTATCAACTATGCTGATGAGGAAGAACCATTAGGAACAGGTGGAGGTCTTAGTTTGCTAAAAGGTAAGATTAATTCGACTTTTATCTTGTCAAATTGCGATATATTAATAGAAGAAGATTATGAAAAAATTTATAAATTTCATATTGAAAATAAGAATCTTATAACTATGGTGTGTTCTCTAAAAAACATAAGAATACCTTATGGGGTAATAGAGATTGGTGAAAACGGAGAGATTGAATCTATGAAAGAAAAACCAGAGTTTTCATTTTTAACAAATACGGGAATGTATATTGTTGAACCTAAGATAATTCAAGATCTTGAAGAAAACAAGAAAGTGGGGTTTCCTGACATCATTGAAAAGTACAAAGCTGAAGGGGAAAGAATTGGTGTTTTTCCAATTGGAGAAAATAGTTGGCTGGATATGGGCCAATTAGATGAAATGGAAGAGATGAGAAGAAGGTTAGAACATGATGAATAATAGAATTCTTTTAATAGGTGGTGGAGGTCACTGTAAATCGGTTCTAGATTCATTAATTACATCATTTAATTTTACTGATATTGCAATTATTGATACTAAAGAAAATTTAGGTAAAGAAATATTGAATAGAAAAATAATCGGTACGGATGATGATTTAGAAAAATTGTTTAATTACGGCTATAAGAACGCATTTATTACAGTTGGCAGTATAGGAGATACTCGACTAAGGAGAAAATTATTTGAAATGCTTAAGAAGATTGGATTTAATATTCCAAGTATTATTGATTCATCTGCAATAGTTAGCGAGAATGCAAAATTAGATAGAGGTATTTTTATAGGTAAGAATGCAGTTATAAATATTGGTTCTGTAATTGGTGAAGGAGCAATTATTAATACGGGCACAATTATTGAACATGATTGTATTGTGGGTGAATTTGCCCATATTGCACCTGGGACAGTTCTTTGTGGAGATGTTGTTATCGAAGAGAACGTCCATATCGGAGCGAGAGCTGTTATTAAACAGCAGATTAGAATAGGAAATGATTCAATTATTGGAATGGGAAGTGTTGTTCTTAATGATATTCCACCAAATTCAATAGCATATGGGAATCCATGCACTATTAACTGGAATAAAGCGAAGAGGAAAGAAACATGAGAGTAGCCTTTGGTACGGTGGTTTATAAAGCTGCATACAAATTTCATAGAGACTTTATTGATATGCTTAATAAGCAAGATTCTATAGAGTTTGACGTCATTCTTCTTAACGATGATTTGAATGATGATGAGTATGACAATTTAACTCAAGCCATAAATCGAAATGTAATTAGAGCAATGAATGATCAAGAGTGTTCAATTCCTGAAAATAGAATAAAACTTATAGAAAGAGCCAAAAAAGATAAATACGATTTGCTTATTTTGGGGGATTTTGATGATACTATGTCAGAAAACAGAATTGGTATGATAGTATCTAATTTTGATGATGATTACAGTTTTTTTTATAATGAACTGTACTACTTGAATAAAGACAAAAAATTCTTTCATTATTTACCCCCAACAATTGAATATATACGTCCGATTTGTGAATGTAATTTTCTTGGACTAAGTAATACAGCTCTTAATTTAAATAAGATTGATTGTGCTTTGTTAAAAACACTATATAATAAACAGACGACAACTTTTGACTGGATGATTTATTCTCTTTTATTATTGCAGGGACACAAGGGAAAAAAAGTAGATACATGTAAAACTTACTACCGTATATACTGTCAAAACACTGCAGGTGAAGTTGATATTAGCCTAGGAGGGTTGAAGAAGGAAATTAAAATAAAAATTGATCACTATTCTAAACTAATTGATATTGATTCGGAATATATTGATTTATTGGAGTTTTATAGTATGCTTAATAATTTATTTGATGAGTATTCTAGCAAACTATTAGAAAAATTGGCAATTAACAATTGTTACTGGTGGGGAAGACTAAGCACAGATTATTTTTTTAAGGAGAGAAAGCAAATGAGAATTAATAACAAAGAAATTAAGAATTATGGAAAGCCATATATCATTGCTGAGATCGGAGCAAATCATAATGGAAACATGGAGTTAGCAAAAAAAATGATTGATTCAGCTGTTAAATGTGGGGTAGATGCGGTTAAATTTCAGTCTTGGACTAATAAGTCATTGATTGCACAAGAGGAGTATGATAAAAATCAAAAATATGATGATTCTCCTAAGAAGCATTTCGGATCGCTAAAAGAGATGGTAGACAAGTACTATTTAAGAGAAGACCATCACTACCTGTTAAAAGAGTATTGCAATCAAAAAGGAGTGGACTTCTGTTCAACTCCATTTTCTGAACAAGAAGTAGATTTATTAAATGATCTAGACGTCCCTTTTTTCAAGGTAGCTTCTATGGATATTAATAATCTTAGATTACTAAAACATATAGCTAAAAAAGGAAAAACTGTTGTGTTATCTACGGGGATGGCAACATTGTCTGAAATTGAAACAGCAGTAAAAACAATTGAAGAAATGGGAAACTACCAAATCATAATTCTTCATTGCATATCAATTTATCCACCAGATGCAAAGGATATTCACTTAAACAATATAGTAATGCTCCAAAAACTATTCCCTAATTATCCAATTGGATTCTCTGACCATACAATTGGGGTGTCTGTACCAGTAGCAGCCATAGCGTTAGGAGCTTCAGTAATAGAAAAACACTTCACAACTGATAAAGATTTACCAGGATGGGATCACGAGGTTTCTGCTGATCCTGAAGAGATGAAATTTATTGTAGAACAAAGCCATATTATAAATGAAGCGTTAGGGAATTTTGAAAGAATAGTTTCAGTTGCTGAACAGAATAAGAAAAAGAAATTTAGAAGGAGCATTGTATTAACACGAGATATAAAAGGGGGCGAAGTACTAACAGAAAAGGATATTACATTTAAAAGACCTGGTACACATATTAGACCTGATGAAGAAAAATATGTTATTGGAAGAAAATTAAATCGTAATATGAAGGAAGATGAGATTTTGGACTGGGGTGATTTAGCTTGAATAATAAAGAAATGTTGATTAGAAATTCTAAAGAACCTTTAATTATTGCTGAAACAGCATTTAGCCATGAAGGGTCTGTAGACTATTTAAAAGAGATGATTACTAATCTGAGAAACCAGAAAAATATTGCAATAAAATTTCAGGTTTTAATTAATAAAGATGATTTCTTAACCGATTCTAATGCAATATATTCGGAAATTGATAAGTGGATGTTGAGTGAAGAACAGTGGTCTGAAACTATTGAGTTTGCATATACGAATAGCGTGAATGTAATTCTAGCCGTGCTAGATAGAACAGCAATTGAAATTGCAAAGAAGAATAAAGATAAGATATCAGCGGTTGAGATTCATCCAAGTTGTATTCCAGATAATAGGTTATTATCTGAAGCAATACAGTTTTGCAATTTGGAAGATATTCCATTAATTATTGGAGTAAGCGGTTTTGAAATCAAGGAAATGGATTATCTAATGGAAAATTATATGAACAACTTTGATAAAGATAGATTGATTTTAATGTATGGATTTCAAAACTATCCAACAAGATTAAGTGCTGTAAATTTAAAAAGAATGAGAATATATGAAAAGAAATATGGCGTTAAAGTAGCATATGCAGACCATACAGAATTTGATAACGAAATCAAAGATCATTTAGTTTCTATGATTTATGGCATGGGTGTTAATATTTTTGAACTTCATTATGTCTTGGAATTTGGAATAGATAGAATAGATTATATAACTGCATATGATGCAAGTAGAATTATTTCACTTCATGATAAGTTAGAATTACTTTTTACTGCTTTAGGAAAAGAAGAAGAAGGTATGAGTGACTCTGAGATAGAATATTCTGTTAAATTTAGAAAGATACCAGTATATTATAGAGATTATTGTGAAGGGCATACACTTAAAGCAAATGATATTAGCTTTAAAAGATCAACTATAAAGAGTGATTATACAATCTATGAAAGTGATAAATTGATTGGTAAAACAATCAATAAACCAGTTAAAAAAGATCAACCTATATTAAAAGAGGAGTTTAGATTGATATGAAAACTATAGCATGTATAATAGCTAGAACCAATTCTACTCGTTTACCCCAAAAAGTATTATTAGAGGTAAATGGTAGAAGAGTTATTGAACATATTATTAATAGAATAAAAGAAGTAAAAAATATTGATGAGATTTATATTGCAACTTCTACCCATCCGGATGATAAAATTTTAGGTCAAATAGCTTATCAAAATAATATTAAAATTCATTATGGAAGTGAAACATCAGTTATTGATAGAATGCTAGAAATTGGAGAAAAAGAAAATGCTAAGAATCTAATAAGAATTACTGGTGATAATATCTTTACAGACCCACAAATACTAGAGATGACTCTAACTGCGCATAAAGAATCAAAAGCTGAGTACTCACGTGCAGAGAAACTTCCGATTGGAACAACTGCAGAAGTTATTGATGTTAATGCACTTAAACGCTGTTATTGCTCTATTGATCCAGAAAAGAGTGAATACTTATTCTATTACATTTTTGATCCAACAAAATACAAAACGCTTGTAATGTTGCCTAAAGACAATAGTCTCATCAAGGAATACGCAAGCTTAACAGTAGATACTCCAAGCGATATGGAAAGAACTAAGTATATTTTTAATAATATTGATTCAAAAATAATCTTATACAGAGATATTGTAAAATTAAGCCATGATAATAAAATACCATTTTATGAAATTGATAAGGATACAATAATCAAATTACCTGACAACGGTAGCATTAGATATGGCGATTTCAGGAACTTGCTTGATAAGAGGATTCATGAGAGTATACATAGATATTATTAAAAGGAGCACATTAAACTATAATAGTAGATAACATTAAAGGTATTGATTTTGCAATTAAGAGTATTTTAGTATTTACTAAGTATAAACTTTGATAATCTAAGTGAGGGGCGAATTCAAATTGGTGGACAAGATTTATATGTAATTGTATTAGAATATCTGCCCAAATTAGAAGATGTTATTTACTGGCTCTTAAAGAATAATGTTAATATTAAATATAATCTTAAAGGCGAAAAAATAATTGGTTATGCTAATATTATAGTTCTCTTCCAACAGATATTCGTAGACTAGGTATTATTTCTATCAAACATTCTACAGTAAAGAAAATTGTAGTAAAGATGAAAATTTGATGCTTAGAAAGGGCGTTGATTTTGAGAGAAATAGAGAAAATAATTGAAATTGAAGATAGATACAACTTATTCGAAAAGAGTATTTTAGGAGTTTTTTTTTGGAAGTTAATTCGATTAGAAGTATATGAACGTATTATGTTTAACAAAGGATATCACAAAAAAGCTCAGAACAATACGAATACTAGATTCTTTAATATCCTTTCTGAAATGCCTAATATTTTAATAAATACTTTTATTAGATCATGGTCATTAGATTTTTCACAAAAGGATGTTCTAGTTTTTAGACATCCCAGAAAAGTAATGGTAAATAATGACTACATCGATATTTACACAAAATATTTAGAAGATGAAATGAAACTTTCAAGCATTGATTATGGAAGTATTGATTTTCCAAATAATCTAATTCATAGAACAAAATATGATGGTTCGGTTAAAAATATTGAAAGTATCTCTCTGGGTATGGATTATTTATACGGTCTATTACAGAGAAAAATAATTCTAAAACATAGAATCTCTAAAGAAGATTATGAACTTATCAATGATCTTAATGAAATAATAAATAGTAGTTTCAAAGTTAATATTAATTTATCTGAAATAGTAATTAGAGCTATAGCAAAATTTAATTATAGAAAGAAATTTTATACTAGAATTCTAAAAAGGAAAAAACCAAATAGAATTTATTTAGTGGTACATTATTCAAGACATGAATTAATTGCTGCAGCTCATGAATTGGGAATAAAATCCATTGAAATTCAACATGGAATAATAACTCCCTTTCATTTAGGATATTCTTATGGAGCAAACACGAATATACCATATTTTCCTGATTCTATGATTCTATATGGTAGTATATGGAATAATATGGTAAATATACCAATATTAAATTATAATCTGATTTTAAGAAAATTTGATTATCTATATGAACAAAAGAATAGATTAGCATCTATTCAGAAGGAAAATGCAATCACAATAGTTTCTCAAGGTACTGTTGGTGAAAACTTATTTTCATTTGCTACTGATTTAGCTTGTAAATTAGAAAATCACACCATTTATTATAAGTTGCATCCAGGTGAATTTCTTACATGGAAAAGTAAAGTCAATGAAATTGAATTACCTCAAAATATTAAACTAATTTTTGATGAAGAAACAATATTAAGCTTATTTTCCAAGTCAAATTATATTGTAGGTGTATATTCTACTGCTGTTTATGAAGCGTTATTTTTTGAATGTAATATTATTGTATTAAAATTACCAGGCTATGAATACATGAACTACTTGTTAGAAAATAAATATGCAAAACTTGTAGAAACGGTAGAGGATACTGTGGCATATATAAAGTTAAATAATTCAATTAGAAATAATATAAATTACAATATAATTTTTGGAAGTGAATGAGAAAGATTGTTAAACTTCATTGATATAGAACGGAGCAAAAAAAATGTCAAATAAAAATAAAATATACAATTATATGTTTATCTTTTCTAGTTCCATGTTGACCCTACTATCAATTCTAATTGGGAGTCCTCTTATATCAAGCTTAATTTATTTATTTAATTTTTCATTATCTTTTATAATTATATATAAAATCAAAAAAATATATATTCTATCTTTATCGTCTTTGTTTTTCATCTTTTTTAATGTTTATACATTGATCCCTGTTTTAAATTATCTTATATTAGGAGAAGGTATAAGCTTTGGAGTTGTTCAAACTTTTTTCGCTGATCCAGAGCATATCCATTTTGTAAATTTTACAAACTTAACTATGGTTGGGAGCCTAGCATTCGCATTTATAATAAATAAAAGAAACGAAAGAAACTATAAAAGATGGAGTATACCTCTTAGTATTGCTAGTATTTTTGTTATTGTCTCGATTGTGATGTATTTTCTAGCTATGTATCTAAATGGGGCAATTGAATATGTACTATTAAACAGAGGATTTCTTTACCAAGAAATGAAAGGTGAAGTTTATATAAAATATTTAATGTATGTTGGCATTTATTATTTTATGAAAGAAATTAATTTTAACCGTAAAGTTATATCGGTCATTACAATAGTATCTTTGTTAATTTATATAGCATTTTTATTATTGGTTGGATTTAGAGGACAAGTATTAATTTTAATCATAATTATGCTATCAGGTTTTTATAGCAAGAGACCAATAAAAATAAATTATAAGCATATAACAATAATATTAGTTATGTTGATATTGTTTATTTTCTCTTCAGTTTATAGGAGTCTTCCAGATAAAGATTTTTCAAGAGTCGTTGAAGTATTAAAGAACAATCCTTTATTTTTTAATTTAGGGTCAATTGAATATGGAGCAAGTTATATGAATTATACAGTAGCAAGTAACAATGATTTTACTTATGATTATCCCTTACAGAGTTATTTTGTTGAATTGAAAAATGGAGTCATATCATATATAGATCCATCATTAAAGGAGAAGAATCCTATTCTAATATATAGAGACCTTTTTTTCATGGATAGATATTTAAGTTCAGGTAATTATGGAGGAACTGGTTATTCATTAATATTGGACTCTGTTCTAAATCTAAGTAAGTATTTGTTTTGGCTAAGTTTTATAGCTGTTGGAATATTTACAAGCTATATTGATAATAAGATTAATAAACATGGTAAAATATTTGAAGTTTATTATATATTATTAATTCCATATTTTATACAAATAGGGAGATCGGGATTACCAATCGCGATTTATATTACAAAATTTATCCATACAATAATATTATTTATTTTATTAACTCTATTACTGAATAAAAATAGTTTGAGGAGAAAATGTTAATTGGAGGAAAATATATGAAAAAAAAATTATTAGTTTTGGGAGTTTTACCGACTGAAATGGGTGGAAGTTATTTTAGTGGTGTTACAACGGTTATAAGAGATTTAACTCCACATTTTCTTGAATATTATAATGTAGCTATCTTTGCAACTAATTTGAATAAAACTAAAATTAAAAACAAACATTTAATGTATAAGGGAAATGAAAAAGTAAAAATATTTGGTTACTCAATTCTGCACTTACTAGTTTCACTTTTTATAGAATTAGTGAAGAACCCGATAGGTCTAATAAAAGAGTTAAAAGACTACAGAAATGTCTATGGAATGCCAGCTAAAAAAATGCTGTTATATAGATTAAGCTTAGAAAAAATAATTGATGAATTTAGTCCAGATTTAATTCATTCTCACGGAGTTATATTTTTACCAATATTAAAGTACATAGATAATGATTCAAAAGTAGTAACTACTTTTCATGAAATACCGTTTACAAATAAAGCTGCAGTTGACTTTAATAGGAATAAAGGTATTGATATTGAAAAGTTATATACCAAAACTGCAAAGTTGTTAGGGAACTTTACATGCTTAAATCAAGACAAATACAAACAAATTGAGTACCTAATCAGTAAGGAAATCAATTTTGAAATAATTGGAAATGGTATAAATTTAGATAAATTTTATTTTGAGGATAATAGTAGAAACATAGTTAGAAAGAAAAATAAGATAAATAAAGATGATAATGTATTTATTACAGTGGCATCTTTAACAAAGCGAAAAGGACATTCTTTATTTTTGGATTATATTGCAAGAAATAATCTGAATATTACTTATTGGATTATTGGTAATGGCCCTGAATATGATAATTTAAAGGAACAAATCTGTATTCTGAAACTTGAAGATCAAGTTAAATTATTAGGGGTAATACCTAATAATGAGCTCTATAAATACTATTCAGCAGCCGATGCATTTATATTGCCAAGTAGTTCTGAAGGTCAGGCAATGACAATATTAGAATCATTGGCTTGTGGTTTACCTGTATATGTTAACAATAAAATTTATAGTACATTAGAATTTAGTAATGAATTAATGAAATATGTTATCCCGATAAAATTCAAGGGAGCTAATAGTATTAATTCGTTATCAGAGTTTAATAGAAAAGATATTGCTAAACTAATGTCTCAATATTCTTGGGAAAAAGTTGCGTCAAAATACAGAGACTTCTTTGATAGTATATGACGATTCTATGTTTATAATAACAAATTATAATAGGCTATAGGGGAGATACAGTTAATGAAAAAAGCGGCTATTATGTTAATGTTTATAACAATTATATCTAAAATTTTTGGCTTTACTAGAGACTTAGTGCTTTCTTATTCTTATGGTGCAAGTGGAACTAGTGATGTTTATATTATTGCCTCGTCGATATCTACAGTAATTTTTGGAATGATAGGTGTCAGTTTAGCGTCTGCATATATTCCTATTTTGTTAGAAATTGATAATAAAGGAGAGGGAAAAAAGCAAAATATTTTTACAAGTAATGTTATGAACATTGTAATATTTATTTGTCTTGGTATTGTTTCTATAGTTTATATTTATACAAAAGAAGTGGTATTATTATTTGCATTTGGATTTTCAAGTGAACAAATAGAATTAGCTATAAGTTTTACAAGAATTAGTATAATCAGTATTTTTTTTATAGGTATTATATATATTTTTCAGAGTTATTTACAAGCAAAAGGAAAGTATAATACTTCTGCATTAAGTACAATACCATTAAATGCTATACTTATATTATCCATCATACTTAGTACAAAATATGGCTTAATACTTTTACCGATTGGGATGGTATTAGGACCTATATTACAATTTCTTATTTTGCTTATATCTTCATATAAAGTTGGATTCAGATATAAGTTTAGCTCAATTCTCAACGATAAGTATATCAAGAAAATAATAATATTCTCATTACCGATGTTAATTGGTAGCAGCTTAAATCAAATTAATACAATAATAGATAGAACTTTGGCGTCACAGATATCAATAGGTGGTATTTCTGCCTTAAACTATGCAAACCGTTTGAATGGATTTGTTCAAGGTATTTTAGTATTGTCTATAACATCTGTTTTTTATCCAACAATATCAAGGTTAATTGAATCTAAAAAGCCTTTCAAAGATACAATTGCTGAAACGATTATTTTCGTATTGTTATTAGTTACTCCTATCACGGTGGGCACATTACTTTTTTCAGAGCAAATCATTGAAATTTTATTTAAAAGAGGGGAGTTTGACTCACTTGCAGTAACCATGACTGAACAAGCCTTGTTTTATTATTGTATAGGAATGGTAGCTTATGGATTAAGAAGTATAATTACAAAAGTTTTTTATGCTATGAAAGAAACGACTATACCTGTAAAAAACGGCGCTCTGGGGATTGTAATAAATATAATTTTGAATTTCACCTTGTCTAAATATATGGGGATAAATGGGCTAGCATTAGCTACATCAATTTCTGCAATAGCTACAATAATTCTATTATCAATTTCGTTAAGGCGTAAAATTGGGCAGTTTGGAATTAAAGAAATAATCTTTAATTTTATCAAAATATTAGGCTCTTCAATTATTATTGGAATAGTTGCTAAAATGCTTTTTTTGCAACTTCAATCAATATTATATGAGACCATTTCATTAGCTATTTCAGTTTCAATTGCAGCAATATTGTACTTTATAATTATTTATTTTATGAAAATTGGTAATGTTAATTCAATGTTCAACCATACAATTTATAAGCTTAGAAAGAGAGAATAACGGATAATGCTATATAAGAGTAAGCGTGTCAAATAATCACCACATAGATTTATTAATATCATCCTGCATAATCAATATTTTATGAAACAACATTGAGTATCAAGAAAAGCTCTATTAAATCATCTAAAAATATATCAACGATGCATAAAAAGGTGTGAAATCTGTATATATTGATGATTTTGCATTTATTAATTACGAAAAACCTCATATAAATCTCTATAAACATAGTCAAAAAATATATTATTAGCATCATCAGTAAATATATAATAAAATTAAACAGTTAATAAAAATTATAAAATTAAAATAATAATTGCTTAATAAGCAAATATGTAATACAATATTAAATAACAGTTATATAAGTAACGTAACATATAGGTGTTCATAACAAAATAGGTATATAAAAATAACATGCTACAATTACATAACATATTCTTGACTTGATGAAGCATTTAATGAGAAAATAACCTTGTGTAGTGAAACGAATAACAGATTATTACTACAAGGGAGTGGCATTATGCTAAATAACCATGGGGATCACGATGACCAATTACAGTACTTGTATCAGACATATTATAAACTTGTTTATGGGACAGCATATCGGATAGTTAAAAATAAGGAAGATAGTGAAGAAATAACACAAGATTCTTTTCGAATTACCTTCAAAAATATGGCAAGAATGAAAGACTCGAATCACTTTCGTAACTATCTTCTAAGAGTTGCGTATAATGACGCATTAAAAAGAGCTAAGGAGAACGCTAGAAGAAATAGTCTATTCCCTACGACTATTAATGAAGAAATTAGCTCAGATGTAGATAGTATTGGAGAAGCATTTGAAGATATCTTTTTTTCGCAGATGTTAGAAGATATACCAGTAAAAGATCGAGAAGTCATTATATTAGCAGCACAAGGCTATAAACTCAAAGAGATTTCAAACATATTGAAAATATCCCTGCCTTACACAAAAGTCAAGTTACATCGAACAAGAAAGATATTATGGGAGAAGATGGAAGGAACGATCACCGATGAAGAAAAAGAAAGCATGCGCATATAACGAGCTAGATCGTAGACTGAGTACATATGTAGTTAATCATGCCGATGCAATACAGATTGACCAGGGGGCTAAGAACAGAATATGGCATAACTTACATCATGAGATTCATGAGAGAAACATGGTAAAAAAATACAAGAAAAGGCGCATATATCGTTTAGCTTTTGTGTGTAGTTTGGTGATTGTATTATTGGTAAGTGTTGATTTAACAAGTGACGCAAGTTTATTTAAGCGATTGTTAATAGATATTAGTGGTAATACAATTACTTTTTATGAACGTGGCGTCCACCTAGAAGAAGAGTCTTATCAAAATGAAAATATGGATAGACAGATTGAGGAATTAGCAGAACTTTATGGAAAAGAATATGTATCTACTGCGATACCTAATGCTTATGATTTTGTGAAAGCAACAGCCGATATAGGTATACTAAGAATCGATTTGAAACATAAAGATTCAGAAGACAGAATTAAAATTATACAAAAAGATGTAGCAGAAGGTTCGGGAACCACAGCCACATTTAATGATAGTATCTTTAACATAAAATCAATGAAACGAAACGGTATTGAACTTGTAATCCTAGAAAGTAAGCAACTGAACATTTGCTTATTTACGAAGGAGAACATAGAGTTTGAAATATCAAGTAACGTTTATCAAGATATGCTTAATCAAGTAGATTTATTTAGTAATCAGTAGTTAAAAAAAGAGGAGCTATTAATTAGTATAGCACCTCTTTTTCATTACTTAATTGTGGTTTCAGAAGAACAGTTATAATCGTAGTAAGTTGTTCCATCAACAGTTGCATATCTATAAGCTTTCGTTCGGTAGGTAGAACCGGATTCTACATCATGATATGCAGGGTACACACCAACATAATCTGTATTTTCTTCAGTGAAGGAAAAAGTTTTTACAGTTGTCCAATAACCATTAGAATTTTTCTTTTGAACATATACATCTACTTTAATCGTTTCACATTCAACAGCTGTATAAGTTTGACTAGATGTTGATATCTGGGACTCAGAACCGATAGCAGCGTCAGACATATAGATAATGATATCCGTAGCAGTTGATCTAGGCATAGAACGGAGAATCGTATTTCCCATTCTAATCTCTCTCAATGATGTTTCGTTATCCATTGCACTAGCTCCAATAGTAAACATACATAGCATAACAACAGTTAATACTAAAATCCTTAATTTTCTCATTTTTACATTTCCTTTCTTTTTAAATGACTAATTTAAATACTCTCATATATATAAGGTTTTAAAACAACAAAAGGTTACAAAAACATATAAGAAATTTAATTATTCAAAAAGAAAGTAGTTAAAGGGATTGATTTTGTGGGAAAACTAAATAATAAATGCAAATTATAATAGGGCTAAGATACAAAAGAAAACATGATAATTGTACACATTTAATCAATTATCATGTTGATTTATGATGGCATGTATAATACAATTTATAGAGTCATTACCTATTGGGTTAGTTGATAGACATTTCATTAAAACATAGCTAAGGGTATCTTTGCAGATACCCTTTTAGGAATGAGTTCGCTACTTGACGTTTTGATTGCGAACATGTACGATTATTTAGCATGAAATGAATATAGGATTATATTAGGGGTAATCCTCGTCTATTTAAGCTAAACAATTGTTTATTATATGTACCAATTTAAAAACCCTCTCATATATATAAGGGGCAAAATAACCTAAAAGGTTACAAAAAAATAAAAAATATTTCAAAGTTAATTAATTAACAATAATATACAGGTTGTAAGTAAAAGTTCATAAGATTAACATCGTTATTACCAAAGTTAAGTAGAGAGGAAAACAAATGAAAGCAAAACATATAGTTGGGATAAGTGTTATTATAGCCATTATGATTACGATTACCATATTTTCAGCACAAACAGCAACGGAATCAGATGCCTTATCAAAAGGCATTGTTAAGCAGGTTGCAGTAGGACTAGGTATCATGACAGAAGAGGAAGCCAATAGTACCCATTATTCAACCATAAAACAATGGGATCATTACTTAAGAAAGGCTACACATTTTACCATTTATTTTATATTGGGATTTATTACTTTCATGGTATTATATGCCATGATCCAGAAAAAAGCAGTGGCATTAATTGTTGCATGGTTAATAGCTACTGTCTTTGCCATATTTGATGAATACCATCAGACGTTTGTAGATGGTAGGGGTGGACAGGTTAGTGATGTAATATTGGATAGTGCTGGAGCACTAACAGCAGTTGTGTTAGGTACGTTATTAATAGGGGTGTTTAGAAAAAATAAAGGGGAATAATATCCTTAATTAATAGCAAATTTTAACATTAATACACTTCACATACATTTCACATATAATCCTTATAATGTTCATGTAGGTCATATAACCTACAAATGTCTTTTGGTCAAAATAGTCATGTACCCAATTTTTTCTGATTCTCTTGTACAGAAACACTAAATAATACGTAGATTTCTATATGGGTATTCATTAAAAAATAGAAAATTGCATGTAATATTGACAAATATACGCGTAAAGGTATATGATAACATAGTGTTTTATGTATGATGCGTGCATAAATTAGCTATATGTAGAGTGAATCGTTTGTCAATTTATATACATATAGTTTTTTATGGAGCGAAATGAAACATTATTGAGGGATTATAGAACAATTTATATTATCTTTAAATTGTATTATTGATGTGGGAAAAGAATGAACAGTACATAGCAAATCTATAGAATCTTATTCTTTATAATTAACAGTTCTTTTATCATGTCCATCTTTATTTTGTTTTGATTTGTCTATAAATACGATTAGGCAAATTAAGATAAGATAAAAAAACCAATGTTGATAACAAAGATATGTCATCTTACGACGGCAATAACAAACGTATTATTTTTCCTAGATATAGAAAAGAAGTCTTAATAGGTTTATTTAGCATCGTTGTATGAATGATAGTGGCATATAATGAACTCGTTCAAGTACATAAAATAATGACTTAACAGACATATATAGAGATATAGAAGTAAAAATAAAATTTATCTATTTTGGGGGATAATTTAAAATGCATAAGAAAATAAAAATGTTAATATTTATGTTACTGGATGTTTTTCTAATACATTTGGCCTATTTTTTATCATGTTTTGTCAGATTTGACTGGAATATTGACCCAAAGTATATTAATATATATATAGACAACATCATCATGATAACATGTATTAAACTTGTCGTCTTTTATATATTTAAACTCTATCAGAGTTTATGGAAATATGCCAGCATTGAAGAAATGATACAGGTCGTAAGTGGTGTTATCGTAGCTAATGCATCGGTATTAGCCTATTTGTATTTTCAACAACAGCACTTACCGAGGTCCATATACATATTGGCACCTATTCTTGAATTAATGTTTATTGGTGGTGTAAGGTTCACATACCGTACCTTAAGACGTGTCAAACACAGCGATCTATTATTCAGCAAGAAAGAAATAAAGAGAATTATGATTGTTGGTGCAGGTGATGCTGGAGCCATGATTATTAAAGAACTAAAAAACAACCGTAACATCACAGGTAAACCAATCGCACTAATCGATGATGACAGAAGAAAACAAGGACAAGTCATCAATAATGTACCCGTTCTTGGTCAGAGGCTAGACATAGCCAGTGTAGCTTTCAAAAAGAACATACATGAAATTATTATTGCTCTACCTTCAGCAAGCAAGGATGATATAAAAGCTATCATAGAAGAATGCAGGCGTACCAAATGTAAACTAAGGATTCTACCCAGCATGTACACCATGATGAGTAAAAAAGTAAAACTAAGCGATATACGTGACGTTCAAATAGAAGATCTACTAGGTAGAGAAGAAGTAAAACTTAACATGGATGGTATCAGCAGTTACATAAAAAATAAAAAAGTCTTGGTAACTGGTGGTGGAGGCTCAATTGGCTCTGAGCTATGTCGCCAAATTGCAAGTTTTTCGCCCAGGGAGCTTATCATACTAGATATCTATGAGAACAATGCGTATGATTTACAAAATGAATTATGTCGAACCTACAATGTCCAGTTGATTAGTCCTGATGAGAAACCAAAAGTTTATCACAAGGATAAGATGTACTTAAAGGTAATCATTGCTTCTGTACGGGATAGACTTCGTTTAGAAAAAGTATTCCGACAGAATAAACCTGATGTGGTTTTTCACGCTGCGGCCCATAAACATGTACCGTTAATGGAAGATAATCCATCAGAAGCTATAAAAAATAATGTCTTTGGGACGCTTAATGTCGCCCAAGTTGCCGATATATACAATGTGAAAAAATTTGTACTTATATCGACTGACAAAGCTGTTAACCCAACCAATGTCATGGGAGCTACAAAGAGAACATGTGAATTGATTATTCAATCCATCAATAAACGTTCTAAAACAGAATATGTTGCAGTGCGTTTTGGTAATGTTCTAGGTAGTAACGGTAGTGTGATCCCACTCTTCAAGCGTCAAATAGCTGAAGGCGGTCCAATTACAGTTACCCATGAGGATATTATAAGATATTTTATGACGATTCCAGAAGCCGCTAAGCTTGTCATGCAAGCTGGTGCGATGGCTAAGGGAGGTGAAATATTCATCCTTGATATGGGAGAACCTGTTAAAATCATGGATCTTGCAAAAGACCTTATTAAACTATCAGGCTTAAAACCTTATATTGATATACCCATAGAGGTAACAGGTCTAAGACCAGGTGAAAAATTATATGAGGAATTACTCATGGCTGAAGAAGGTATGTCGTCAACAGCCCATCATAAGATATTTATTGGGAAGCCAGCTGAGATTGATTATGATAGTTTATTACAAGGTTTGGATGGGTTAAGAGAAGTAATAGCTAGAGATAATCGAGCAATGATTAAACAATCATTAGCAGAGATGATACCTACGTATAAAATAGAAAACAATGTGGTAAATGGAGAATTTATGCAACGACTTAACCACAGAGAAATATCAGTTGCAAGGGGATAGGCTAAGTACATATGAATTATACTACGGGAAAAACATAAATAATGGATAGGTTATCTTCCAGTAGATAATTAAATACAAAAGGAAAGAGGAGAGATAAAAATGAGACATGTGAAAAAACTCGTTGCATTAGTAATAGCAGTGACTATGCTGGTTATACCAGTTAGCGTGAATGCAGCAACTCTTGAAGAACAGTTAGTTGCAAAATTTGTTGCTACTGTTCAAGGTATGAGTACCGATGCAAAGGAAGGATTAGTTGTAACAGTAGAAGCCTTCTTAAAAGCAGATGATAAAGCAAGTATGAAGCAAGTTGTTACAGATATGTATAACCAATTATTGGAGGGTCAAAAACAACGATTTAATACTTATCTAGAAGTTACTAGTGCTATGGATATGATTTCTGAGTTAGCTGATTATGTAGAAACTCAAACAGGCGATTTGAGTTCAGATATAGCTAACTTAAGAGGTCACTTAGGTTTAAGTGGAGGCACAACACCAAGTAATACTTTTGCTGAGGCCCTAAATGCAAGAAATTTTGGTACTGCACTTAGCACTGCTGGTTTAACTGTAGACAAGATTGGTGCTAGTATAACTAAAATAGCAGGTCTATATGATGATTTACAAACATATAAAAACCTACATAGTATCGGCTATGGAGATATTAAGATTGTTAACTTAAATACAACCAATAATCAAATGTTTATTAATAGTGGTGGTATGACCACATTTATAGGTACTATTGAAACAGTTAAAAAAGAACCTATTGAAAATAAAGAAACATTTACAAATGCTTTTAACGTTGTAATTGCAGAATACAACACTGGACAAAACCGAGTTGCCATTGCCTATTTACTAGATAATTACAGCTTTATCTACAGATATTCAACTGGCGGTGGCGGAAATGATCCAGGGACAGACCCAACACCTACGCCAACACCTGGTGGAGACACAGGGACGCCAGTAACATCCGATCCAGAACTTGACAAAATAACAGAAGACCTAGCCAATGGTAATCTAGACGACAACGAAGTAGCTGACAAAGTAGCAGAAGTTGTTGATAAAGTAGTGGATAGCTTAGACAACGTAACAGATCAAAACGGTGCATACGCTGCATTAAAATCCGTTTCAGCAGTTCTTGAAAGTACAGAAAAAGTGATCAATGCACTGGATGACGAAGAAGCGGTAGCAGAAGTTGTTGAGCAAGTAGCAGAAACCCTTGACAGCACAATCACCGCATTAGAATTCATTACCAACTCATCTTCCGTAACACTTAAAGCAAAAGCACTTATTGCTGATGTTGCAAAGATTAACAACGTGGTGACAGATGATGAGCAAGGTCTAGCTCTTGAAGAAGCAGCTCTTGAATTAGCAGAAGTAGCTATTGAGAAATCAGGTATTGCAAGTGTATCCGATGATAAAGTAAAAGTACAAGATGGCAAAGCAACAGCAGATTTATCCACTTATGATTACGCTTATCGTCTTAGTAAAGTAAAAGACACAGCCAAAGACATGGAAAAACTTCTTGTAGATAGCAAAATTGATGGTAACAGAGAATTAGCTGTTTCCTTAACCTTACAAGTACCCGCTACACAAGAAAATGTAGAAATCGCATTACCAGACTTAGAAGATGCTTTTGAAGCTGTGGATATGGTAAAAGTAGAGACTGAGACAGCTGCGTTCACTGTTGGTGTAGAAACATTTACATCTACAAAAGACATTGTACTTAGCGCTGACACAGTAGCGACAACTCAATTATCAGCTACACAAAAAGCAGCATTACCATCAGGCGTTAAAAATGTTATCGACTTGAATGCTACAGTTGCAGGTGAGCAAGTAACCACTTTCGGACAAGCCATTCAAGTAACGGTTCCATATACCTTAAGTTCTGGACAAGACCCAGAAAAAGTATCCTTCTACTTATTAACAGATGAAGGTACCATTGAAAAAGTAGCAGGTAAATATGACCCAGCAACAGGTCAAGTAACTGTTTCACGTAAACACTTCAGTAAGTATTTCGTGAATGTATCCAATGATACATTTGGTGATATTGGTAGTGTTGAGTGGGCAAGACAAGCCATTGAAGTATTAGCTGGAAAAGGTATTATCAATGGAAAAGGTGACGATGTGTTCGCACCTAAAGCAAAGATTACAAGAGCTGAATTTGTAGCCTTAATATCAAGAATGCTTCAATTAGAAGCCAATGATAGTGTATTACCATTTGATGATGTAGACACAAGCAAGTGGTACGCACAAGATGTAGCAGCTGCTTACCAAAATGGTATCATTGCTGGTAAGTCAAGCAATGCGTTTGCACCTATGGCAACCATTACAAGACAAGAAGCAGCAAAAGTCATTAATAATGCATTGAACCATGTAGGTATTAAGAGTGAAACAGATAGCAGCTTAATTGATGATAAGTTTGTGGATATGAGCAGTATTGCTAACTGGGCAGACGATGCCATTGCAACCGTTTATCGCGAAGGTATTATTAAGGGTAAACCAGGCAACGTATTTGACCCATCTGGTGATGCAACAAGAGCAGAAGTAGCCATGATGGTTTACAAGTTATACTTCTTATATTAGAATATAGCTTATAAAAGTAGCTAGATAAATGCCAGCTACCTATGGGATGTATGTCCTTATGGTGGCTGGTGTATTGTTAATAAGGGATATAGGTGATGACATGAAAAAATACAAATGGATGACAATTATACTAACAGGCGTACTCATAACTTCTCTTGCCATGGTAGGTTATCATGTCTGGGCTTCCAATAGAAAACAAGCAGGATATGATGTAGACCGGGATTATGTATCAAAGAATCAAAACAATGAAGGAAGTACCAATGCAGATGTGGGGACTGATGCAGGAAAAGATAACACAGAAACAAACGATGAATTAGACGAAGAAACAGTTGATAACGCAAGTGAAGCGTCAACAGATAATGAGCAGGAAACAACACAGGATGAAGAAGAGGGAACACAGGAACAAGCAGCAGAATCAGAGCCACACAAAGGGAAAGATCCAATAGATAAAGAGAATGAAGATAACAAGCCCAGTGGTGAAGACGTTGAAGGAGCACCGGATAGTGAGAGCACCGACCAATCCGAATCGGATAGTGAAGAACCCACCAAGCCTGACCAAAACACAGTTGAAAAAGACTATACAGGTCATGGATGGGTTGACGATACCATTAATGAAAACCGAGAAGATATAGCCGATGCTGATCTAGAAGATGGTTTATCCATTGGGGATAAAATAGATGACGATATCCTGTTGGGGTATCTGGATGGTGGATTAACAGATGAAGAGCGGGTTGACTTAAAGGAATATCTGGAAGTGGTCCTAACACCAGAAGAAATGAGTAAGCTAGATGCGCTCTTTAGTAAGTACAATTATATGTTTCAATAAGTGTCATGGTATTAAGTGTTGTCATGCGTTGATAGACAAAGTATTGAGATAAGTGATAATGCCATGGACTTAAGTAAGGAGGCCGATGGTATGATTGATATTCACAACCATATATTGTATCATATGGATGATGGTTCATCCAGTATAGAAGAGACCAAGAAGATGCTGCATATAGCTGTCAAAGAAGGCATCACCAGCATCATCGCTACGCCTCACTATATCATAGGAAGTAATGGGTATGTATTACATGAGCTAAATGAACGCTATAGAGAAGTCTGTGAGCTGATAGATAAGGAGCAGTTGCCCATTAAACTGTATCTGGGTAATGAGTTATTTGCTGATGCAATGTTAACGGACAAGTTAGTTGAAGGGGATTGTCATACCCTTAATAAGAGTCAGTATGTCTTGATTGAGTTTTCACCAGGAACCAGTGAACACATTGTGGAGACTATTCTCTATAATGTGGTCTTGAAAGGTTATCGACCCATTATAGCCCATCCAGAGCGTACATTTAACAGAAAGAACCATATGGAGATATTAAGAGGCCTTATTAGAAAAGGTTGTTACATACAAATCAATAGCGGCTCCATTAAAGGACTCTATGGTGATGAGATTAGAAAGTTTGCCCACGCACTTTTAAAATATAAAATGGTACACTTTGTGGCATCAGATGCCCATACCAGCCGTAGACGTGCACCTAAACTAAAGCGTGCTTATGACATGGTTAAAAATGGCTATGGGGAAGCTTATGCCAATCGTCTATTCATCGAAAATGGTCAGCAGGTCATTCAACACGAAACGGTGACATACGTTGAACCCCTTGTTCAGGAGAAAAATGGTTTTATGAATAGATTACGATGTATCTTTGGATATGAGTAAGAGAGACGATGTAGATGAGAGCCAGAAGGAGACTAGCTAATGGAAAATGAGTATCAAGAAATAGACCTAAGAGAACTGATTTCAGCCGTACTAAAAAGATGGTGGATTATCGCCTTATGTTTTATCATCAGTACAGTAGCCGCATACATCATTACCACACAGTACATGGAACCTATATATGAAGCAAAGACATCACTTTTTATCGGTAAGGAAAAAGGGGACATAGGCAGTATATCCATTGGTGATATACAGCTAAACAGTAAATTAATCACGGATTACCGCGAAATAGCCAAGAGTCGACTAGTGGCAACAGAAGTTATTGAAAAACTGAAGCTCAACATGGACCTTAACACATTTCGTAATAACTTATCTGTCAGTACCATAAAAGATTCAAGACTCTTTACCATCAATGTGCAGCATACGAATCCAAAGGTGGCAATGGACGTGGCCAATGAGATTGCCAATGTATTGGTGGAAAAAGTGTCAACCATTATTGATGTGAAAAATGTACAGGTCATTGATGAAGCCTTAGAGCCTACATCACCTGTTAAACCCAATAAAAAGATGAACATAGCAATAGCCGGTGTGCTAAGTATCATGGTTGCCCTATTCATTATCTTTATCATTGAATTCTTAGATAACACCGTTAAGAGTGAGGAAGATATTGAAAAGCACCTTGGATTAACTGTTATTGGTGTGATACCAAAGTTCAAAGGGGAGGAGCGATAGCCATGAATAGAAATTTAATTACTTATAAAAACCCTAAGAGCCCTATATCGGAATCATATAGAATGCTAAGAACCAATCTCCACTATCTTAACATTGATAAAGAAAACAAAGCCATTGTTGTGACCAGCTCCAATCCAGGTGAAGGAAAAACAACCACCATGGCTAACTTAGCCATAACCATGTCACAAGTGGGACAACGTGTATTGCTTGTGGAATGTGATTTAAGAAAGCCAAGGATTCATAAATCCTTTAGAATAGCTAATGGAAAGGGCTTAGTGAATGTCATTGTGGAGAAAGTACCTGTACAGGATGTGATCCAGAAGATAGACGAACTACCCAACCTTGATATCATTACATCGGGTCCTATACCACCAGATCCAACGGAGATCTTAGAGTCACAGATGATGCAGGAGCTCATCGCTAAGTTTAGAGAAGCGTATGATGTGATTCTATTTGACGCACCACCGGTATGCAGTGTCACTGATGCAGCCGTTTTAACAAGTTTAGTGGATGGTGTCATCCTTGTTGTGGCTTCAGCGGAAACCAACATTGAATCCGCTAAGCTGGCTAAAAAATTACTGAATAAAGTAAATGGCAACATCTTAGGTGTTGTCCTATCAAAAGCAGATACATCTAAAACCGGTGGTTATTATTATCACTATTACGAGTATGGTGAAGAAGCAACCACCAAGAAAAGAAGAAGAAAGAAAAGAGCTTAACCCATTAGGGGCTATTTTACCAAACCATTGAAACCATAATGATGAGGTGAAATAGCCCTTTTTTGCACAAATCATGTTATGACAAGGCTAGACATACCATTCCCATCATAACCTATAGCATATTATGCTATACTATACCTGTGAAGAATAACGGAAAGGATGTGGCTATATGTGTCCATCAACACAATACAACCCACAATCAACACTGGAATCCACGCTCACGTCACTTAACCATCAAACCCATATGCGCATCCACACCATGTATAATGTAACCGTACCCTCTCAATGGCAGATTACCAATAGGCGAAATAAGGACCAGCACATCATCTATGTAAAAGGCGGTCAAGGTTGGTATGACGTGGAAGGTCAGCGGATACCACTTGAAGCAGGAAGACTGATTTTTGTCAGTAACGGTTGTTTACACAGTTCTGGGGCTGACCCTCATGACTTGCCAAGGATCATGCCCATACGGTTTGGCTTCTATGATAACACAACCTTGGAGCAGATTAGCGTGTTTCATAAGCCTTATTATATGACCCTAGTAGATTACCAGGGCATTGCATTCCTAGATACATTTCGAGCCTTATATGATTATAATAGCCATGTAGAGCGGTTAGGCAACAGACAGATATGTCATGGTTTATTAACCCAGATCATGGTGGAGTTCTATCATCACATGAAGGAAGGCACACAAAAAGATAACCGGAGTATAGCCATCAAAGCTTACATGGATAAACACCTGCACCATCAATTAAAAGTTGAAGAAATGGCCAAACATCTGGGACTATCCGCCAAACATCTCAGCCGTATCTTTAAAAATCACTACGGAATCACACCCAAGCAATACCTTATCGCTCAGATTATCCGGCAAGCTAACTATTACATGGCGGATACATCACTGAGTATCGGAGAGATTGCTCACAAGCTTGGCTATACGGATTTGTATACCTTTTCTAAGCAATATAAAAAAATAATGGGCTATTCACCAGTGCATCATCGACGACAAAAGTAAAGGCCGCATAGCATTTATTTCCAAAACTAACCATGATAACCATTTTATGATTGAGAGATACTATCCATAATGATTAAGTTATTCAAAAGAACATCCATGGTAGACAGCTTATAAGTGATGGATATAAGTATCCCAGACAGAAAGGAAATGAGATGCCTATGCGTAGACTTCTAGTAGCCCTCATATGTATTGTAGCAGTATGTTCATCTTGTGCCAAAATAGAACAAGAACAAAGGGAAGAAACACCCGTAGATATAAGAATTGGATGTACCACTTATCCATCGTCATATGCCAAAGCAGCTTTACTAAATGCGCTTATAACCAGGGAAGGCTATACGTCAAAAGTGGTCATTGAAGAGACCAATCAGATGTGGGATAGTCTAGGTTCAGGCAATACGGATGTGGTGTTAAGCAGCTGGATACCTACCATCGACACCAACAGACGGGCTAAACTTGGAACACATATAGAAGATTTAGGCTCCAACTGCCGCAACATGTCCAATGGTATTTTTGTGCCTGCCTACACATATGTTGCATTTTTATCCGAGTTAGAAAATTATGGTGAGAAATTTGACCATAGGATTTATGTATGTGAAGAAAGTGATTTAACCTATCAGGAAACACAAGACATGCTTGACCAGTATCAATTGGATTTTGAAATTCAAATGATTAGCTATAAAGACTTGGACGAATTATTGACCAAGTCCACCGACAATAAAGAATGGATTGCCGTTGCCCTATGGACCCCTAATGGCAATATCAGTCAGTATAGATTGCGACAATTAAGGGATACCAAGGGGGTCTATACCAACAAAGTGGACACCCATACCTTAGTGCACAAACAGTTCAATCAACCCATGCTGGAGAAAATATTGAATAATTATTATGTCCGTCCTGGTGAACTTAACGAACTGATTCAATTGTTAGAAGACAATCAGAATGACCTGAGTGTGGTAAATGGGTGGCTGGACAATAACAGCCAGGTTGTCAGAAGGCTTGACAACAACCTATTAGAAAATCAAATCGTATGGTAGATTGTATTGCTACAATAGTCCCCCATCAAGGGTAATCACTTGTCCTGTCAGGTAAGTAGATGCGTCTGAGGATAGGTAATAGCAGAGATTAGCCACTTCTTCAGCTTTACCCGAGCGGTTAGCCGGGATATCGTCTATAAAAGCTTGTGTATCGGCATCTGTAAGACGGCTGTTCATGGATGTTTCAATGAAACCACATGCTATAGCATTGACACGTATATGACTAGGTGCCAGTTCTTTTGCCAAAGCCTTGGTAAAAGCATTGACGCCTCCTTTTGATGCGGAGTAAGCCACTTCACAGGAGGCGCCAGTAATACCCCATATAGAGGAGATATTAACGATGCACCCTGCCTGTCTTTTCACCATGGATGGGACGGCTTTTGAACAGATCCGATAGGCGGAAGTCAGATTGGTTGTGATGACCCGATGCCAATCCTCATCATCGGTATCCGTGAATAACTTCATGCAAGCCATGCCTGCGTTGTTAATCACTACATCCACATGACCAAATACCATAGCAATCTCTTCAAACATATGCTCAATGGCCTCCAGATTAGATACATCCGCCATGATGGGCAGACATTTTGCGCCAAGCGCTTGTATCTCAGAAGCAGTTTTCAGCAATTCATTCAAACTATGGGCACAATTAATCACAATCTGATAACCTTCAGTGGCATATTTCATGGCAATGGCTTTACCAATACCCCGAGAAGACCCGGTTACTAAGACGGTTTTCTTATCCATGGTTCATTAATCCTTTCTATATCTATAGCCTCTAAATAATTCAATGTATAAGGATACTTACTCTGTACCACGTAACATGGCAATTTCCTCTTTATACAGGTTGGTTTTCTTATCAATCCAAGGTGTCTCCAGTATAAGGGGCTTATCTTGACAGATAGGATGCTGCACCACGTTTCTTAGTGCTTCCATACCTATCTGATCCATACCACGCTTATTGGATGTGTCGGCGCCAATATTGGCATGCCGGTCTTTTCTGGCACCGCATACATTGAGAGAACCGTTAATATGGAAGACTTTTAACCGGTCAAGACCAATAATCTCATCAAAAGTGGCTAACACATCATCAAACTGATGGATAATATCATAGCCGCTATCGTGGGTATGACATGTATCAAAGCATATGCCAATTTTATCTTTTAAATCGATTAATTCAATGATTTGCTGTAATTCTTCAAAGGACCGTCCTATTTCAGAGCCTTTTCCAGCCATTGTTTCTAAGCAGATAAAAGGCTTGGTATCTTTGGTGAGAATGTTATTGAGTCCTTCTGCAATACGTTTGATGCCCCAATCGGGGTCTTTCACGGTAAAGGAGCCTGGATGAAGGACAATGTATCGTGACCCAATGGCTTCTGTCCGTCGAATTTCTTCTGACAAAAAAGTCTGAGCCAGTTCATAAATGTCTTCTTTTACCGATGACATGTTGACAATGTAAGGTGCATGAACCACAATATCCTGTATGTCATGTTCGGCCATATAGGTACGACCTTCTTCAATTTTTAAATCATCAATGGGGCGGCGTTTGGTGTTTTGAGGCGCACCAGTATAAATCATAAATGTATTTGCTCCATAAGAATGGGCTTCTTTTGCAGCACCAATGAGTCCTTTTGATATGGAGACATGTGAACCAATTAGTAATCCCATATAATCACCACTTTCTTTTTACTTATATAATAATATCTGTTGATAGTTTGTCTATTTTCTTTCAGTTGTAAACCCATAATGTTCTTATTTCAAGGTATATATTTTCATGTAAAACTGGGGAAACTAAATGTTAGTTATGTTTACTATACATGAAAGTCACATGGGAATCAATAGTGTTTCCTTATAAGCGAAAGGTTCGACGCCAATATTTTCCATATTGCTTAATTTTACATTAGAATTGAATTAAAAACCATATAAAACCGCGTAAAAAATGGTATAGTATGTGATTGTAGTCGAATTGAAATATAAAATTTAAAAAATGTTAACGGTTTGTCATAATTTTATGGTATGATATTAGTTGATTATAGGAGGTAGTAAGATGAACAAAAATAAAAAGACTAGTCCCTTACCAATGTTAATCATAGCGGTGACCGCCGTCTTGTTGATTACTGTTGGTATTGTACTAGCGGGTGACTTTAATACCCCGGATAAAGGGCAAGAAGAGGAACCTGACATAGTTGATGTAACCGATACAAACGATAACATAGATGGTGAAGATGACATAGAGGTAAATACCAAGCCCCCATCTGCCAATGCCTTAATCATTGGTTTTGACAAATCCAAAGGGTTAACAGATGTTGTCATGGTCGCTCATCTTGATACAGATACCAATGAAGTGAAGATTATTAACTTACCAAGAGATTTGATGATTGATTTTAGAGAAGATGGTTTTGATACCATTAAGAAAGAGAATCAATTAAAGATAAAATATTGTAAATTAACAGAAGTGTACTCCCTTGCTGGCTGGAACGAACAAGCCCTTTTGGTCATTCGGGATATTGCGGAAGAAATTACAGGCTTAGATATTGAGTATACAGCAGCCATTGATATTGACAGTTTTAAGGACTTAGTGGATACCATTGGAGGCGTAGAGTTCTATGTACCGGAAAGAATGTGGTATCGTGATGATTACCAAGATCTCTACATTGACTTACAAGAAGGCTTACAGCTCCTTGATGGTGATAAAGCAGAACAATTGGTGAGAAACCGTAGGTTCAAAAAAAGTGTGCCTGCACCGGATAAACAGCGAATTAAAATTCAACAAGATTTTTTAATTGCCATGAGCAATAAAATACTTAAAATAAGAGATTTTGAACAAATTAAAGATTTGGCTTCTACAGCTTATGATCTAGTGAAGACGGATTTTGGTTACTTGGTGGTTGCCAAGTACGTGGATTATCTCTTTAATCAAGACTTGACCCAATTACTAAGTGGGGATAACATGGCTATTATACCCTCTTCTGGGAAAAAAGTAGATGGACAGTGGTTTGAGGTCTGGAGCCGAGAGAAAGCCAAAGAAACCATTGATGATTTGTTTCAAAAGGATATGTTAACCGACACAGAGTCTGATGAAGTTAATGACCAGAGCACGTCATCGGATATATCCTATAAACCATAAAAGGGAGTGGGTAGCTTAATATATGCGTTACCAGTGCAAGCCTGTATCCGTACAAGCCTGTTAGACACGGATATATTAAGTTACGATCTCATGCACATAGAAGGTATTTTGGGTTAGACAAACAAAAGATATATTTAGGAGGGTCAACGTGGATAATAATAACAAAGGATCACTATTAACGAAGTTTCTAAAAGTCTTTACGTTATGTGTGGTTGTTTTTACATTAATCATTGGAACAGCAACAGGTACATATATGCTCATTAATCGATCAAAAGCTAAGGAAGTAAGTGGGGATAATCTCAATGTGCCCTCAGGTCAGGATACAGATGAATCATCCCAGACCAACGATGGGGAAGCACAAGAGCCGGTAAAACAATTAACTACATTTGCTATTTTTGGTGTTGATAAAGATGGTTACCGGACAGACGTGATCATGATTGCGACACTGAATCATCTTAATTCAGAAATGAACATTGTGTCCATTCCAAGGGATACAGGTGTTGAATTACCAACGGATATATATAACGATTTTAAAAGCAGAGGGAAGAAAGTAGCAAAAAAGATAAAAATCAATGAGGTACCAAGCCATTCCCGTGTGGAAGAGCGCAATCAAAACTCCGTTAAAGTCATTGAAGAGATTTTTGATATTGATGTGGATTATTATGTAAAAGTGGATCTATCCGCTTTTCGTGGCCTTGTTGACATTGTAGGACCTATTGAATTTCATGTGCCCAAAGCTTTAACATACAAAGACCCTGTTCAAGATTTCTATGTGAATATTGAAGCAGGTACTCAGCCTTTTAATGGTGCAAAAGCAGAACAGTTAATCCGTTGGCGAAAAGATAACAATAATCGTGGTTATCCAGACGGTGACATTGGTCGTATTAAGGTCCAACATGATTTTATGGTGGCTGTGTTAGAAAAAGTATTAAACGAAAACAACAAAAAGAACTTATTACGTATTGGTACCCTTGCGTTGGCAAAGGTGGATACAGACTTTGATCAATTGATGAATTATCTGGAGCATATTCAAAATCTATCCGTGGACAAGATTGAGTTTCATAGCTTACAAGGTCGAGGAGATGTCAGTAAATTCTTTGAGTACGATAAAGAAGAAACAGCCAAGCTTTTTGAAGCCATTACAACCGTGGAACAACCTGAGACGACTCCAGCAACAGATGATACAGGGGATAAGGACCCAGAGGAAACAACACCTGATCAGCCAGAACCTATTAGTAGTAAAGGGTTAAACATACAGATACTTAATGGAGCAGGTAAGCAAGGTTTAGCAGGTCGAACCCAAGCGAAACTTGAATCCGATGGTTATACAGTGAGCTCTATCGGTAACCATAATGCTCGACCACAAAAAACGAAAATCATTATTCCAAATGAGGGTATGGGAGAAGATTTAGCAGCGTATTTTAGTGAGCCAGATATAGCACTCCAGCCAGAAAATCTACCAGAAGGGGTAGACATCGTCATTATTATTGGTATGGCAGATCAATCGGCTTATTAGATAGATGATAGCATAATAACCAGCATAACGTACTAAGGGGATGAATGAAGAAGATGAAGGGAATCATGAAGAAGTTCTTGTTGGTGTGTTGTCTATTGATAGCCAACACCGCCATGATCTATGGAAGCAGTGTTAACAACATTTTATTTCAAACAGTGGAAAAAGAACCCATTGCCAGCGGTGTCATGTACGAAAAGGATACACGACTGACAGAAGCAGGGTGGCTGGATGTACATACGCTAGAAATTGACTTACATAATCCATATGTGAAAGTGGATGTATTACGTGATACAGAAAGGTTCGGTAACAAAGATACCCTATCCAACCTAGCAACCAAAAACAGCGTCATTGCTGCTGTCAATGGTGATTATTTTAATATGCGTAAGAACCCAACGGATATTCAAGGATTTGAATATGAGAAGGGCAGCAGTATTGTTGGTAAGCACCAATTCAATGGTGGTGATGCCAAGGATTGGGCCTCCTTTATCATGGACATTAACAATCAGCCATTGATTGATTTCGTTTCCATGCGGTTAGTCATGACCAGTGAAGAAGGCAAAGAGCTTTATGTAACAGGACTGAATAAACTCATTAATGTGAAGCATCCCAGTTACTATGATCGGACAACCATGGTGGACACAGCTGGATTCGATGCAAGTTATCCAGGTATGTGTAAATTAGTCATCGAGGATAACGTGGTGACCTACCAATCTGCCCCAGGGGAATTAGTGACAGTCCCTGAGAATGGGTTTATTATCATCATGGATGAGCAGACGGCGTTCTATAGTTTCAAGGGATTTCCAGTGGGTACGAAGATTGCCCACTTTATCGATACCAATATTGCTATTGACAGCATGAATCTGGCCATTAGCGGCGGTACCAAAGTGCTTTCAGCTGGTCAGCCGGCTACAGGCGGTATGTTCTATGCCAAGAATCAGAAAGCACCCCGGACATCCATTGGCTATAACCAAGCAAAGGATAAGCTGTACATGGTCGTCATTGATGGACGAGGCTCTAGTATTGGTGTGGACCAAGTGGATTTAGCTAAGATCTTATTGAATAAAGGCTTATACGAAGCCATGCATCTGGATGGTGGCGGTTCAAGTACCATGGTGGGACGCCCCTTAGGTTATCAGCAGATAGCTGTCTTAAATAAACCATCTGGTGGCATACAGCGTAAAATACCCAATGGTATTGGGATTGTATCAACAGCCCCTGTCGGCCAACTAGCAGAAATGAAGATAACGGCCAATACCACAAGAGCTTTTAAAGATATGCCCATCACGTTACAAGTGATTGGTTATGACAAGGATTATAATCCCATTGCCATTGATATGAATCAAATCACCTGGGAGACCACAGGCATCAACGGCACATGGAATAACCATATATTCTATCCTGACCAAGAAGGAAAAGGTACCTTAACGGCAATGTATAATGGCGTAACGGCCCAAATTGATGTACAGTGTATGTTAGAGCCTATTTCCATGGAAATTAATAAAAAGTTTACGTTCCTAGAACCAGGCGAATCCGTCCAATATGACATAATGGGTATTGATCGAGACGGTTATCGTGGAAAAGTGAATGTAAGAAACGTTAAGTGGCAATTACAGAATCAGCAAGTGGGTTCCTTTAATGATGGGGGACAATTCGTAGCGGAAAAAGAAGGCATCAGCTTAATCACTGGCAGCATAGGTGGTACCAATGTCTACGGCTACGTGGTTGTTGCTAGGGAACAAAAGCTCATTGATTCCTTTGATACCAACACCGGTGTGGAGGCAGTGGTCTATCCAGACACAGTGGTTGCACAAGCCAGTGTTATAAATGAAGGCTATGAAGGCAATAACTCTATTAAGCTTGACTATACCTTCAATGCTTCAGAAGGTACCCAAGCGGCCTATGTAAAGTTTCAAAAACCCTATGTGTTTAATCAACCCATTAACAAGTTAGGTCTATGGGTTAATGGTAACGGTATGGGGCATTGGTTAAGAGGTAAAATCATCGATGGTGCTGGCAAAGAGCATAAAGTGTCCTTCGCTAATGAGGTGGATTGGACAGGCTGGCAATATGTAACGGCAAAGCTGCCAGACAACATGACCTATCCTATAGAGCTTCAACGCATCTATCCCGTTAGCTTACGTGCTTCCGAAGCAGGCACTTGGAGTATGGGCTTTGATGGCTTAACAGTACATGAAATCAGTGATACATCAGGACTCATTTTACCAACCAGTGGTATCTTTGATCCCCATTATAACAAGGAATTGCATGGTGATAAGATGACCATGTCTGTCTTTGGTAGTACAGCCGGTAAAAATCGTTTACTGGATTATATCATACAAAGACGGGTGGTTGAGAAAATGGATGCCCTATCGGATATTAGCCTTTTTGTAGGCAGCACGGAATTAGGTGGAATGGATATAGCCAATGAGCAAGTGGTTTGGAAAAACGCTTATCAGGTAAAAGACTACCCCAATGTGCGTATTATCGAATTGGCAACATCCAGTAAAGGTATGCGCTTAACAGATGCTAATCAATGGAAAAAATTTACCAAGGATTTATATGCGACGCCCCAAAAACATGTTATAATGACTATGAATAAAAACCCATTAAATGGTTTTTCAGATAAAAGAGAGGGACAACTCTTCCATGATGTACTAAAAAAATTCAAGGAAGAAACAGGGAAAAACCTCTTCGTCATCAATGGTAGTGGTTATGATTTTAATTGTGATTATGTAGAAGGCATTAGTTACATGGATGTGAATGGCTTATGGTATAAAGTCCATAACTATAATCAAGTGGATTTAAAAGACGCTTTCTATCTCCTTAATTTTGAAATCACACCCGATGACATCACGTATAACGTAATGAATGTATATCCAAAAATAATAATTGAGTAGGTGTTGCATATGGCAAAAAAAATATATGTTTGGGTATGTTGCTGTGTTGTGGTTATTACAGGCGCACTCTATATCTCTTCTAATGCATCAGGAGGGGAAGCAGGTACCATTGGCGATCCTCTTGTAACCAAAGGATATGTAGACAGTCAAATAGCCGATTTACTCGAACAAGTAAAAAAACAAAATGGTTCTAGTTCAGAACAAAATAATGGCGGCATCGACCCAGACACAGGTGTGGATATGGCCAAGATTTACGAAAGCATTGACCGATATATTGCCACCCACTTAGATGATCAGCATAACGGATCCAATGATAACACAGGGGATGACCATGCTGCCAATGAATTTGTTGTCATAGAAGCAAACCCTGGCTCTAAAATTATCTGTGGTGCCAGTACAGAGTTGATATTAAGAGCAGGAAAAGGCAAGATCATTAGTAATGATGCTGGCAACGGTTTAGCTGACGTCACCGCAGGTATTGACCTATCCATGGGTGTATTTGCCCCTAAGAATCATCTGCTAATCGTGCCTAGAGACGATGGCCGTGGCTTAGAAGTGGTTGAAAAATCCTTCATCATGGTAAAGGGACCCTACCGTATCATGGACCCTGAAACGGAATAGTCAGCTCAACAAAACGTATACATCCGATAAAAGTGAGGTTGCCATATGAAGGCAAATACATCAAAAACATTTATATCAAAAGATATCTTATTTTATTTACCAGCAAAATTAATTGAAGGCATTGTTGGGTTATTAACCTTAAACCTCTATACCAAGCTATTTACAGCAAAAGTCATTGGTGAATACGGTTTGGTCAACCCAACGGTAGCCGTGACATTCCTCATCCTTCTCGGATGGTTAATGCATGGTATCTACCGCTACGTCAATGCCTACAAAGAAAAAGACCAATTAGCAGAACTCTACACAACAAGCATCGTAAGCTATCTACTCTGTGCAGGAGTTGTAGGCCTTGGTATCATTGGTTTAGTGATATTCAATAACCCATGGTTTTCCAATGCACTGCTCCTCAGTGCCTTTTACTTATTTGTAGCCTACGGTTTAGCACAGATTATGCTTAACCTGCTGGTAGCCCTTAAAAAAATTAAGCTGAACCTCCTCTTATCTGTAGGCAGTGCCATAGGTAAGCTTATATTAACCATTATCTTAGCTGTTTATTATAAAAAAGAAGTCACCGTTATCCTTATATCCCATGGAACCATGGATCTATGCGTTGCTCTTATTATCTTTTTACGTTTGAACATGCACCGTTATTTTGTCATGAGCAAGTTTTCCAGGGAAACCTTAAAAACCATGTTAAATTTCGGCTATCCCCTTATAGGATTAAGCCTCACCATGTTTGTACTCAATCAGTCAGACCGATACATCATTAAGTACTATCACGGGGAAGCAGCAGCTGGTATCTATTTTGCCAACTATTCCTTAGCATCAGCTATCTATATGATGATGATCATGGGCATTATGCGGGCTGTATACCCTAATTTACTCCTAGCCTGGCAGCAAAAAGACAAAGAAAAAGCCACACACCTCTTGTCCGGAGGCGTTCGTTATTACCTGATGTTATGTATTCCCGCCACCGTCGGCATTATCTTACTGGCCAAACCCATATCCTATCTGGTCTTAGATGTAAAAGTCCACGGCTATTCAAAAATCGTCGCCTGGACTGCAATCGGTATGCTGTTCTTTGGCCTTACAGAATATTGCAATAAAGCCTGGGAGCTAACAGGCAAAACCAAAACAATCCTATACAACAGCTTAATAAGCGGCATCATCAACATCGCCCTTAACTTTATACTAGTACCACGATATGGCTTTTACTTCGCAGCCATCACAACCGTCATATCCTTCGCTACATACCTCCTACTCAGTTCTATAGGAGCCCGTAGAATTTTCATATGGCACGTAAAGCCTGGAACATGGCTACGCATTCTCCTCAGCGCAGCCACCTTCGGCACTGTCATCTGGATCATTGGCCAACACTACACCTTCACCGTACTCATACTTATTGTAACCATCATACTATCCATCATCATCTACTTTACCCTGCTCCTACTAACAGGGGAACTTAAAGAAGAGATAAAGATGCTCAAGAAAATAAGAAAGAAATAGGAAACCACCATGAACCTTCCAAAAAAACTTTATTTAGCCCTATACTACATCATTGGAAAAAAAATGCCTGAATCCGACAGCTTCATCAACCTTGGAGCAAAACCCTTCAGGAGATTTTTATGTCAACATATATTTGACCACGCATCCAAAACATGTAACATTGAAAAAGGCGTATTTTTTGGAAATGGATCAGGTATCACAATTGGAGAACAATCAGGTATCGGACTCAACGCACGCATACAAGGTCCTCTCACCATAGGCAACCACGTCATGATGGGTCCAGATACCATTATCTATACAAAAAATCATGAAACAAAAAGAACCGATATACCCATGATAGAACAAGGTATAACAGCCCCTCGGGAAGTAACCATAGAAGATGATGTATGGATTGGTGCAAGGGTGGTTATATTACCTGGTGTATGCATTGGTAAAGGCAGCATCGTCGCTGCTGGATCCGTGGTCACCAAAGATGTACAACCCTATACCATCGTCGGTGGTGTACCAGCCAAGAAGATAAAATCAAGAGTTTAGGATTTGATACAGATGTTAAGAATCGTATCCCTTATTGTGATCATATGTATGACCTTATTCAATCACATCAATCAAGTAGGACAAAGCTTCCTCCAGCGATTGCCATCAAAAGCAGCCATTCTGACCTATGAAGATAAGGTATATATGGGATTCTCCTATAAGCACGACCAGAATTTTTGGATTGAATTTGCTTCAAGAGGCCCTAATCAACTCATGGGGATATCCAAATTCATCCTGACGCCACATGACCATACATGGACCGCTGAAGCATTTGCACAAGTAAAAAAAGAAGAACTATTAGATGCCTGCACCGATTGGATAGGTCCCTATATGGTTAGAAAAGGATTCAGACCATCAAGCGTTACCCCCAATTTTACAGGTGGATGGCATGCATTAGAACAGGATACCCTACCCACAGCCCGAACCATCCATTATACCGTAGTAGGGGTAAGCCTTGTGGTGGTTAACAGGATACAAGGCTATAACACCACAGGCAGTCAAGAAGATATTTTAGAAGAACACGTGACATACACGTTAACCAATAGAGGTATACAAGTACAAGTGACCACAAAAGCATTGACAGATTGTACCATTGAAAGGTATTATGGTTTACAGTCACAAAACAGTTTTCACGACGGTGACATCATCTACAGAAGTTCAGAAGAAACACCTTATCCAGTGGGCGCATCCAGTCAAGCATTAGCTCATAAAGACGTCACACAAAAAGACTATGCTGTTTATGCAGGACATAAGCATCGCTTACAAGTTATACTGGATACAGATTATGGCCTTGGCAAAGGACATTATCTGGCAGAAGATACACCCTATGCTTTTACTGTTAATTATAAAAAATCATATTTCAATCTCATTAATGGACGTTCTTTATTTTTAAAGAAAGATGAAACCATGAAATGGCGAGGCGAATATTCTTTTCAATATATACATGAAGGTATGACATTTTGATGAGCCATATGAAAAGGTCTACTTACAGAAAGGATGAACAACATGAAACAAAAAATATGTGTCCTTGGTTTAGGTTACATTGGCCTGCCTACAGCGGCCATGTTCGCAAGTAATGGCTATCCCATCATTGGTGTGGATGTGAACGAGAAGGTCGTTCAGGCATTAAACCAAGGAGAAATTATCATAGAAGAACCCTATCTGGATGTGATGGTAAGAGAAGTTGTAGCATCAGGTAAGTTAAAAGCTGCAACACAACCTGAAGAAGCAGATGTGTATATCATTGCAGTACCAACACCTATTAACGAAGATAAAACCGCTGATTTATCTTATGTGGTCAGTGCCACACAGTCCATTGTGCCCTTTGTTAAAAAAGGTGATATCATTATATTAGAATCCACATCACCCCCCAATACCGTTGAAAACGTTGTGGTGCCTATCTTAGAGGAATCATCTCTTCATGTGCGAGAAGATCTCTATGTGGCCCATTCCCCAGAACGGGTGATACCTGGCAAGATTCTCTTTGAACTGGTTGAAAATAACCGTATCGTGGGTGGGATTAATGAAAAGTCCGCTTTAAAAGTAAAGAAATTATATG
This sequence comes from Vallitalea pronyensis, assembly GCF_018141445.1. NCBI lineage: Bacteria > Bacillati > Bacillota > Clostridia > Lachnospirales > Vallitaleaceae > Vallitalea > Vallitalea pronyensis. The sequence goes on along the minus strand of NZ_CP058649.1, from coordinate 5,501,586 downwards.
AAGCCTTCGTGAAAGGTGATATTTACCTAACAGATGCCACAACAGCAGAGATGTGTAAGCTCATGGAAAATACTTACCGTGATGTGAACATTGCACTTGCTAATGAACTATCTACCATCTGTGAAGCCATGGGCATCAATGCATGGGATGTACGAGCGTTCTCCAACAAACACCCAAGAGTGAATATTCACCTGCCAGGACCAGGCGTTGGCGGACACTGTATTGCGGTAGACCCATGGTTTATCGTAGAGAAACATCCACATCTTGCACAAATGATGACTTTAGCACGCTTGACCAATGATGGCAGACCAGCCTATGTCTTTGACAAATGCCGTCAGATATTAGGCACTTTAAAACATAAAAAAGTGACCATCTTAGGCATGACCTATAAGCCGGATGTGGATGATATGCGTGAGAGTCCTATTCTCGAGCTAGTTAAACTGCTTGAAGAAGTAAGCGGCATCACCATCGCTTTATATGACCCCTTCATTCATGACTATAAGTATTTGGAAAAAGACGTTTACGAAGCTTGCAAAGACAGTGACCTTGTGGTTTTAGGTGTGGGGCATAAGGTATTTCGAGATATTGATATGGCGAAAGTCTATGAGGGTATGCGTGAAAAACATATCTATGACACAACCAATTTCTTCAATCATGACGCACTTATAGACATTGGATTTGATGCACATTTACTTGGAAAAGGTAGAAGGTAATTTTTATGAAAAAGAAAGTATTAATGGTAGCCAATCAGTTTCCACCCATGGGTGGTTCAGGTGTTCAAAGAAGTGTAAAGTTTGCTAAATATTTACCTGACTTTGACTGGGAACCTATGGTTTTTACCAGGGAATGCCAGCAAGGTTTAATGGACGCGTCCTTGTTAAAAGACTTACCAGAGAACCTTAAGGTAATACGCACCAAAGCTTATGACCTCAGTGAGTGGAAAAAGCCCTTTGATATCCTAGGCAAAGTGATTGCAAGAAAGCTGCTGATACCTGACGGAGACCGTATCTGGTATGAAAAAAATAAAGACCGTTTATTAGAGGTTATAAAAAACAACCCTATAGATGCCATTTACACCACATCCTATCCCTACAGTGACCATTTATTAGGTCTATATGTGAAAAAACATATGCCTCATTTACCTTGGATTGTTGATTTTAGGGACGAATGGAGCAATAACCCGTATATATTGGATATTGGGTATTCCAATAGACGTATGGAAAAAGAACGTCATATGGAAAAGGAAGTTGTGGAGCATTGTGATTACTTTATTACCAATACACCATTGATGTTAAAGAACTTTTTAAAAGACTATGCCATACAAGATAAAGCCTATGTGATACCGAATGGTTATGACGAAGAAGATTTTGAAGGTCTTGATAAAAGCTATAAGAAAAAAGACAAATTGGTGATTACCTATTCAGGTTCCATGTATGGCAGAAGAAAACCCGATTACTTTTTAGAAGCTGTCCATGGCTTGATTCATGAAGAAAAAATAGACCGACAGGATATAGTCATACGTTTTATTGGGAATATTTCTAATAAGAAAATGGAGGATATCAAACAGCAGTATGGCCTTGAAGACATGGTGACAGCTTTACCTTATATGCCTCACCGAGAGAGTATTGAACAATTATTAGCTTCAGATATCCTCTTATTCATCATAGGTGAAGGTAAAGGTGCAGAAAATTTCTATTCAGGTAAGGTGTTTGAATACATGAACACCAACCGGCCAATCCTTGCCCTTGTACCACCAAAGGGCGTTGCAGCAGATGTGATCCGTGATACCAGAACAGGCTATATTTCAGAAACCACCAATGTGGCGCGTATCAAGGAACTGATGGAAAAACTCTATAAGGACTGGAAGCAAGACCAAGTCACACTTGATCCACATTGGGAAAAAATACAATGTTTTGAGCGAAAGGCGTTAACCAATCAACTTGTTCACATATTGAATAAAGCGACCAATGACGTCAAATAAAAGTGAAATCAAGGGAACAGGATTCCCAGTATATAGATAAAAGGGGTATCGGTTCAAAAACATCAATCCATAGGAAGGTTGAGGAACGATATGAAAATTCTACATCTCATTAGTGGAGGCGATGATGGAGGGGCCAAAACCCATGTCATCACTTTATTAAAAGAATTAAGTCAATATGAAGACATCACTTTAGTGTGCTTGTTAGATGAAAGCTTTGCCAAAGAGGCAAAAGAAGCAGGTATTCACGTGGTGATTCTTAAACAAGAAAAACGTTATAATTTACAGATTGTTAATCAGCTTGTTGACCACCTAAAAGATGGCTATAACCTGCTACATTGTCATGGCGCACGCGCGAACTTTTTGGGTATGTTCATTAAAAGAAAATATAAAATTCCCATGGTGTCTACCATACATAGTGACTATCGGTCCGATTTTGATAATAACATCTATAAGAAGATGGTCTATACACCACTTAATTATATGAGTTTAAAACGTATGGATTATTTTATCGCCATTACAGAGCAATTTAAAGGCATGCTGGTGAAGCGCGGTTTCAAAGAGGATAAGATATATGTGGCTTATAACGGCATTGCTGTTGAGGAAAAGCCCTGTTCATTGACAAAGGAAGCGTTTCTTGAACAATATGGGTTGACCTATGACAAAAACATCACCTATATCGGTATCGTCACAAGACTTCATCCTGTCAAGGGCATTCCTGTTTTTCTAAAAGCAGCTGCAAAAGTGCGCCAAAGAAATACCCGTATTCAATTTCTGATTGCAGGGTATGGGGATGACAAGCATACGGAAAAATACAAAGACTATGTGAAACAACATGGGCTTCAAGAAGCAATCCATTTTTTAGGGTTTGTAAAAAATATCCCTAGTTTTCATGGGGCTATTGATATCAATGTGTTGACCTCTCACAGTGAGAGCTTCCCATATGCCTTATTAGAAGGTGGTCTTCATAGAAAAGCTACCATTACGACGGCTGTTGGCGGGATTCCAGAAATGATAGAGCATGACAAATCCGGTTTGCTTTTTGAGGATGGGGATTATGAAGCCCTTTCCCATGCCATGGAAAAATTAGCAGATGATGAGGCATTACGTATTGCACTTGGTGATGCCTTATTCAAACGCATTGAAAACAATTTTTCAGATAAAAAAATGGCGCGTATGCATGTTGATATTTATGAAGATATTTTGAAACATCATCATAGAAAATAGATAACAGAAGTTCGTCTAGAGAAAGGAATGTTGTCATGAAATTAGTGGATAAAAAAGGACGATTATTCGGTATCATTAATCTAATCGATTTACTGATTATACTTATTGTTATAGCTATTGGTTTTGTGGGTTATAACCGGTTTATTAAAAAAACAGATGAAACGGCAACCGGGTCTAGTTCCAATAAAAAAGAAATCTATCTTGTAGCAGAAGCTTACCGGGTTGAAGCAGATATAGCAGCATCCATTCAAGCAGGTGATCAGCTGGTCTCTCAAAATAAGTACCAGCAAGGTGAAATCGACTATGTGGAAATAAGGGATAACGATTATGTGGCAACAGACAAAGAGGGTAACCTGATTGCGGCAAAAGACCCTGTAGAAAAAACCATTGAAGTGGGGATTATCTGCCAAGCCAATATAAGCGGTCCATATATAGATAGTGGTGGACAGATGATTAAGGTAGGCAGTAACTATTGGATTAAGACAAGTAAAGGTCAGATTCAGGGTTATGTGAAAGAAATTCGATTAGATGAATAATATAAGGGAGTGAAAACATGAAGATTATCAATGAAAAGGGTAAGTTATTTGGTCTTATTAATATATTGGATTTAATCACCATTGTACTCATCGTTGCTGTTGTATTTGGTGCGTACACCAAGTTCTTCAAGGGGGGTACCAATCTTTCTATTATTTCCTCTAATCGAACAAAGGAAATGGAATTTGTTGTGCGGTTAAGTCCCAATTACGAGGCTTATTTCAGCCAGCTTGCTGTTGGGGACAAGATAGCTGAGAAAAAACGTTATTTAGATGCTGAAATTACCCAAGTAGACATTGTAGATGCTTACCGGTCGGTGACAGATGAAAACGGTACAGTTCATAAGAAAAAACATCCTTTCTTTAAGGTGGCCTTGGTGACCATTAAAGGAACGGTTTCCGATAAAGACCCTATTTACAAATTAGGTGACCAGGAAATTCGAGTAGGCACACCTCATTGGGTGACCACGCAACTGTGCAATATTTCCGGCCATGTCTATCAGATAAAAGAATAAACGACCATGGATGAAAGGAAGGGATACCATGAACATGATACAATCAAGTGTATTTTATCGCATGTGTAAGTATATCATCAACATTCATGAACACAGTTTATTCTATAAATCGCGTAAAAAAGAGAACAGCTACCCAAGCTATGAACCTAAAACACCCCTCTATCGACAAGCCAGAGTGTACCGTGTATGTTGTGCTATTGGGAAATGTTTTGGGTATATGTTTAAAGCCATTCATCATGGCGCTAAGTCAAGTGGGATGATTGGTGTTTTTGGATCAGCCATGAAAGCCATGAAGAGGACGAAGCTGTGGGCTTTTAATCAATTATTGGTGAGTATCATTGTTGGGTATATTGTGACCAATCTGGTGTTGGGTACTTTTGCAGCCTATAAAGTAAAATACTTGGTTGCTTTCGTGGGCATCATGATCGGTACCAATATAGGTGTTTACCTATGGATGAGATTCAAAGATTCAAGCCTTATAGGAAAACTGTGGAAATCCTTAACACAGTAGAACAGGTCTGTTCATGTGTATATGAGTAAAACAATATGTGGATATAAAATAAAGAGTGAGTTGGTGAGGGATGTGAAGAATAAAATCAATATTCTTATTGTGATATTCGGTTTAGCCATGGGTGCTGTTGGTGCAAAATTCGGCATCAGTATGGCTCTTGGTTTAACCTTATTTGGACTATTGGGCATGGCGGTTTTAATGGATTATGAACGAGCAATTATCCTCTTAGCCTTATATGCCTTTATAGATTTTGGTGTGAGAAATGTAGCAGGTTTAGCCCGATTTGGAGGGATATGGGACGAACTGTTCTTTTTGGTTCTGATTGGTCTATTTATTTATAAGGTGATACGCTATAAGCGGGCTTCCTATAAGTGGACACCCCTTGATTTACCCATTGTCTTTTTTGTTGTGATAGGCATTGTTCTTGTATGTGTTAATTCACCGGATTTAACCATTGCCATTGAAGGACTTCGAGCAGTTGTCCAATATATATTATGGTATTTCCTTGTGGTGCAATTAGTGGATACAACAAAAGGTGTGACTTACATTACATGGACCTTAACAACCATTGGTGGGCTCATGGGTCTTCATGGCTGTTATCAATATGTCACTGGGGCTGAAATGTTAGGGAACTGGACAGACAGTGCAGAAAGCATTACCACACGGGTTTACTCCATTGTAGGGAGTCCCAATATATTAGGTTCCATATTCGTGTTGTTTATACCGATTGGACTGGCTTTGATAACGTCGGATAAAAATATACTAAGAAGAATCATTGCAGCAGGCTTTACTTTGGCCATGTGTGGTGGGTTGTTATTTACTTTTTCAAGAGGTGCTTGGGCAGCTGCTGCATTTGGTATAGCCGTTTATATTTTTTATAAAAATAAAAAGATATTATTACCCATTCTATTAATTGGAGCCTTAGGTGTTATACTGATTCCATCCATTTCCAGTCGTATCAGTTATATGTTAACGGATGAATATGCCATTAAAGCAAGTACAGGCGGCAGAACCTTTCGATGGAACGAAGGGATTAATGAATGGAGTGAAGGTAACAAGGCCATTGGTCTTGGTCTTGGGCGATTTGGTGGCGCTGTGGCGACCAATCATGAGTTATCACCTTTTTACATGGATAACTACTACTTGAAGACTTTGGTTGAGATGGGATATATCGGCTTTATTGCTTATATACTTCTACTGATATGTGTGATAAGATGGTGTTCCACAGCTGTCATTATGGAAAAAAATACACAGCGGAAAGACCTTATGATGGGGCTGTTTGCAGGTGTATTAGGTATTTTATTTAATAATGCCACAGAGAATATTTTTGAGGTACCCATGATGGTAACGTATTTCTGGATTTGTATTGCCTTAATCATGGTGTTGAAATCAGAAAGAAACAATTTTGTACGTGGATAGATGAAAGACCGTATTGAACGGATAGGATAGATTCAAACATCGAATAATAAGATTGAGTAATGACTAAAGGCTACAGAAGAAATGGGTGTTCTAATGATCAATATAGTAATATCAGGATATATTGGCTATAGCAATTGTGGTGATGACGCCATATTGCTTGCCATATGTGAAGGTATAAGAGAACTGAATATCGAGGCGCACATTACAGCCTTATCCAAAAACCCATCCATGACCATGAAGGAAAACAATATTAAATCCGTCTATCGTTTTAATTGGAAGGCTGTTGTACATGCCATTAGAGAAGCAGATATCATTATCAGTGGAGGAGGCAGTCTTCTACAAGACCGGACAAGTACAAGGTCGTTGCTGTATTATCTAGGGATTATTAAGCTTGCTAAACTGTACAAAAAAAAGGTCATGCTCTATGCAAATGGTATTGGACCCATTAATAAAAGGCTTAATCGCATCATCACGAAATACATAGTGAATCAAGTGGACCTTATTACCTTGCGGGATGAATTATCCTTAAAAGATTTGAAGGATATTCGAGTGTCAAAACCCCGTATGCATGTCACAGCAGACCCTGTATTTTCAATGAAAACCATTGACCGTCATGCAGTGAATATACTGAAAGATGCAGGGATTCCTCTTGATAAACCTTTAGTAGGGGTGTTGTTTCGGGAATGGAATAAGTTACGTTATGAAGACGTTTTAGCAGATGTGTGTGACCGACTGATTGAAGAAAAAGATGTGACCATTGTATTGATGCCAATGGAATATCAAGAAGATATTGGTATCAGTAAACGCATTGGTCGCAGGATGAAGCACCAGGCTTATGTGCTGGATAGAGAACTGGATTCGTCATCCATCATCAGCTTAATTGGTGAAATGCACATGATCTTTAGTATGCGGCTCCACGCACTATTATTTGCGGCACTAAGCAGTGTACCCATGGTGGGTGTTGTTTACGACCCCAAGGTGAGCTGCTATCTGGAGTTATTGGATATGCCATCGGCTGGGGATGTCAGTACACTCCAACAAGATAAAATAAGCCATCTTATCAATCATGTGTACGATCATTATGATACCTATGTAGAGAAATTGAATCGGATCAAAGTGGATATGAAGAAAAAAGCGGAATTGAATACCAAATATCTCATGGACTTAATTAATGAATAAGGTGCACGTTGGGATAAGGTATGCGTGAAAGGGTTGGTGGCAGTCAATGAAAGTGGATATACTGGGTGTGAAGTTTGATAACTATACCATGGACCAAGCCATGAATGAAGTGGTGCAGCAGTTGAAAAAAGAAAAAAATGCCTATAAAATCTATACACCCAATCCCGAGATTGTCATGATGGCAAATGAACATATGGACTTTATGAACATTCTCAATCGAGGGGATTTAGTCATTCCTGATGGTATAGGCGTGGTCATAGGAGCCAAGATCATGAAAAAAGACATACCTGAGCGGGTGGCAGGTTATGACTTAGTCCAGAATATACTGGCAGAAATAGCAGATAATAAAATGACAGCCTATTTTCTAGGTTCAGCAAAGGGGATAGCAGAAGAAGCGGCTCATCATATGGAAAAGGCTTACCCTGGCTTAAAAGTCATGGGCACCCATGATGGTTATTTTGATGATCAAGAAGAAAAGCATATCATCGCATCCATCCAATCCTTACAACCGGATGTATTGCTCGTTGGCTTAGGTGCTTATCGCCAAGAAAAATGGATTGATGATCATGTTGAAAAACTTGGTGTCAAAGTGGCTATAGGTGTAGGCGGGTCTTTGGACGGCATGGCAGGTCATGTAAAAAGAGCACCTGTTATTTTCCAAAAACTCTATATGGAATGGTTGTATCGACTCATTAAGCAGCCATCCCGTGCAAGACGTATGCTAAAATTACCACTATTCTTAATACATGTCATCAGACATCGAAAGCATTGAGAAGACGCCCATATCTAACAGGGCTATATGCAATAGATTGAAACAGAAGGAGACATACCATGGAATTAACAAGTAAGCGAAAGCCCTTTATGGATTATATCATCATTATGATCGGAACAACCTTGTTGGCTGCAGGACTTAACATGTTCTTTGTACCACTTAATTTAGTAACAGGTGGTGTAACGGGTTTAGCGATTATTATCAAAGAACTCACAACGGGTATTGTACCAGGTGGTGTGGAACTATGGATTACCAACCTGATTATTAACATACCCCTATTCTTATTAGCCGTTGCTATAAAAGGAAAAGGTTTTGGAGGTAGAAGTTTATTTGCTACAGTCTTTTTGTCCATTGCTTTAATCTATACAGGTAAGTTGCCTGTGGCTACCAATGATATGCTGTTAGGCTGTGTGTTTGGTGGTGTGTTAGCGGGAGCAGGACTTGGGCTGGTTTTTTCTGCTTATTCCACGACGGGTGGTACGGATCTAGCTGCAAGTATTATTCAGAACTATATGAAACACATATCCGTTGCTCAGATCATGTTTTTCTTAGATGCAGTTATTATTACGGCAGGTTATTTTATATTTGGTATAGAAAAAGCCATGTATGCCATCGTAGCTGTCTTTATTACAGCCAAAGTGGTGGATGCCATGCTGGAAGGTATCCATTTCTCCAAGGCAGCATTCATTATATCTGGGCATAACGAAGAAATAGCCAAAGAAATCATGGCAAAATTGGAACGTGGTGTCACAGGGCTGAATGGAAATGGTAAATTTTCCAAAGAGAGTAAAGAAGTGCTGCTCTGTGTCGTATCTAAAAAAGAAATTGTTCGCTTAAAAGAAATTACCCGTGATATTGACAAAAAGGCTTTTGTGATTGTAGCTGATGTAAGAGAAGTGGTCGGGGAAGGGTTCATTGAATACAATTAAGACAAGGTATGGATGTACAGATGAAAGGGCCCTACGGTGCTCTTTTTCTTCTTATAGGAAAGTCCTCTGAATTTAGCATATGAAATAGAAGCGTTTTCATACGCGTCAAGGAAACTTTCCTAACGCAACAACTTGCTTCGCAAGACGCCACGTAGTCCCTTTGTACCTCTTATATGAAAGTTCTTACTATAACAACATCTATTGATATTAACCAATTGGACAACTTATTTTTCCTTTGTTTATTGACCATATGGCTTATATTTGAACCAAGAAAAAACTCGATTTGTGACACTGTCCTAGTTTTTCATCCCCATTTTGAGTAAAAGCTACTAGAATACGGATTGTGTATGCATAAAACATGCAAAAATTATGCATTATACCTAGTTTACAAACTAAACCATCAGTTATTCTAGTTATAAGGATAGAAACAACCCGTCAATATACAAAATATACAAAATGAAATAAGCTAATTTGTTGAATTAATCAATGGTATTGGGAATTAAAATATAGTATATTATCATACGTAAGCTACATAAAGATTCGGAAATAGAACAACAAAAAAATCAAGGGGGCTATTGTTATGGCAAGCTTATCATTAAGAAATATTAAAAAAGTTTACTCACAAGGCGTAACTGCTGTTCAAGATTTTAATTTAGAAATTGAAGATAAAGAATTTATCATCTTTGTAGGACCATCAGGTTGTGGTAAATCAACAACACTACGTATGATTGCAGGTCTTGAAGAGATTACAGAAGGCGAATTATACATTGGTGACAAAATGGTTAATGATGTTGAGCCAAAAGATAGAGATATTGCCATGGTATTCCAAAACTATGCATTATATCCTCATATGACCGTATATGATAATATGGCCTTTGGTCTTAAACTAAGAAAAACACCTAAAGCAGAAATTCAAAAAAGAGTAACGGAAGCTGCTAGAATATTAGATATCGAGCATTTATTAGATCGTAAGCCAAAAGCTTTATCTGGTGGACAAAGACAGCGTGTTGCTATGGGTCGTGCAATCGTTCGTGAGCCAAAAGTATTCTTAATGGATGAACCACTTTCAAACCTAGATGCAAAGCTTAGGGTTCAGATGCGACTTGAGATTTCAAAATTACATCAAAGATTACAAACAACTATTATCTACGTTACACATGACCAGGTAGAGGCCATGACATTAGGTACACGTATCGTTGTTATGAAAGATGGTTTCATCATGCAAGTAGATACACCAACCAATCTATACGAAAAGCCTCAAAACTTATTCGTTGCTGGATTTATTGGTTCACCTCAGATGAATCTTCTAGATGTAAAAGTATCTAAAAATGGTAATAACGTAGAATTAGAATTTGCATCCAATAAAATCAGTGTACCAGACGCTAAAGCTAAGAAATTAGTAGATGGTGGTTATGTAGGTAAGGAAGTTGTTATGGGTATTCGTCCTCAAGACATTCATGATACGCAAATTTTCTTAGAGTCATCACCTAACAGTATTGTTACAGCTACCGTTAATGTAACAGAAATGCTTGGATCAGAGACATTCTTATATTTAACAGCAGAATCAGATGATATCACTGCTCGTGTAGATGCTCGTTCAACAGCAAAACCAGGTGACAAAGTGAAATTAGCCATTGACTTAAACAGAATCCACCTCTTTGATAAAGAAACAGAAAAAGTTATCACAAACTAGTGATCATATAAAAAAAGGAAATGCTTAGGCATTTCCTTTTTTAGATCGTTCTTTATGGCATTTAGTAATAGTTACCTCTTACATATGGATATAAGTCTGTGGACTATGATTTAAAATGAAAAAAGTCCCTATCTGATAAAATCTGTTATAAAAAACAACTAATAAATGTAAACAAACTGTTAAAGTTTAAGAGGAAATCTACAAAATTATAGGTTACCTCTTTTATTTTTGTAAATTTTGCTATAAAATATAGAGTAAGGGATATAAATAGCGCCAATGATGGAAATAATTTCAATAGAGAATGTTTACGATAGAAAAAGTGTAAGGGAGAGAAAACACATGATATCCAATCAAATTATTCAAAATACCATTGAAGGCTTAAAAACGATTACACGCATTGACATAAGTGTTATGGACGCTGATGGTAAGATCCTAGCAACAACAGAGGAAGGTCGTTTAGAGGAATACAATTTCGCAGTACCAGATTTTGTCCGATCACAAGCAGAGAGTCAACTGGTTCTTGGTTATCAATTTTTTAAAGTCTATGATGACCATAATGTCGAATATGTTGTATCTGCAAAAGGTGAAGCAGAAGATGTCTATAAGATTGGCAAGATAGCATCTTTCCAAATTCAAAACTTACTTGTAGCTTATAAGGAAAGATTTGATAAAGATAACTTTATTAAGAATCTATTGTTGGACAACCTGTTACTGGTGGACATCTATAACCGTTCTAAGAAATTGCATATTGAGACAGATGTTCGAAGAATCGTCTACTTAGTGGAAACAAGATTGGAAAAAGATAACAATGCTCTTGAAATTGTTCGCAGTATTTTCCCAACGAAAACAAAAGATTTTATCACCGCTGTGGATGAAAAAAATATCATTATTGTAAAAGAAATAACGGAGAATGATACAAACGAGGATATTTCTAAAACAGCGAAGGTCATCCTTGACACATTAAACACAGAGGCCATGAGCAGTGTTTATGTAGCTATGGGTACCATTGTGAACGATATTAAAGATGTATCCCGGTCATACAAAGAAGCGAAGATGGCTCTTGAAGTCGGTAAAATATTCTACGTGGATAAGTACATCGTTGGTTATAATAACCTTGGCATTGGAAGAATCATCTATCAGTTACCATTACCACTGTGCCAGATGTTTATTAAAGAAATCTTTCATGGTAAATCACCCGATGACTTTGATAAGGAAACCATTACAACCATTAATAAGTTCTTTGAAAACAGTTTGAATGTATCAGAAACGTCTAGGCAGCTATACATTCACCGAAATACATTGGTTTATCGTTTAGATAAGCTACAGAAAAATACAGGATTGGATTTACGTGTATTTGAAGATGCCATCACATTTAAAATAGCATTAATGGTGGTTAAATATATGAAGTTTATTAATGAATCTGAATTCTAAATTGAATAATACCCTTTATTCTTATAATGAAACTTAAGCAATTACAAAACATGTAATTGCCTAAGTTTTGTTGTGGTATAAGAAACTATAATAAGACACAATACAGTACATATGAACAAGTAACCATACATGTAGGGAGTAAGGAGGAACATCTTTGATTCGTCTAGAAAACATGACAAAGATTTACCCCAATGGGGTAACGGCTTTGAATAATGTATCGCTTCAAATACAAAAGGGAGAGTTCGTTTTTGTTGTCGGTAACAGTGGTTCAGGTAAAACCACCCTCATTAAGTTATTAATGAAGGAATTACAGCCGTCAGAAGGCAAAATCATCATTGATAATAAAGACATCACCCGATTAAAAAAACGTTATGTTCCCATATTGAGAAGAAATATAGGGGTTGTATTTCAGGACTTTCGATTACTGGATAAGATGAGTGTGTATGACAATGTTGCATTTGCACTAAAAGTGACAGAAGAACCTAATAAAAAAATAAGGCGCATGGTACCCACCGTATTGTCCATGGTAGGCTTATCCAAGAAAGCGAAAATGTATCCTAAGGAAATATCAGGTGGTGAAAAGCAAAGGACGGCTTTAGCCAGAGCCATTGTGAATAACCCGCCCATTTTAATTGCAGATGAACCCACAGGGAATCTTGATCCCAGTAATTCGTGGGAAATCATGAAATTACTGACAGAGATTAACATGCGAGGTACAACCGTTGTGGTGGTGACCCATGATAAAGAAATGGTCAATGCCATGAAAAAACGCGTAGTAACGCTTAAGAATGGTAGTATTGTAAGAGATGTGCAAAGGGGAGACTACGGAGATGAAGCTTAGAACCATCAACTATTGTTTTAAACAAGGTGTTGTGAATATATTTAAAAATAGACTGATGTCCATGGCCTCCATTGGTACCATTGCAGCTTGCTTATTCATTGTAGGCATCTTTTACATCGTAGCGGCTAACGTGGAAAACACACTGGTAGAGGTTCAAAGTAATTTAGGTATAACTGTTTTCTTTAAGGAAGACATTGAAGAAAGTCAGAAAAAAGCCATACAGACTTTAATCACCAATAGAGAAGAAGTGAAATCCATCGATTACATATCACCCCAAGATGCTTGGGAGTCCGTTAAGGAAATGTATAAAGGACAAGAAGAATATTTATCCGCATGGAATGATAACAATCATCCGCTGATGAACTCCGATAACTATTTGGTGAAAGTAAAGTCCATTGATCAACAAGATAGCCTTGTGAAGTACATTCAAACTTTAGAAGGGGTTCGGATTGTCAAACAAGAACAAGATGTGACCAAGATTTTAAAAGGATTTAATAGTTTTATTAATTATATAAGCATTGTACTGATTATCATTTTGATTGTTATCTCTGTTTTCTTAATTGCGAATACCGTGCGACTGGGTATTGCTTTACGTAAAAATGAGATTAACATTATGAAATACATTGGTGCAAAAGATTACCTGATTAAGTTTCCATTTATCATTGAAGGGATGGTTATTGGAGCCGTAGGTGCCATGATACCACTGGCAGCCATTTATTTTGCCTACGACTATGTGATGGATCTTGTGGTTGAGAAATTTGGTATTGTGAGCCAGTTTATTTATTTTGTGGGTATAGGTGATATATTTAAAATGTTAATTCCATTAAGTTTAATTATCGGTATGGGGATTGGTGTTGTTGGCAGTCGTCTAACCATACGTAAACATTTAAGAGTGTAATAAGAAAGCAAGGGGGATACATATGAAAAAATTAATACGTTATGGCGTGGTGTTTATATTATTCATCATGCTCACCGTGAATAGCGTTGCAACCTCATTGGAACAACAGTTAAAGGATTTAGAAGATAATAAGAAAAACACAGAAGACAGTATTAATGAAGGTAAAGATGCAGTAAAAGATTTACAAAGCACCATTGATAAAGTGGTGGCACGTATGCATGAGTTGGACAAGCAGATTAATACATATGAAACCAATATCAAGGAAGTCCAACAGGACATTGCCTTAAAAGGTGAGGAAATTGACCAAGCCTTATTGGAATTGGATGAAGCCAAGCAAAAAGAACAGGCCTATTTTGAACAAACAGCAGAGCGCATTAAAATCATGTATGAGTATGGGAACACAGCTTACATGGAAGCCTTAATTGCCTCTAAGAATCTCAGTGAATTTTTTAATCGGGTGGAGTATGTGAATGCCATGATGCAATATGACAACAACATGCTTCAGGACCTGGAAGCCATAAAAAATGACATTGTTGCAAAAGAAGAAAAACTAGCTGCTGAAGAAGAAAGTCTTATTGCTTTACGAGACGACCTTGATATGAAGAAGAAAGAAGTAGAAGAGTTACAAGCCAACAAAGAAAGAGAAATGATTAAACTAGATAATGAGCGAGAAACCGTTCTGGCAAGGTTACAAGCTCTTGAAGATGAAGAAAAGAAAATTTTAGCATCCATCAAAAATGTTAAGAGTAAGATGGTATACGATGGTGGTATGATGAAATGGCCTTTTAACAACAATTATTTTATAACATCCCATTTTGGTCCCAGGACACATCCTAAGACAAGGAAACCCTCGTTTCATACAGGATTTGATATAAGAGCTAGTACAGGTACATCTGTAAAAGCCATTTATAAAGGTGAAGTGATTTTTGCACAATATATGAAAGTATGGGGCAATTATATCGTTGTGGACCATGGTGGAGGCTACATAAGTACGTATGCTCATAATGCGACGATGTTGGTTAAAAAAGGTGACAAAGTGAAAACCGGTGAAATCATTGCTAAGTCCGGTAGTACAGGCTGGTCAACAGGTCCTCACTTACATTTAGGGATCAAGAAAAATGGTGAATGGGTAGACCCGGACAAAATTTTGAAGAAAAAATAATGATTAAGTACGATATGGGATAAACTGAATAAGGGACTTCAATAATAAGGATGAGTTTTTGTGCCTATAAAGGTATAATACGGGGTAAAAATCAATACAATATTAATAGCACAGTAAGGAGAATTCATATGGCTGAAAAGAAAAAGTTTATATATGGTTTGATTGTCGGTATTGTCATTGTCCTTATTTTTGACATTATTTATTTAGGCGCAGGACCCTTAATTAGAAAAATTGAAGATGATAATGGGATACAAGTTGTGGAAGAAGGTTATGAGTCACCTAATTCCAAAATCAACGATATTATCCGTTATATTGATGATAAATATTATCTGGAAGATTACGACAAAGAGCAGTTAAAAGCAAATGCATATCGAGGTTTAATTGAAACCCTTGATGATCGGTACAGTGGTTATTTTACCAAAGACCAATACGCATCTTTTATTGAAAGCAGTACCGGTGAGTACCAAGGTATAGGTGCTGCTGTTAATTTTAATGAAGAAACCAAGGACATTATGATTGTGTCACCTTTTATTGGTTCGCCTGCTGAAAAAGCCGGGTTATTACCTGGTGACATCATTAAAAAAGTCGATGGTGAAGATATTAAGGGATTATCCCTTGAAGAAGTCGTTCAAAATAAAATTCGAGGTAAAAAAGATACCAAAGTGGTCTTAACCATTTATCGACCAGAGATTGTGGAAAATGCTGAAGGTGAACTGGAGATAAAAGACACAGACGTAAAAGAAGAAGATTTCATAGACATTGAGATTATTCGGGATGTTATTTCAGAGCCAACGGTATCTTATGACATGTTAGACAATAACATGGGATACATCCGTGTCACAGGTTTTGAGGAAGTAACCTATCAGCAATTCAAAGAGGCTTTAGTGGACTTGGAAAGCCAAATGTTAGAAGGTCTTATTATTGACTTACGTAATAATCCAGGTGGTCTTCTTAACATTGTCATTGACATGGCAGATGAATTATTACCAGAAGGTCTTATTGTCTATACAGAAGATAAAGAAGGTAACCGACAAGTAGCCTATTCCGATAATAAGCATCAATTTAATAAACCACTGGTGGTATTGGTTAATGAAAACAGTGCCAGTGCATCAGAGATTCTTGCTGGAGCTGTAAAGGATAGTGGAACGGGAACACTTGTTGGTACAACAACTTTTGGAAAAGGCCTTGTACAAAGGGTTTTTCCTCTAGAAGATGGGTCAGCTATTAAACTAACCATTGCCAAATACTTTACACCAAGTGGTGATTATATCCATGATAAAGGGATTACACCAGATATAGAGGCAGAGCTGCCAGAAGAATGGCAGAAATATCTTACCGTACCAAGGGAAGAAGATACCCAATTAGATAAAGCCATTCAGGTACTGGGAGAAAAAATTAAAGAAAACAAAGCAATAGCAGACAAAGAATAATATGTGTTAGAGTCAGGGAGAACGATATGAATGCCTTATTAGAAATCATCCATATAACGTTGGTGTCACTATCACGAGCCATACTTAACTTTTCTTTTGTCTTCGTGATTTGGATTATTTATATGCTCATTAAGAAATATAAAAATATCAATATCTATAACTTCGATCATTCGAAAACAGTCATTAATGCCCTTGTAGAATCTATTCTACAAGGCATTATTATAGGTAGCATAGGGAGCCTGATTATTGCGGTCATTGGGCTCCCTATGAATCTTACATACTATCTGATCTTTCTGTTACCACTAGCCTTTGGTTTGGCACTTATCAACATACGGTATCTGTGTTTTTCTTACGCCGCTTCTGTCATGGGTGTTTTATCTATGATTTTCAGGGGACAGCAGATATTTGGCATTACCTTACCCAATATCAACATCAATATCAGCGGGCTTCTAGCACTGGTTGGCATCTTGCACTTGATGGAAGCCATTCTCATCTATTTTGTAGGAGCAGACGATGCCATTCCCATTGTGTCCAAAAAAGATGATCAGATTATGGTTGGTCATCTCATGCAAAAGTACTGGCCCCTTCCCATAGCCATGCTTGTCCTGTCAGCTGGTAGTGTAGCCAGCTCAGAAGTGGTGGAGATGCCTAATTGGTGGCCGTTGTTAAAAGACGTACCTAGCGGTATGAGTACATATTTCTATGGGTTGATGCCTTTTGTAGGGGCTCTTGGATACAGCAGTACCACATACTGTGAGGAACCAAAAAAACGGTGTAAGAAAACAGCTGTCAAGTTGTTGTTTTATAGCCTTATACTGATTGTATTAGCCATATTATCGGTGAATTATATGGCCCTTCAAGTCATCGGTCTTATCTTAATGGCAGGCATGCATGAAGGTTTAATTTTATATGAGCAACACATTGAAAACACCCATGCACCCCTCTATACCTTACCTGAAAAAGGTGTAAGGATTATGAGTGTCATTGCAGATGGTCCAGCGGACCAGATGGGTATGAAATTAGGGGACATCATTACCAAAGTGAATGATATTGAAGTGCTCAATACAAGACAGTTTCGAGCTATTCTGAAAAATGAATATACGTTTTTGTGGATTGAAGTCCAACATATAAACGGCGATATGGAAACCTTCGAGTTTAAAGCCTATCCCGATGGTATCCGTGATTTACAGGTTAGACTTATACCAGAGAACCCTAGAATTATCTACCGTCATCAAAGTGTACAGAAAATAGGGTTGTTTCATATAATAAAAAACCGTTTTCGAAAATAAAATAAAGTCCATAAATATTACCAAATTAAAATGCAAACATATGTTTGCATTTTTTGTTCCTTATGATATAATAGTTAGGATGAAGATAACATGTCTATTGTTAAACATAGAGAAGAGGTGACGATATGTCAGCATTTGAAATAGTATCAGAATTTCAACCTACAGGTGATCAGCCTCAAGCCATCAAAGAATTGGCAGAGGGCTTTAAGCAAGGTAATACATTTGAAACGTTGCTGGGTGTAACAGGTTCAGGTAAGACCTTCAGTATGGCACATATCATAAAACAATTAAACAAGCCCACGCTTATCATGGCCCATAACAAAACATTAGCTGCCCAGCTTTATAGTGAATTTAAAGAGTTTTTCCCAAACAATGCTGTGGAGTATTTTGTCAGCTATTATGATTACTATCAGCCAGAAGCATATGTCCCTCATACGGATACTTTTATAGAAAAAGATTCCTCCATTAACGAGGAAATTGATAAATTAAGACACTCCGCCACAGCGGCATTAGCTGAGCGTAAGGATGTCATCATCGTGGCCAGTGTATCTTGTATCTATGGTCTTGGTAGTCCCATTGATTATCAGAACATGGTATTATCTTTGCGCCCTGGTATGATCAAAGATCGAGATGACATACTACGGAAATTAGTGGATATACAGTACATGCGTAATGATATGAATTTTACACGAGGCACTTTTCGGGTTAGAGGTGATGTGGTTGAGATTTTCCCCGCTACATCTTCGGATAGAGCAGTGCGTGTTGAATTATTTGGTGATGAGATTGAACGCTTAACAGAAATCAATGTGATTACAGGTGAAATTCTAGGCTACATTGACCATATTGCTATATTTCCAGCATCACATTATGTGATTGCATCTGACAAAATAGAGAAGGCCATTCAGGCTATTGATGAAGAAAAAACACAAGTAGTCAAAGCATTTCGTGATCAAGACAAGCTGCTAGAAGCGCAACGTATTGCACAACGGACCAATTATGATATTGAAATGATTCGTGAAACAGGCTTCTGTTCAGGTATAGAGAACTATTCTAGACATTTGACTGGATTAGAACCAGGAGCACCACCCCATACGTTATTTGATTACTTTCCAGATGATTTTTTACTTATTATTGATGAATCCCATAGGACAGTACCACAGATAAGAGGCATGTACGCAGGGGATCAATCCAGGAAATCTACCCTTGTGGAATTTGGATTCCGCTTACCGTCAGCTAAGGATAACCGACCTCTTAATTTTACCGAATTCGAGAATAAGTTAAATCAAGTGCTCTTTGTATCCGCTACACCTGGTCCTTATGAATATGAGCACAAACAGGTCATGGCAGAACAGATTATTCGTCCCACAGGGTTACTGGACCCGCCCATTGAAGTGAAGCCTATCAAAGGGCAGATTGATGATCTTATTTATAATGTACAGAAAGAAATCCAGAAGAACAGCAAAGTATTGATCACCACACTCACCAAGCGTATGGCTGAAGATTTGACAGATTATATGAAAGAATCAGGTATACGGGTCAGGTATCTTCATTCGGATATTGATACCTTGGAACGTATTGAGATCGTACGTGATTTACGTATGAATGTATTTGATGTACTCATTGGCATCAACCTTCTACGTGAAGGATTAGATATACCGGAGATTACGCTAGTAGCCATCTTAGACGCTGATAAAGAAGGTTTCCTGCGTTCTGAAACAGCTCTTATTCAGACCATCGGGCGAGCAGCTCGTAATGATCAGGGGCGTGTTATTATGTATGCGGATAACATGACAGACAGTATGGACCGTGCCATATCCGAAACAAACCGAAGAAGAGGTATTCAAGAAGCCTATAATAAGGAGCATGGTATCACACCACAGACCATCAACAAGCCTGTAAGAGATATCATCAGTATCACCAAGGTAGCAGAAGATGAAGCCACCTATGAATTAAGTAAAGATCCCGAATCCATGAGCAGAGAAGAATTAGAGAAAGCTGTACTAAAATGCTCAAAAGATATGAAACAAGCTGCTGCAGATTTACAATTTGAACGAGCTGCTCAGTTAAGAGATGAATTATACCAGTTAAAAAAACAGCTGGAAGAATTATAAGAAACATTAAGCAGAAGATAAATTGCTAAGATATGAATGAGGTGACGTCGTGGGAAAGAATGTAATTACGATAAAAGGCGCAAGAGAACATAATTTGAAAAACGTGAATCTAACCATACCAAGAGAAAAGTTCGTGGTTTTTACAGGACTTAGTGGTTCAGGGAAATCCTCTTTGGCTTTTGATACCATCTATGCAGAGGGGCAACGGCGCTATGTGGAATCATTATCTGCATATGCAAGACAATTTCTTGGACAGATGGAAAAACCGGATGTGGATAATATTGAAGGTTTATCCCCTGCCATATCCATCGACCAGAAAACCACAAGCCGTAATCCAAGGTCCACAGTAGGAACCGTAACAGAAATCTATGATTATTTAAGACTCCTCTATGCCCGTGTAGGGATACCCCATTGTCCAAAGTGTGGGAAAGTCATTAACCGCCAGACAGTGGACCAAATGGTGGATGTGATTATGAATTTACCTGAACGTACTAAAATTCAGGTATTGGCACCTGTTGTAAGAGGTCGAAAAGGTCAACATCTCAAACTACTTGACCAAGCAAGAAAAAGTGGTTATGTAAGAGTTAAAGTCGATGGCAACATGTATGAGCTATCGGAAGATATTCTGTTGAATAAAAATCAAAAACATACCATTGAAATCGTTATTGACCGGCTAGCCATTCGTGAAGGCATTGAAAAAAGATTAACGGATTCCATAGAGACGGCTATGAAGTTAACAGGCGGGCTTTTAGTCATTGATCAAATTGATGGCAAGCCACTTAACTTTAGCCAGAACTTTTCATGCCCAGATTGTAACGTGAGCATTGATGAAATAGAGCCCAGATTATTTTCATTTAACAATCCATTTGGAGCATGCCCTGAGTGTCATGGTCTTGGATTCAAAATGAAGTTCGATCCAGAGCTCATTATTCCCAATCCAAAGCTGAGCATCAATGGAGGGGCTATTGTAGCACCTGGCTGGGTCGCTGCTTCCAATGAGGAGAGTCATGTAAGCAGTATGTTCAAATCCTTGGCGAAGAAGTATACATTTAAATTGGACACACCTTATGAAAAGTATCCGGATGAAATAAAAGATATCATCATGTATGGTACAAAAGGGGAGAAATTCACGGTCACCTATTCAGGTGAAAGAGGTGAAGGCAAGTACGAAACAGTCTTTGAAGGATTGGTTCAAAGCCTACATCGTCGTTACAAGGAAACGTCATCGGATTATATGAAGCAAGAATATGAATCCTACATGACCAATACACCTTGTCCAGTATGTAGTGGAGCCAGGCTGAATCCTGTAGCTCTGGCAGTTACAATTGGTGACAAGAACATTTCACAAGTCACGCAAATGTCCATTCGGGATATTAAGCAGTTCTTTGACCAACTGACGTTAAACAATCGTCAATTGATGATTGGTGAGCAGATTCTAAAAGAAGTCCATGCACGTGTTGGCTTTCTAGTAGATGTTGGCTTGGATTACTTATCCTTATCACGATCAGCAGGTACCTTATCCGGAGGAGAAGCTCAAAGAATACGTCTGGCTACACAGATTGGTTCTGGCTTAGTTGGTGTGGTGTACATACTGGATGAACCAAGTATCGGCTTACATCAGCGGGATAATGAAAAATTACTGAAAACACTCAACAACCTGAAGAATCTAGGGAATACTCTTATTGTTGTGGAGCATGATGAAGATACCATGTTTGAAGCAGATTATATCGTGGATATTGGCCCACGTGCCGGTGCACATGGTGGTGAGGTGGTTGCAGAAGGTACAGCAGAAGAAATCATGAACAATGAACATTCCATAACAGGGGCATACCTTAGTGGAAGAAGGCAGATTGCCATACCGAAAGAGCGACGTGCTACTAACCACAAATGGATTAAGGTAAAAGGCGCAAAGCAAAATAACCTAAGAAACATCAACATTGACATACCCCTTGGTATATTTACATGTGTGACAGGTGTATCCGGTTCAGGTAAAAGTTCTTTTGTCAATGAGATTCTTTATAAGCGTTTGGCTCGTGACCTGAATCGTTCTAAAATTAAACCAGGCAAGCACATCAGCATGGAAGGTCTTGAACATCTGGATAAAGTCATTGATATTGACCAATCACCTATTGGACGTACCCCAAGATCCAATCCAGCCACCTATACAGGTGTTTTTGACCATATTCGAGATATATTTGCCAGTACAGCAGAGGCCAAGATGCGAGGCTATCAAAAAGGTCGATTTAGTTTTAATGTAAAAGGTGGACGATGTGAAGCTTGTAAAGGTGATGGCATCATTAAAATTGAAATGCACTTTTTACCAGATATCTATGTGCCTTGTGAAGTATGCCATGGCAAGCGTTATAATCGAGAAACCCTTGAAGTGAAGTATAAAGATAAAACCATATCCGATGTACTGGATATGACAGTTGAAGATGCCCTTGTTTTCTTTGAGAACATTCCAAGAATCAAGAATAAACTTCAAACCCTGTATGATGTAGGTTTAACCTATATTAAACTGGGGCAACCATCAACCACCTTATCTGGGGGAGAAGCGCAACGTGTTAAACTGGCTACAGAACTCAGTAAGCGAAGTACTGGAAAGACCATTTATATACTGGATGAGCCCACAACAGGACTACATTTTGAGGATGTTAGTAAATTAATCATGATTCTTCAGCGGCTTGTGGAAGCAGGTAACTCCGTACTTGTCATTGAACATAATCTGGATGTGATTAAAACAGCAGATTATATCATTGATCTTGGACCTGAAGGCGGCGATAAGGGGGGGCTGGTTGTTGCTCAAGGTACACCTGAAAAAGTCGTTAGAGTTAAAAAGTCCTATACAGGAAAGTTCTTAAAGAAAGTACTGAGCAGATAGTAAAAAGCTAAAACTTAAGTTAATGGTCAACTCTCATATGAAGCTGTATCCATT
This sequence comes from Vallitalea pronyensis, assembly GCF_018141445.1. Lineage (NCBI taxonomy): Bacteria > Bacillati > Bacillota > Clostridia > Lachnospirales > Vallitaleaceae > Vallitalea > Vallitalea pronyensis. The sequence goes on along the minus strand of NZ_CP058649.1, from coordinate 5,478,733 downwards.
AGCATATGATTTAACCCCAAATACAAGAATTAACGATGATGAAGCAAAATAAAAAGTTAATAGGACTTAGAAATTAATAGGTACAAGGAGAAGAATAGGCTTAACTGCGTAAATCTTCTCCTTGATTTTATGGATGAAAAATGATACCATGAAACTACCAATTCATTATTGGAGATGATCGTATATGAAAAAGGAAAAAATACAGTAGGAACTGCATACAAGTATAAATGAATGTTTAGCAAGACCTTATAGAGAGGTTTATTCTTGCTAGGTTCATTTATCATGTGAAGAGTCCAATAGTACTGTTATAGCGTCAACACATAACACAGGATGAACTCTGTGTTTTTTTGTACCCAATTTTATCGAAAGTGGTACATCATGCTATGTTTAGAGCATTAAACGAAGAATCAATAATCATAAAAAATAAAAAGAAAGAAGTGGTCTTATATGCTAAAAAATACAATGAAAGTCGTAAAAGAAAGAAAAATCATAAGGGATGGTGATGAGAAACCATCAAGTACGATACGATAAAGTGAACAAGACGATCACCTTGAATTGGTACTTTTCAGTTCGTGTATAGATGATGGTTTTCATAGAGCATCCTACGAAAAGTGAGGATGACGCAATTGAAAATAAAAAATATAGGCATTTACGCACACGTGGATGCTGGAAAAACAACCATAACAGAACACTTATTACACAGAGCAGGAGCCATACGACACATTGGAAGAGTTGATCATGGCGATACCCAAACCGATACCATGGCCCTTGAACGACAAAGAGGTATCTCCATACAAGCAACGCCTATCTCTTTTATGTTTGAGGAAACAAAAGTTAATCTAATTGATACACCTGGACATAGTGATTTTATTGCAGAGGTTGAACGGTCCATGCAAGTGCTGGATGGTGCTATCCTCGTTATATCTGCCAAAGAAGGGGTTCAATCCCATACCAATCTCCTTTTTGAAGCCCTTTGCAGCAGACAGATACCAACCATAATCTTTGTCAATAAAATCGATCGGATAGGTGTAGATATGGATCAACTCTTAGATGATATTAAAAAGAATCTAACACCAAAGGGGTTACCCTTAACGCAAGTAGCCCATGCTGGGGATAGGTCATGTAGCGTAGGGGATATTTTCTCAGCGGCTTCACAGAAGGTGTTGGAGTTTTTGGCTGACTACAATGAAACATACCTTGAAAGCTATGTGGATAATGTATGTGTTGACATAGAAACCATGAAGGAGACTATTATAACCTTAGCTCATGAAGGGACAATATATCCCATTTTGTATGGTAGTGCTTTACACAATATCGGTATGGAAGGACTGATAAAAGCCATAGACTGCTTTATACCTGCTTACCCAACAGGCAACCAACAAGAGGAACCATCTGGCCTGGTATTCAAAATCAAACGTAACACCAATAATCAAAAGCAAGTGTATGTACGCTTATACCAAGGGGAACTGCACACAAGAGATTATCTTAAAGGGCATAAAGTGACGCAGATAGAAGGCTTGTCATCTGGCAAGGTCATTCCTGTTGATACATTGACAAGTGGTGATATAGGCATCTTATATGGTATGGAACATTTGCAGGTGGGTGATAGCTTTGGTAAGGCTATGACACATGGAACCATCCAATTGGGTACGCCTACTTTAAAAGTCCAGATCAAACCGGTAGAGGATTATAAGCGAAAAGAACTTTTAGACGCTTTAGTTTTTATGTCAGAAGAAGACCCTTATCTTCAATATGAAATAAGTGACATCGAGCAGGATATTTATTTGAATATCTTTGGGGATATACAACTTGAGATCATAAGAGATCGTTTATACCAAGAATATCAGCTGAATGTCTTATTTGAAGAACCCATGACCATTTATAAAGAAACACCAGTGGGTATAGGTGAAGCTGTCATGTATAAATATGCGAAAGACCATCCTTTCTTTGCTACCGTTGGATTAAGGGTTGAGCCCCTAGAACGGGGAAGCGGATTAGTTTATCATTCAGAAGTAACAACAGGCTTTTTGCCTAGAAGCTTTCAGAATGGTATAGAAGATGGGATTCATCACGCATTTAGTCAAGGCTTAAAAGGTTGGGCATTAACAGATATACGCATTACCCTTATTAAAGGGGAATTCTGTAGTGTCAATAGTACACCCTCTGATTTTCGCGATGTGACACCAATGGTATTGTTAGAAGCTGTCCACCAAGCCAAAACAAAATTGTTGTGGCCCATACTGGCATTCAAGCTTAAAATACCCCAAGCCATGCTAGGAAAAGCCATGTCGGACCTCATATGTAAAAAAGCAGTTTTTCGTCAACCTGAACCAATGGGTCCCTTTTATCGCATACAGGGAACAATACCTGCTGCATTATGCCGAAAGTATGAATTAGAGGTCATAAGCTATACCGAGGGAAAAGGAGTATGGGTCACCCATTTTACTGGTTATGATGATGCACCCAAAGAGGTAGAATGTCATCGCAAGAAAACAAAAGTTGACCCTTTGAATAAAGGACAGTATATTCTCTATAAAAGAGGCGTAGTGAAAAATAAAACAACATCATCGGATAGAAAGTAGTTTTCAGGGTTGTTTTTGGTTCGAAGGACAACTTATCCATACCGTAATAAAAAAATTTAAGAAAACACTTGGCGTGAAGCATCCTATCATCATGTCAAGTGTTTTTTTGTGCACTTCTATACAAGAGATTAATGGCTGAAAGTGCTAAATATGAACCTTGCAACATAATGATAACCATTATTAAAACCATAAAAATGATAATGGATGTCACCCTATAGGTTGATGAATTTGTAGAAAGTGCCTTATTCTCATAAGTTTGTGGGTATATAGAAGATAAAATAAGCCATGTAGCATAAGATCAATAGGGGTATATCCGTGAAAAAACAATACAATGTTTATGTCTTTTTTTGTCATTTTACTTAATTTTGTTATTCAAAGAATGCTTATCCTGAATCAGTAAAAGTTAAAAAATGCATGTTACAGATAAAACAAATACGAGAATGAAAATAAAAAATATAGATAAATACGTCAGCTTTGAGAAAGGCTAAAACCCTACTATATAAGGCGTTATAGCTTTTCTTCCATTTTATTTTATGCCATAAAAAAAATGTCAATAAAAACGATTAGTGCTGCTTTACTTTTGTCACTATTTTTGTTATAATATCTCTTGTATCTTGCATATATTTGATAAAATATTAACAATAAAAAACGTAAGATGGTGCTGCTTTATGAAATTACATGTAGATTTTCATATCCATACGGTTCTTTCACCTTGTGGTGAAGATGGCATGACCCCTAATAATATTGTCAATATGGCACTTTTAAATGAGCTAGATGCCATAGCCATAACGGACCATAATTCAGCAGAGAATGTAAAAGCAGTAATGGAAGTAGCCAAAAGCACCGATTTAATCGTAATTCCAGGCATTGAAATTGAAACAAGGGAAGAAATTCATGTGTTGGGATTATTTTTAAGCCTGGAAGATGTATACAATGTTCAAAAGAAAATATATGCTTCCTTACCAACACTTCACAACAGAGTGAGCATCTTTGGTTCTCAAAAAATCATGAACAAAGATGATGACGTGGTTAAGGAATTGGAGCAATTCCTATCAACGGCAGTTCATCTATCTCTTAATGAAGTGATAGGCTTAATTCATACCCATGGGGGTATAGCCATACCAGCACATATTGATCGACCAAGCTATAGTATCTTATCAAATTTAGGTATGATACCAGAAGATCTTCAAACGTCTGTATTAGAAGTTTCTCGATTTGCAGACCTAGCCACGTATAAAAAGAAATACAAAGATTACACCATCATTCAATCATCTGATGCTCATGAACTTGGATATATCGGCATCGCTAGGCATGCAATTGACGTTGAAGACAAAAGTATTCAGTCTGTATTTAAAGCTTTACACACTTTATCATGAGATGAATAGTAGGTTTCATTAACCGACAAAGGTTGCTAGTTATTATTAATGAATTATTATAATTTATTAATCATTTACATTATATCATTAAGGAGGTAAGCCAAATGGCAGTTAACACAGCATTAACAGAAGAAAAGTTCCAAGAATTGGAGCAATATATTGATGCCATGCCATCTACAAAAGGAGAGCTTATTCGTGTCTTACACAAAGCTCAAGACATCTTTGGATATTTACCACAAGAGGTTCAAAAGTTTGTAGGTAAGCAATTAAATTTATCAACAGCAAAGGTATTCGGAGTAGTTAGTTTTTACTCTTATTTCACCATGGTACCAAAAGGTGAATTCGATGTAGCCGTATGTATGGGAACAGCTTGTTATGTACGTGGTGCAGACGAAGTACTGGATGAACTTAAAAAAGAACTTGATATTGAAGTAGGGGAAACCACACCTGATGGAAAGTTCTCCATTACGTCACTTCGTTGCGTAGGAGCATGTGGACTTGCTCCAGTAGTCATGGTTGGAGAAAAAGTATATGGCCGTGTAACAAAGGATATGGTTAAAGATATTCTAGCAGAATACAAATAGACGTATTCAATCATCTCTAAAGGAGGAAAAAAAATGGCAAAAATTAAATCTTTTGATGAGCTTAAGAAAATAAAAGAACATGTTCAATCTAAAGTAGACCTTAGAGAAAAAGGTGAAAACGTAGATGAACTGATTCAAGTAAAAGTGGCTATGGCAACATGTGGTATCGCATCTGGTGCTCGTGAAGTCATGAATTTCATCATTGATGAATGTGCAAAAGAGGGTATTGAGAATGTTGTTGTGACACAAACAGGATGTATGGGTTATTGTTATGCAGAACCAACCATTGAAGTGACAATGCCTAACAGTGAACCTGTTGTTTATGGTGATGTAACCCTTGAGAAAGCGAAAGAAGTCGTGGATAAACACATTAAAAATGGCGAGTTATTAGACGGTATTATACCTGTTACTCATAAAACGATCGAATAATAAAGTTAGGAGGCTTAAAAGATGTCTAACTACAAAATGCATGTATTAGTTTGTGCAGGTACTGGTTGTAAATCTGCAGAATCTGATAAAATTGTGGATAATCTTAGGGAGCATATTAAGAATAATAAAATGGACAGCGAAGTACAAGTATTAAAGACAGGTTGCTTTGGTTTCTGTGAAAAAGGACCTGTAGTGAAAATATTACCAGACAATACATTCTATGTTCAAGTAACACCAGCGGATGCTGAAGAAATCATCAATGAGCATATCGTAAAAGGTAGAAAAGTTGATAGATTATTGTTTGAAGACCCAGAGACAGAAGAAAAAATCAGTGATTCTAAGAACATGGATTTCTATAAAAAGCAAATGCGTATAGCTCTAAGAAACTGTGGTTTTATTGATCCTAATAGCTTGGATGAGTACATCGCTCGCGATGGTTACCATGCCATTGGGAAAGCATTAACAGAAATGACACCAGAAGAAGTCATTGAAATCATTAAAGATGCTGGACTTCGTGGCCGTGGAGGCGGAGGATTCCCTACAGGTCTTAAGTGGCAATTTGCTAGAGGATACGATGCTGACCAAAAATATGTTATCTGTAATGCGGATGAGGGAGACCCAGGTGCATTCATGGACCGTTCTATCTTAGAGGGAGACCCACACAGCGTTGTTGAAGCCATGGCCATCTGTGGATATGCCATTGGTGCGACAAAAGGACGCGTGTACATTCGTGCAGAGTACCCACTTGCTATCAAGCGTTTACAAAGAGCTATTGACGATGCCCGTGAAGCTGGTCTTCTAGGCAGCGATATTATGGGTACAGGATTTGAATTTGATATAGAACTTACATATGGAGCGGGAGCTTTCGTATGTGGTGAGGAGACAGCACTTATTCATTCAATGGAAGGCGAGCGTGGCGAGCCAACCACAAAACCACCATTCCCAGCAGAGTCTGGTTATTGGGGTAAACCAACAAACGTTAATAATGTAGAGACATTTGCTAACGTGCCTGTTATCCTATTAAAAGGTGCAGATTGGTATAAGCAAATTGGAACGGAAAAATCAAAAGGAACAAAAGTATTTGCTTTAGCTGGTAAAATCAATAACGTAGGTCTTATAGAAGTACCAATGGGTACCACATTAAGAGAAGTTATTTACGATATCGGTGGCGGCATTAAGAATGGCAAGAAATTCAAAGCTGTTCAAACAGGTGGACCATCAGGCGGCTGTTTAACAGAAAAAGACTTGGATACACCCATTGATTTTGATAACTTGATTGCTAAAGGGTCCATGATGGGTTCAGGTGGTATGATTGTTATGGATGAAGACGATTGTATGCCAGCAGTTGCTAAGTTCTACTTAGAGTTTACAGAAGAAGAGTCTTGTGGAAAATGTACACCATGTCGTATCGGTACAAAGCGTCTATCAGAGTTATTAGAACTCATTACAACAGGCAAAGGCAAAATGGAGCACTTAGATGAACTTAAGCGATTGAGCCGTGTCATTAAAGACACAGCCCTTTGTGGATTAGGTCAAACAGCGCCAAACCCTGTATTATCAACCATGGATATTTTCTGGGATGAGTATGTGGCTCATGTTAAGGATAAAACATGTCCAGCAGGAAAATGTAAAGACCTTCTTAAATACACAATCATTGAAGAAAAATGTATCGGTTGTACAGCTTGTGCAAGAGTATGTCCAGTGGATGCTATTGATGGTGAAGTGAAGAAGCCTCATGTCATTGATCAAGAAAAATGTATTAAATGCGGCGCTTGTATGGATAAGTGTAAATTTGGTGCGATCATTTTATCATAATTAAAATCGGCTATCAATATAAATTGTGAGGACGAAAACTCATAAGTAGAATTCTAGAAAAAGGAGTGTAACCTAATGTCAGAAGTAAAACTTACGATTGACGGTAAAGAGGTACAGGTACCAATAGGCAGTACTGTACTTGATGCCGCTAAAAAATTAGGCATTGAAGTGCCTACATTATGTCATTTAGACTTACATGATACAAAAATGGTTAACAAAGCAGCTTCCTGTCGTATCTGTGTTGTTGAGATTGAAGGTAGAAGAAATCTTGCACCATCATGTGCAACACCAGCAGTTGACGGCATGGTTGTTAAAACAAATACAATCCGTGTATTAGATGCAAGAAAGACCGTACTTGAACTCTTATTATCTGACCATCCAAAAGAGTGTTTAACGTGTGCTAAGTCTGGTCGTTGTGACTTACAAGATCTATCTGAAAAATTTGGTGTAAGAGAAATCCGTGTAACGGGAGATGCTCAATCCACCTATAAGCAAGACTATGCACCAGCCATTATCCGTGATATGGATAAATGTATCATGTGTAGAAGATGTGAAACCATGTGTAATGATGTTCAAACTGTTGGAGCTTTATCTGGTATTAACAGAGGATTCGATGCGGTTGTATCACCTGCATTTGAATCACCACTTGCAGAGACAGTATGTACACATTGTGGACAGTGTGTTGCGGTATGTCCTGTTGGTGCGTTAACGGAGAATGATCACACTTGGAAAGTTGTGGAAGCACTCGCTGATCCAGAAAAAGTGGTTGTTGTTCAAACGGCACCAGCTGTAAGAGTAGCCATTGGTGAAGAATTTGGTAAAGAGCCAGGTTCTATTGTAACCGGTCAAATGGTAACAGCACTACGAACTCTTGGATTTGATAAAGTATTTGACACAGATTTTGCAGCAGACTTAACGATTATGGAGGAAGGTACAGAGTTATTAGGACGTCTTAACAAGTTCCTAGCAGGTGACAAGAATGTACCACTTCCAATCTTGACATCTTGTTGTCCAGCATGGGTTAACTTTATTGAAAGTCAATTCCCAGAATTAATCGATATTCCTTCTTCAGCTAAATCACCACAACAGATGTTTGGTGCTGTTGCTAAAACTTTCTTAGCGGATAAGATGGAAATACCACGTGAGAAAATGGTGGTTGTATCCATTATGCCTTGTCTTGCTAAGAAGTACGAGGCTGCTAGAGATGAGTTTGCTGTAGAGGGTAACCCTGATGTGGATATCTCTATTTCTACAAGAGAATTAGCTCACTTAATAAAACGAGCTAACCTTAACTTAACCGAATTACCAGAAACAGATTTTGACCATCCATTAGGAGAATCAACAGGTGCTGGTGTTATCTTTGGTTCAACAGGTGGTGTTATCGAGGCTGCTACACGTACAGCTTATGAAATTCATACAGGTGAAACTTTAGAAAAAGTTGATTTTGAAGCTTTAAGAGGATTTGACGGTGTTCGAGTAGCTGCTGTTCAAATGGGTGGATTCACACTTAATATTGGTATTGCTCACGGTCTTGGAAATGCTAGAAAATTACTTGAAGAAGTTAAGAATGGTAACCCAAGAAACTTACACGCTATTGAAATCATGGCTTGTCCTGGTGGATGTATCGGTGGTGGCGGTCAGCCATTCCATCATGGGGATTCTGAGATTCTTAAGAAGCGTATGGATGCAATTTATCAAGTGGATAAAGATATGCCTCGCAGAAAGTCACATGAAAATGAATCTGTAAAGGCATTATATGAACAATATCTTGGTGAGCCTATGAGTGAATTATCTCATAAGTTACTGCATACACATTACCATGTAAAAGATAGAGTTTAATAAACAAATAAGGTGGTTTCTGTTTTTAACAGGAACCATCTTTTTATCTTATATGCAAAGTTACTTTTTTATAAAATATTCATCCATAAGGTGAATAATCTTCTTAGGGAGTGCATATGGTAAACCTATGCATGACTACAAGAGGAGGTTATCATGAATAAGAAAGTAAGTTTATTGTTATTTAGTGGTGAGTTTGATAAAGCACTAGCTGCACTGATTCTAGCCAATGAGGCAAAAGCCATGGACATGGATGTATCCATTTTTTGTGCTTTTTGGGGATTGCTTTTGGTACGGGATCCTGAGAAATTAACCGATAGGGATAAAACCATCTATGAAAAAATGTTTGGTGCCATGACAGCAAAAGGCGCAGATGATTTACCATTGTCCAAAATGAACTTTGCAGGCATTGGTAAAATGATGCTCACTGAAATGATGGAAGATGCAGATGCACCCCCACTGGATGCTTTCCTTAAAGGAGCCGTTAATAAAGGTGTGACATTCTATGCCTGTAAGTTATCAACAGAAGTCATGGGCTTTGGTACAGAAGAATTTATAGATGGTGTTAAAATTGTTACGGCTAAAGATTATCTACAGATAGCAACAGAATCGGACATGCAATTATTCATTTAAATATTAAAATGAAGTAGTAAATATTTACGTTTTTTCACAACCATTAGATACTCTCTGAACGCCTTTAGGAGTGACGTTTGTAGCTATTTTTAAGGGGTTTTTAACAGGTCATAAATGTGGCAATAATTGTCTGACAATTACAGTTTACATAAAGAATTATTGTAGACAAGTAATCCACAACCATGGGGAAAAAATAGATGGAATTTTAGGTTATTCACAGAGTTATACACATTATCCACAGAAAAAACGTTTACGGAAAGTAAAAATTATAGCATTATCTGCTCTAAAAAAAATAAATTAGCCCTCAAACAGCAGAAAATTATGAAACCAAATCACGGTGTCCTATAATATTATATTATTCATTGTATGAGGGTATATTTAAACCTAAATAAGGATTATGAATGGATAATTTAAGGGCTCATCGCCAATAATTGTAATTCCATCCGATATATGTCTCCACAAAAAAAGGATTAAGCGAACTTATAGCGAATATATTAATATGGACCATTATTTCAATAATGTAAGTTGAATGAATTAATTGCTATATATAATGTAATGGTTTAGTGAATAAGGCTTATAAAATAAGGTGAATGATTGAAACTAAAAGATTACCTTATATCAGGATTACATTCAACATATACTTGGAATAGAGTAGTCTATATATCTTGAAAGGAGTTGGTAGTATGCGTTACATTATAAGTGGAAAGAACATAGAGATTACGAAAGCATTAAAAGAAGCAACTATCGCTAAACTAAGTAAAATGGAGAAGTATTTTGCGCCTGACAATGAAGCTCAGATAACCATGAGTGTTCAAAAATTAAGGCATATCATAGAAGTGTCAATTCCAATAAAGGGGAACATCATCCGTGCCGAAGTGGCAGCTGAGAGTATGTACACAGCCATTGACAATGTGGTGGATGTTCTTGAAAGACAATTACTTCGTCATAAAAATAAGTTAATCACAAAACACCGGAATGCAGGTACATTCAAAACAGATTTTGTGACAGAAACAAACAGTGAAGACTTTGAGGATACCACCATTGATGTGGTAAGAACAAAACGCTTTGAAATGAAGCCCATGAATGTACAAGAAGCTTGCATGGAAATGGACTTACTCGGACATAACTTCTTTGTTTTTAGAAATGGTGATACCGACGAAGTGAATGTGGTGTATAAGAGAAAGCAAGGTAATTATGGCTTGATTGAACCTGAATTCTAGAATCATTAGGAACCCTATAGGGGTTCCTTTTTTATTCCTATAGGACAGTCAGGGCGTCATCTAACCAAACTCAAAAATGTTAAACTTCCTTGGACTTTTATGGTTTTTTGGGGTATGATTAGGTCATGCCAAAAATCCAATGATAAACGAACAAAACAGAAAGCGAGGCGTTAACCATGAAAAAAATAAGCATTGCCAATGGACAGATAAGCGCATCCGAAATTGCTTTAGGGTGTATGCGAATAAACAATCTCTCAAAAAGTGAAGGATCTAGACTTATAAACACAGCTCTTGAAGAGGGTATCAACTTTTTCGACCATGCAGACATCTATGGTGGAGGAAAATCTGAAGAAGTCTTTGCAGAAGCAATCGGTATGCAACCAAGTGTAAGGGAAAAAATATTGATTCAAACAAAATGCGGTATACGAGACGGCTACTTTGATTTTTCCAAAGCACATATTTTGAATGCTGTGGATCAGAGTCTAAAGCGTTTGCAGACAGACTATATTGATACATTACTGCTTCATCGTCCAGATACACTCATGGAACCAGAAGAAGTAACTGAAGCCTTTTCCAAACTCTATGAAAGTGGCAAGGTACGTTGTTTTGGCGTAAGTAATCAAAACCCTATGCAAATAGAGCTGCTTAACAAATATACAAACCATAAAATGATGATTAATCAATTACAGCTCAGTATAACCAATACGGGCATGATTGATTCTGGGCTGAATGTGAACATGAAAATTGACAGATCCATTGACCGAGATGGTAGTATTCTGGAGTACTGTAGGCTTCATGATATAACCATACAGACCTGGTCGCCTTTCCAGTATGGTTTCTTTGAAGGCGTCTTTTTGAATAATGACAAATTTCCAGAACTCAACCATAAGATTGATGAGGTAGCAGCTCGTTATAACGTGACGAATAGTGCTATCGCAATCGCATGGATTCTAAGACATCCAGCCAACATACAACCCATCGTTGGAACCACAAATATTCAACGTTTAAAGGATATTTGCAAGGCATCCCATGTAACCATGACACGACAAGAATGGTATGCTATCTACAAGGCTGCTGGCAATACGCTTCCATAGATGGCAATGCATAATGAGTAGGTGAACGAATGAACTTTTTATCTGTACTATCCCAAGTCATCATTTTATTTGCTATCATGTTTTTAGGTTATTACCTAAGAGTGAAAACGCTGATAAATGAAGAAAGTATCACCAATTATTCCCGTTTAATATTCTATGTCACCATGCCCGCTATGATTTTATCAGCCATGAGTAAGAGTCACAACATCTTAATCCATGAAGTGATGGATGTCATCATCGTAGCCATCATATCCTACACATTTTTGTTTATTATGGCTTTTGTCATGCCAAAGATTGTAAGGGTAGCTAATGATTATGTAGGGCTATACCGATTTATGGCCATGTTTGGTAATGTAGGTTTTATCGGTTACCCTATGCTTTTGGCTATTTTAGGTGAAGAAGCCTTATTTATTGGTTCCGTGTTCAATATACCTTATAATTTGCTGTTGTATACCGTTGGTATTTATTTTATTACCTTTGATGCGGACCAAGCAAGAAAGCTGGATTTGTCCTACAAGCAATTTGTTAACCCTGGGCTAATGGCAACGGTTATAGGGCTCATCCTCTTTTTCTTACATATTCAATTACCTAAAATAATCGTTGATGGCACAACCATGCTGGGCAATATTACCACACCCTTGTCCATGATTGTTATCGGTGGGTCCCTTTATGATGCAAAAATAAGCAATATCTTGAGCAAACACAAGATTCTCATCTATTGTGTATTAAAGATGATTATCTTTCCACTGCTGTTAGCTGTCATCTTAACAAGTATAGGTATTACAGGTATGACAAGAGGCGTAGCCGTTATCTTATGCAGTATGCCCATTGCAGCCAATACAGTGATTATATCCAAAGAATATAAGGGGCATGTGACGGAAGCATCAGAAGCTGTTTTTATATCGACCCTGTTTCTCATCCTATCCACCCCCATTATCATGCTTATCATAAATGGGCTATAAATAACTTGTAAAATACCAAATCTGTGTTATAATAACATTATAAGCGAAACGTTTCGCGATGGAGGTGTCTGGTATTTCAACAATTAAAGATGTAGCAAAATATACAGGATTATCGATAGCAACCATATCTAAATATATTAATGGTGGTAATGTTTTAGAAGAGAATAGACGCATGATACAAGAAGCCATCGATGTTTTAGATTATCGCCGCAATGAAATTGCTCGTGGCTTAAAAACCAATAAAACCATGACCATCGGTGTACTGTTACCTTCCCTAGAAAATATATTTTTTACGTCCATTGTATCCATCATAGAAGGTATTTTACAACAAAAAGGCTATGGCACTATCATATGCGACTTCAAAGAAGACCCTACATTGGAACGTAAAAAGCTGGAATTTCTTCTTAACAAACATGTGGATGGCATTATCATGGTAAGCTATAGTAAAGAAAAAGAACACATACAGGCGTTACTGGATAAGAAAATACCCATTATTTTGCTAGACCGTATGATAAAAGGCTTAGAATGTGATATTGTTCTTGCAGATAACCTGAATGCCTCCTATCAAGCCGTTGAAGAACTCATTATAAGGAAACATAGACGGATAGGTATTATATGTGGTCCGGATCATACGTATACGGCAGAGGAAAGAAAAAAAGGGTATGTGCGTGTCCATCATGATTACGATGTGACCATTGATGACAAGTTGATTAGAAATGGCGATTATACCGTTGAAAGCGGTTATCAAGCTCTGGTGGACTTGTGGAAAATGGAGCATCCGCCTTCATCCATCTTGGTCACCAATTATGAGATGACCATTGGTGCCATTATGGCAGTGAATGATTTGAACATTCGTATTCCAGATGACTTATCATTAATTGGTTTTGACAATATCCAAATGGCAAAAGTTGTGCGTCCCCCATTATCCATTGTGGAACAACCCATGAAGGAAATTGGTGAAACAGCCGCAAAGCTCATGTTAAAACGACTCAATAATGATTATGGTGATTTCCCTGAAGTGTACCGATTGAAGACCAACGTGCATATCAAGGAATCGGTGTCAACCAATATATAAATATCAATTTATATCTTTTGGTTGATATTATTTCAACAAAAGCGAAACGTTTAGCTCTATAATAATAGAACTAAGCTAAATGTTAAGCTTTTCATATAAAAAAAGCATAAAAAACCAACTATAAATCAAAAAAGGAGTAGATGAATCATGGAAAATAACCTTAGAACAAACTTTAAAATTGCTTCAGATGCTGTAGACCCTAACTTAATCCCAAAGAGAAAATTACGTATGGGTGACGAGATCCCAGCTGTTGGCCTTGGTACATTTGGTTCCGACCGTTTTACAGCGGATGAAATAAGTGATGCTGTATTAGAAGCCATTTCAGTAGGCTACCGCCATATTGATTGTGCATCGGTGTATGGAAACGAGAAAGAGATTGGAGAATCCCTTGAAATTGCTATAAAGGCAGGCATCAAGCGTGAAGACTTATGGATCACTTCCAAGGTATGGAACGACATGCATGGCGATGGGGATGTACTCCTTTCCGTTGCTCAGACGTTGAAAGATTTAAGACTGGATTACTTAGACTTGTATTTAGTACACTGGCCATTCCCTAATTATCATGCTCCTGGTTGTGACGTGGATTCACGAAGTGAAAATGCCCGCCCATACATACATGAGAATTTTATGAAAACATGGCGTCAGATGGAACGACTAGTGGACATGGGGCTGGTTAAGAACATCGGTACATCAAACATGACAAAAGCAAAATTTGAGTTACTCTTAAAAGATGCAAGAATCAAACCAGCAGTGAATGAAATGGAACAGCATCCTCATTTCCAACAGCAGGAACTGTTTGATTACTGCATAGAGAATGGCATTCAACCCATTGGTTTCTGCCCCATTGGATCACCAACCCGTCCAGATCGTGACAAAACTGAGAATGACACGGTAGACATTGAAGATCCAGTTATTGTAGCGGCAGCTAAAAGACTTGGGGTTCACCCAGCCGTTGTTTGTATTAAATGGGCAGCTCAAAGAGGTCAAATTCCTATTCCATTTTCAGTAAGAAGAAATGAATATTTAAGTAACCTTGTCAGTGTCACAAAAGATTTATTAACAGATGAAGAAATGAAAGCCATCGCTAAAATTGATAAAAACTGCCGTTTAATCAAAGGTCAAGTTTTCTTATGGAAAGATAATCAAACATGGGAAGATCTATGGGACTTAGATGGCACCATTGCCAAATAGATAGGGAGGACATTCATGAAAGCAGCTGTATTATATGCACAAAAAGATATAAGAATTGAAGAGATTGAAAAACCTACCATTCAAGACCATGAAGTATTAATTAAGGTAAAAGCTTCAGGGGTTTGTGGTTCAGATATTCCACGTGTTTTAGGAACAGCTTCTCATTACTATCCCAATGTATTTGGTCATGAGTTCTCAGGTGAAGTGGTAGAGATTGGTACAGAAGTAACCCATGTGAAAGCAGGGGATAAAGTATCTGTTGCTCCTTTGAAACCTTGCCTTACATGTGAAGACTGCTTAAGTGGTAATCATGCATTATGTAAACAGTATAGCTTTATTGGGTCAAGAGAGTATGGTGCTTGGGCAGAATATGTGAAAGCACCTGCTATCAATGTGGTGAAGTTACCAGACACCGTATCCTACATACAAGGTTCATTTCTTGAGCCAGTAACTGTAGCCTTACACGGCCTATTCGTAATGGACTTCAAACCAATGACCAGGGTAGCAATAACGGGTATGGGAACCATTGGATTACTCACCTTGCAATGCGCCAAAATCATGGGTGCAAAAGAAATCACCGTATTTGATATTGATGATGAAAGACTCAAAGTAGCCAAAGAGTTAGGCGCTAACTATGTGATTAATACCAAGACAGATGACATCCATGAAAAAGTAAAAGACTACACCGATGGAAAAGGCTTTGAAATGGTTCTTGAAACAGCAGGGGTACCTTTTACTGAAATGCTCTGCTTAGAGATTGCAGCCAATAAAGGCAGTGTCATGTATATTGGGACACCTCACGTAGCATTTACCATCGAACCGAAGCAATTTGAGTACATGAATAGAAAAGAGTTAACCCTTCGAGGTTCTTGGATGTCCTATTCCGCACCATACCCTGGTAAAGAATGGACTTTAGGGGCTCATTATCTGGGAACAGGTCAAATCAAGGTGGAAAAACTCATTGATCGTGTGATTCCCATTGAAGAGATTGGCGCAGCCTTTGAAGCCATAGAAGCCAAAGAAGTATCTGGAAAAATTATCATGGAATTATAAGCATAAGGAGGTTATACATATGCCATTAGTAAGCTCATTACCACTCATTAAAAAAGCAAAAGAAAAAAAAGCAGCTATTGCAGCATTCAATATTCACAACTTAGAAACCATACAAGCGGTCATTGAAGGTGCAAGTGAAGAAAGAGCACCGGTTATTATTCAAACCACACCAGGTACATTAAGACATGCAGGGATTGAATACATTGGTGCTATTGTAAAAAAAGCGGCAGATATGGTGGATATTCCCGTAGCACTGCATGTGGACCATTGCCCATCTTTTGATACCATTGTTCATTGTATTCGTAATCACTATACATCCGTTATGATTGACGGTGCTCATCTTGACTACGAGGAAAATGTGGCGTTAGTTAAACGTGTAACAGAAATGGCTCATGCTGTTGGCATGCAAGTTGAAGGTGAAATTGGTAAAATCGGCGGTGTAGAAGACGATATGTTTGTTAATGAAGATGAAGCCGCATTAACAGTACCATCAGAAGCCAAGCAATTTGTTGAAGATACGGGGATTGATACATTAGCCATTGCTATTGGAACAGCACACGGTATGTACAAAGGTGAACCTAAACTTGATTTTGAACGTTTATCTGAAATAGAAGCCATGGTCGATGTGCCACTGGTATTACATGGTGCATCCGGCGTACCTGATGCCAGTATCAAAGAAGCCATAAAAAGAGGTATTGCAAAAATCAACATTGCTACAGAATTGAAAAACCCCATGGCAAAAGCCATTGTCAGCACATTTGAGAAAAACAAAGATGAGAATGACCCAAGAAACTATATGGGTGCTGCACGAGAAGCAGTGAAAAAAGTCGTGAAAGAAAAAATCAGATTATGTGGTTCAAATGGATTAGCAGATGAATTATAGGAGAGATTAAATGATTCTTACAATTACAATGAACCCTGCTATTGACAAAATATATATGGTTGACAACTACCAACTTGGGGAGGTGCATCGTCCTAGCCAGACGATTGCCTCCCCAGGGGGTAAAGGACTGAATGTAGCACGGGTGGCCAAGTTAGTAGGTGCAGATGTAGCAGCATCGGGTTTACTGGGTGGTGCTAATGGTGATTATATTCGAACCAAAGTGGAAGCACTGGGTATAGAAAGTCGATTTGTTACGATTAACGGTGATACACGCATATGCATCAATGTATCCGACCCCATTAACCAAAGAAGTACAGAAGTCCTAGAAGCTGGTCCAACCATATCCCAAGATGAGGCAAAGACATTTTTAAAAGCTTATGAAGGGATGTTGCAGGATGTAAGTGTGGTCACCTTATCAGGTAGTTTACCTAAGGGATTACCCACCGATTTTTATGCAAAGCTCATTCACATTGCCAAAGAGCAAGGGAAAAAAGTCCTATTGGATACCAGTTCTAAGGCATTCACAGAAGGCATTCAAGCTACACCCTACATGATTAAACCCAATGCAGACGAAATAAAAGACGTCTACCATGGGGATGTTGCAACAGAAGAAGGGCTTGCCCAAGCCATCAAATGCTTCAAACAAATGGGCATTGAAGTACCTATCATTAGTCGAGGGAAAAAAGGGTGTATCGCTGGACTTGAGGATGGTGTGTATACGTTTACCAATCCTTCGGTAGATGTTGTCAACACCGTTGGTTCAGGTGATTCCTTTGTTGCAGGATGTGCCGTTGGTTTGTCAAGAGGCTATAGCCAAATAGATATGGTAAAGATAGGCATTGCTTGTGGCACAACCAATACCCTCTTCTCACAGACAGGTTATGTGGAACAGGCATTGGTTGATGGGTATTTCAAACAAGTAAAAGTCATTAAGCAAGACAATTATGAGGACAGTTAATAAATAAAGGAGATGAAGGTCATATGTTAAAAAATATTCCAAGTATCGTTTCACCCGATTTATTAAAGATATTGATGGAAATGGGGCATGGGGATGAAATAGTTATATCCGATGGTAATTTTCCTGCGGCAGCTATGGCACAACGATTAGTTCGTTTAGATGGCCATGGTGTACCCGATATATTGGAAGCCATTCTGGCATTAATGCCACTGGATATATACGTGGAAGAGCCCGTAGCTTTAATGGAAGTTGTAAAAGGGGATTCTTACGTACCTGAAATATGGGATACCTATAAAAAGATCATTGAAGAAAAAGAAGGTCAAAAGAAAATCGCCCATGAAGAACGCTTTGCATTTTATGAAAGAGCTAAAAAAGCCTATGCGGTTGTAGCAACAGGTGAAACATCCTTATATGCGAACATAATTCTTAAAAAAGGTGTTGTTGTGTAATGAAAGATTTGTTACTAGCTATTGACCAAGGGACATCTGGTTGTAAAATAACCATCTTTGATACAGCAGGTCAAGTGGTTTCAAGTGTTACAAAATCATATCCCACCTACTACCCAGAAGAAGGGTTTGTTGAGCAAAAACCAGAAGAGTGGTGGCAAGTCATAAAAGAGGGTATTCAGTCCATGTTAGAGGAAGATGCTATTTGTCCAACAGCCATAAAAGGCATTGGTATCGATGGTACAAGTTGGGCTTGTATTCCCGTTAATCAATCCGGTGATGTGCTATACCCTGCTATGATTTGGCTGGATAGACGAGCAGGGAAACAAGCCGATTGGATGAAAGAAAAGCTGAATGAAGAAGCACTTATTGCATTGAGCGGTAATCCAGTTGACCCGGCGTATATTACCCCTAAGATGTTATGGTTAAAAGAAAACAGGCCTGATCTCTATCAGCAAACGGATAAATTTCTTCAAAGCAACGCCTATATCGCCTTTAAGTTAACAGGTAAGTATTCACAGGATTATTCACAATGTTATGGCTTCCATTTTTTCAATATGAAGACAGGACAGTGGGATGAAACAGTTGCAGATGCCCTTGGTATATCCTTAGATTTAATGGCACCCATCATGCAAAGTCATGATGTGGTGGGTCATGTGACAGAAGAAGTGGCAAAAGCCACAGGTCTAAGCGTTGGGACACCTGTTGTTGCAGGTGGATTAGATGCTGCTTGTTGTACGCTAGGAGCAGGAGTTATCCATGAAGGACAAACACAAGAACAAGGCGGTCAGGCAGGGGGCATGAGCATCGCACTCAGTCAGCCTGTTATCCATCCCAAGTTAATCCTTGGCTATCACGTCATACCCAATATGTGGCTATTACAAGGTGGGACTACAGGTGGCGGTGGTACGCTTAATTGGTTTAATAGAGAGTTTGGTCATGCAGAACAACAAGAAGCCCTGGAAAAAGATAGTAACCCCTTTGCTGTTATGAGTGAAGAAGCCAGTGCCATTCCACCAGGTAGTGATGGTATCCTTTTCTTGCCTTACATGAAGGGTGAACGATCACCCCTATGGAACTCTCAAGCAAAAGGTGTGTATTATGGGTTATCCTTTGATAAAACCAGAGCGCATATGATTAGAAGTACCATGGAAGGTGTGGCTTATGCCCTCCGTCATAATCTGGAGACTGCTGAAGAAACAGGTATTCAAGTGGGTAAGTTATCCAGTGTAGGCGGTAGCGCTAACAGCCATGTCTGGACACAACTAAAAGCAGATATTACATCCCGAACCATTGAAGTACCGTACTCCGATCATGCCACTACCCTAGGTGCAGCCATTCTTGCTGGTGTAGGCGTCGGTCTTTACAAGGATTTTGAAGATGCTGTCAAGCAGACCGTATCTATTCAAAGGACCCATGAACCCCATCAAGAAAGGGTTGAAACATACAATACCTGTTATCATAACTACTTAGAACTTAGTCATTTATTTGTACGTTCATTATGGTCATAGGTACCTATAGCCGTTGTGTTATGATGCTATATTAACAGCATGTGTATCCTTACACAAGCATTGGACTATCATCAAATAAAAGGGGGCTGTCCCATAAAAGCAATTTTTTTACCTACGATATTGACGTTATTTTGCTTTTTGTGAGACAGCCCCCATATCAGTGAAGACCAGTTCAATACCCTACTATATTTTATCGAAAACACCAGGTTTTAAAAGAATAAATACCGTGGTGTTTTCTTCATATAGTCATTGTATGAAGCGCCATATGCCTTCATACAGTAGTTTTCCTGTGCTTTTAGCGAAGGATAAGAGAGTACACCATATAAAACCACAAGAATAACCATAAAGAAAGTTTGAGAAACAATGGCTATACCAAACCACATGATAAAACTCATCACTTGCATGGGATGCCTTGATAGACGGTATATCCCACCTGTAACAGGTTGTGATAAATCAGATTTAGAGAAATACCACATGGCATAAACCGATAAGACTAACCCTAACACATAAATAACGGTTCCCATGTAAAAATAGACGTTAAATGACCTAATGGGTACGAGTACGGAGTAAAGGATTAACCCCTTACCAAACATAAAACCTATTGAGCTCAATTGCGGTCCACGTTTCGTTTTTTTTGCCTTGGGAAAAGTAAGTATTTTTTTCTTTTGAGCATGTGAAATGTTAACCATAACAAGCATGGTGATCATGCCGTATAGCAATGGATACAACCATATATTCAACAATCCCAATGTATGTTCTGGCAGTAAATGCATAATCATAACCTTCCTTTCTATGAATTGTTTCTTTGTTTAGCACCATCATGTCTTTTTCGAGATTTTAAGATGGATGCCATGAAAGCAATGCAAGCGGATATCCCAATAATAAACATAATACAATAACCTCCCCTTTTATCAGCTATTTCTTTGTCTAGCTCCATGACGTCTTTTCCCAAATTTTATGCTGGATACGATTAAAAAAATGAGGGCGTACACGCCAATAATGAACATAATACTATCTTCATAAACATGGTACTTAGGGATCTGTATAAGTGGTGCAAAGGGTATAGCCCAAATTAACAATAACCCATATATCCACTTGTTAGCTTTTGGTAATGCTGCTGAAAAAAATACCAATGCAAGTGCCGTCGTTGCACATGGCAGTGTTCCAGGATAGATACATGTATCCACAGTACGTCCCAGGATTAAGCCAACGATGGGGTATAGCTGGACCACAATCAATAAACTTATAAAGCTTATTTTTCTTGCTCTCTTTTTAGGGAAACTAAAAACAGTCTTTTTAGTTATGAGGTCAATGAACAACAGGATGCCAATACTTATAAATAAAGCCCCTTGAATGTACTTTAGTGGCGATGGAAAATCTTTGCCTAAAACAATAAAGAAAAATATCCCTATCCATAAATGACATATGCCTAAGTACCCTTTAATGAGCACGTTGGCTTTTTCTTTCTGTCCATATGCAAAATAAAAAATAATGACAATGCCTATGAACATGATAAAAAATTGTAATGGAAATATCGTATGATTATAATCCCTTATAACACCCCACCATTTTTCAAAACTCAACATCTTACTGCTCCTTTCGTCTATATGCCCACATTCAGTTCAAACAGGCATAGTGCTAAGTATAATTTTTGTTTACCAGGTATACCATGTGACAAAATATAATGACACATTGTGCCACTATACATTTATTTCTTTTTCATTAAAATTGCATTCAAATCGTGTAGAAAAGATTCCAAGAACTTGATTTCACTTGCATCCATTGCCGATAACGTACTGTAAATATCCCCAAAAACATCTTGGGAAAACTTCTCATGACCATGAAAGGCAACACGTCCTTTTTCTGTCAGTTCAAAAAGAACTTCTTTCTTATTGGTTGCTAATGATTTCTTATTAATTAACGCTTTTTCCAATAGTTTTTTAACAAATTTGGATGCACCGCCTTTGGTAATATCAAGGATATTTGCCAACTCTGTCAGGTTGACATCTGGATGGTTACCAATGGCAACAAGTGTATGTATTTCTGAACTATACAGCAAGTCTCCCGTACCAAAGTCCCTTGGTATACTTTCCAATTCATTAAACATCTTTACGGATTTAAAATACAATTTTATGACGTTTTGCATGGTATCCATTATCATCACCACATTTATTATATACCAGGTTAACTAAATTATCAAGAGATGGGTGTCTGATTTAACACAAACTTTACACAAACATGGGCATTGAATATTATAAGGAATAGTGGTAAAATATTGAGGACTGAAGACAATTATCCAATAAGACATGATAAAGTCAATACCATGAAGCGCATAATAGAAAGTAAAGGAGGTCATTCGTATGGATAGAGCATATAGACGCTTAGTTTTACTACTCGGTATTATGATGTGTCTGCCAGCAGCAGTCAACACACATGCCATGTCCCATAAACAATATTCAGAGCTTGAGTCTGTCCTAACGCGAGCAGCTATCTGTGAGATAGAGGCTACGTTCAATGAACCTCATCAACATAAAGTGCGTTTTAAAAAGCTGTGCAGTTGTATTGGGCAATTCATTCATAGAAAAATTACTAACCATGTGCAAGTCATGGCATATGACCAATATCAGCAAGAGCAATTTACAACGGCTGTGACACAGGTAACAGAGCCTATTAAGCTTGTGACACTTGATGGTAATCAGAAGTTAGATAAATCATGGTATGCCTTGGCGGACAACTATCAAAAGCAGGTTATAAAACCTGTTCATGATAGCACGAGCACCTTTATGGATAATAGGGTCCATGACTTTGTCAACAGTCAAAGATATACATCCTATAAAGTGATTTTAAGTAAAATGAATAATAAAAACATAGCTTGCTAATACAACCTATAAGAATCAGACATATGTTAAGAATAAATTAAAATTATGGGAATATATGTCAGAATCAGTTGAATCGTAACAAGCAGAATGTTACAATAAATAGGACAGTGAGACCTGTCCAATAGATAAGAGATTAATTCGAGGTGAATATAGATATGAAAATATTTGATAAAATTTTTGGCACCCATAGTGAGCGTGAGATTAAGCGTGTGATGCCATTGGTAGAACAAATAGAAGCATTGGAACCAGAGATACAAAAAATGACAGATGACGCATTACGCATGAAAACAACGGAATTTAAAGAGAGATTACAAAAAGGCGAAACCCTAGATGATATACTTCCAGAAGCCTATGCAGTTGTACGTGAAGCCACCATTCGTGTCACCGAAGAAAACATTCGACCTTATAAAGTACAATTAATTGGTTCCATTATCCTGCATCAAGGTCGAATTGCAGAGATGAAAACCGGTGAAGGTAAAACCTATGTGGCACCTCTTGCGGCGTATCTTAATGCCCTAGACGGTAAAGGCGTTCATGTGGTGACCGTTAACGATTACCTTGCTAAACGTGATGCGGAGAACATTGGGCGTATACATGAATTCTTAGGACTAACGGTAGGTGTCATTGTCAACGGTATTGATAATGAAGAAAGACGAGCAGCCTATAACTGTGACATTACTTACGGAACCAACAATGAATTTGGCTTTGACTACCTAAGAGATAACATGGTGATTTACCAAAAGGAAATGGTACAACGGGAACTGAATTACGTTATCATTGATGAGGTTGACTCGGTGCTTGTTGACGAAGCCCGAACACCGCTTATTATATCCGGAAACAGCAGTAAATCAACGCATCTCTATCAACAAGCAGATTTAATAGCCAAGCGTCTTGTTAAGGGACGTGTTATTGGTGAAGTGTCAAAAATGAGTGCATTGTTAAATGAAGAGATTCAAGAAGAAGGGGAATTTGTTGTTGATGAAAAGACCAAATCCGTTTCGTTAACGGCAGATGGTGTGAAACGTATTGAGGAGTTCTTCCAAATTGAAAACTTAGCCGATGCGGAGAACATGGAAATTCAACATCATGTGATTCTAGCATTAAAGGCACACAACACCATGCACCGTGATAAAGATTATGTGGTAAAAGAAGAAGAAATAATCATTGTTGATGAATTTACAGGTCGTCTTATGCCAGGTAGACGCTACTCCAATGGTTTACATCAAGCCATTGAAGCCAAAGAAAATGTTCGCGTTAGAAGAGAAAGTAAAACCCTTGCAACGATTACGTTCCAGAATTACTTTAATCGATACAATAAGAAATCAGGTATGACAGGTACAGCCTTAACGGAAGAAGAAGAATTCCGTCAGATCTATGGTATGGACGTGGTGGCGATACCAACCAATAAACCTGTTATAAGAAAAGATCATGCAGACCAAGTGTATAAGTCTCATGAAGAAAAAGTAACAGCCGTTGTGAACGACATTGTTGAAGCTCATGAAAAAGGTCAACCTGTACTGGTGGGTACCATCACCATTGAATCATCAGAAGAATTTAGTAAACGCCTTAAGAAAAAGGGTATTCAACACAAAGTCCTTAACGCCAAGTACCATGAAAAAGAAGCTGAGATCGTTTCCATGGCAGGCCAATACGGTTCTGTTACCATTGCTACCAATATGGCCGGTCGTGGTACAGATATTAAGCTGGGTGAAGGGGTTATTGAAGCTGGTGGACTGAAGATTATTGGTACAGAGCGTCATGAATCAAGGCGTATTGATAACCAGTTAAGAGGGCGTTCTGGACGTCAAGGTGACCCAGGAGAATCCATTTTCTATATTTCCCTTGATGATGATTTAATGCGTCTATTTAGTTCAGAACGTATGAAGAATACCGTTACCCGTTTAGGCCTTCCAGAAGGGGAGCCCATTGCGGCAGGTATTTTATCCAACGCAATTGAAAATGCACAGAAAAAAGTAGAGGGTAATAACTTCTCCGTCAGAAAGCATCTACTCGATTACGACCAAGTTATGAATGAGCAAAGAGAAATTATTTATGACGAACGTCAGAAAGTGCTTGAAGGGGATAACATGAGAGACTTTATCATGAACCTTATTAAAGAGGTCATTGATCGGGCAGTGGACGCTCATGCTGGTGATGATCAGTATTTTGAAGAGTGGGATATTGCTGGACTGTTGGAATCACTCAGTGAAATTATACCCATTAAGTCTATTCACACGACGGAAGACGAAACAGAGTCCATGACAAAAGACACCTTTAAAGATAAATTGTACCAACATGCTGTAGGGCTCTATGAAGATAAAGAAAAAGAGTTTGAAGATGATGAAATGATGCGGGAGGCTGAGCGTGTTATCTTGCTCAAAGCCATTGATCAAAATTGGATGGAGCATATTGATAGCATGGATCAAATGCGTCAAGGTATTGGGCTTCGGGCTTATGGTCAACGGGATCCTTTAGTGGAATATAAGTTCTTAGGTTTTGATATGTTTGAAGAGATGACAGAGAGTATTCAAGCAGCTACCCTTAGAGCACTCTATCATATTCGTCCAGCTAGAAAGATTGAAAGAGAAAGGGTAGCGAAAGTAACGTCAACCAACAGAGGCGAACAGACAGCCAAAGAACCCGTTAGAAGAAAAGAAAGAAAAGTAGGTCGTAACGAACCTTGCCCATGTGGTAGTGGTAAGAAATACAAACATTGTTGCGGTCGAGCATAGAAGTCAAAGAAATGACAGATGTATCTCAGGTACAAACAACACATGTGTACCTGAGAACATTTTTAATTTAATCAGGGAAAAAGCTTTAGAATTTCCTTGAAAATACGATATATACTATGAGTGTTTATTCAACACAGAATATTAGAGGTGATGAGATGATAGAGCTAGAGCAAAGCAAACAAGAACTACTAGCCTATAAGGATAAATTAGATGAAATGAGTGTTTCACTTTGACTTGGTTCATGTGAAAAATCAACTCAGCGAGCTGGAAGACCAAGTTGCCAGTGAAGCTTTTTGGCAGGATACTGACAATTCGGGGAAAGTCTTAAAGGAAATCAAACAGTTAAAAGATAAAATAGAAGTCTATGACCAGCTTGTTGGTGAATACGAAGACATCGAAACATTGATTGAAATGGGTATGGAAGAACCCGATGAAGAGATAGCAAAAGAAGTGACCACATCCTTAAAGCAATTTGTGCAAGATTATGAAGCATTACGTATTAAAACCTTATTATCAGGTGAATACGATAGAAATAATGCCATATTATCCTTACACGCAGGAGCAGGTGGTACAGAATCCTGTGATTGGGTGAGTATGCTTCTAAGAATGTATACCCGCTGGGCAGATGATAAAGGATACAAAGTGGAAATATTAGACTATTTAGATGGGGAAGAAGCAGGTGTTAAATCCGTCACCATTCAAATCAACGGCGACAATGCTTATGGTTACTTAAAATCCGAAAAAGGGGTACACCGTTTGGTAAGAATATCCCCCTTCGATTCATCCGGTAGACGGCATACATCATTCGCATCCATGGATGTGATACCAGAGATAGATGAAGATATTGACATGGATATTAATCCAGAGGATTTGAAGATTGATACGTATCGTTCAAGTGGCGCAGGAGGTCAGCATGTGAATAAGACAGATTCTGCTGTACGTATGACACATATCCCAACAGGTATGGTTGTTCAGTGTCAAAATGAACGTTCCCAACATAAAAACAAAGATCGAGCTTTAAAAATGTTAAAAGCCAAACTATATGAATTAAAGCGCTTAGAACAAATGGCAAAAATGGAAGGTATAAGAGGAGAAGTCAAAGAAATAGGATGGGGAAGCCAGATTCGCTCGTATGTGATGCATCCCTATAGTATGGTAAAAGACCATCGTACCAATGAAGAAGCTGGTAACGTGCAGAGTGTATTAGATGGTAAAATTGATGCATTCATTAATGCTTATTTACAATGGTTAGCATCCAGTTAAGCATGAAGTCCTAACCATGTTTTTAAAAAGTATCATTTAGTATAGAAGTATGATGTGGCGGCTATCAAATACAAATGAAGGAGTGAGGCTAATGTCATCAATGCAACATGTTATTTTTAATTTGGAGAACGAAGAGTATGGTCTGGATATCATGAAAGTGATTACCATTGAGAAGTATCAAGAGGTTGTAAAAGTGCCAAACACACCAGAATATATAACAGGTGTTATCAATCTAAGAGATAGTGTTTTACCCATATACAGTCTTCGTAAAAAATTCCACTTACAAGAAAAAGAGCCTGATGACGATACAAAAATCATTGTAACCGTGACCAACGGTATGAATATTGGGTTTATTGTAGATGGTGTTCAAGAAATTATTAATATTGAAGACAAAGTCATTGAAGATGCACCTAAAATTGTAACAGGTGTTCACCGAAAATACATTAAGAGCATTGCAAAATTAGAAGAACGTATGGTTATTCTAATCGATATTGACTTAATCATTTCTGAAGAAGAGCAAATTGAATTAGGTAAAGTTGCAGAATAAATATGATCAATACACAAAACACTGGTATCCATCCTTTTGCGGATAGATGTCAGTGTATTTTTTTGTCATGATAGATGTTCTAACATACCAATAATCTCATGAGTGGTTGATTGCCTATTGTAAAAGAGGGTGCTAATCCATTGAAGTAGCGAGTGCTAAAAAAGATGATCCCAAAAACTTGCAAATCCGTGGTATAATTTATGATTAATACTTGAATTTTTATGCAGTGCGTGGTATAATCTTTCTAATAAATACAAATGTATTTGTAAGAAAAACAAATGTAGGTGATGAGAATGCCTGATACGGCGAGTTATTATATTATTAAAAGAAAAGCGTTACCAGAGGTTTTTTTGAAGGTTGTTCAAGCCAAAAAATTATTAGAAAAAGAAAAAGCCATAACCATACAAGAAGCAGTTGATGCAGTGGGTATTAGCCGAAGTTCATTCTATAAGTATAAGGATACCATCTATCCCTTCTATGAAAACTCCAGAGGTAGAGCCATAACGGTGGCTCTTAAGTTGGATGACGAACCGGGTCTATTATCCTGTGTACTCAATATTATTGCTAATTATAAAGCCAATATACTAACAATTCATCAAACGATACCTATTAATGGTGTAGCCAATATCACATTGAGTATGGAAATCCTACCAACATCTGGTGATATACAAGAAATGATTAACACATTAGAAGATAACGATGGCATACACCAAGTCAAAATATTAGCTAGGGAGTGATACAAGTGGTAGATGTTGCAATATTAGGATATGGTACTGTTGGTTCAGGAGTCGTTGAAGTGTTAACGAAGAATGAAGAAAGTATCAATAAAAAAGCAGGAAAAAAAATTAAGATAAAATACGTGTTGGACCTAAAAGATTTTCCAGGTTCACCTATAGAAGATGTACTAACCAAAGACTATGATACCATTATCAATGATCCAGATGTGAAAGTGATTGCAGAAGTCATGGGTGGCGTAGAACCTGCCTATACCTTTGTAAAAAAAGCATTGCTCAATAATAAAAGTGTGGTAACGTCCAATAAAGAATTAGTGGCTAGGCATGGCGCAGAATTATTAAAAATTGCAAGGCAACGGGACATCAATTTTTTATTTGAAGCAAGTGTTGGTGGAGGTATACCCATTATTCGACCTCTAAATCAATCATTAACAGCAGATGAAATCTATGAAATCACAGGTATTCTCAACGGTACCACCAACTTTATATTAAGTAAGATGGCCGATGAGGGTCTTGATTTTAATACCGTTCTAAAGGAAGCCCAGGATAAAGGATATGCAGAACGTAATCCAGAAGCAGACGTTGAAGGATTTGATGCGTGTCGTAAGATTGCTATCTTATCATCTTTAGCCTTTGGTATGCATGTGGATTTTGAAGATATTTACACTGAAGGTATTACCAAGGTATCTGATCTAGACATGGCGTATGCTAAAAAACTGGGGTATGATATTAAGTTATTGGCCACAAGTAAGAAGAAAAATGACAAAGTCTATGCCATGGTTGCACCAACCATGATTGGTGGCGAACACCCATTATCCAATGTTAACGGTGTTTTTAATGCCATTTTTGTTAAAGGTAATGTCATTGGCGATGTGATGTTCTATGGTAAAGGTGCTGGGAAATTACCTACTGCCAGTGCTGTTGTCGCAGATATGGTAGATGCAGTAAAACACATTAAACGTAATATTGTATCCTTCTGGAGTACCAAGAAGATGGAGCTCATGGATATCAATGAAGTGTTATCTCGATACTTTATTAGAGTAACACCACAAAGCAGAAAAGAAGCCCATGACACTATTGGCACCATCTTTGGCGATGTGGATTATGTGAAAATAGACGAAGCTAAAGAGGAAATGGCTTTTGTAACACCAGAAGGTACAGAAGGTGCCCTAAAAGATCAAGTGGAGCAATTAAAAGCCCATAAAGACATGATAGACGTCATAAGCGTTATTCGCATTGAGAAATAACAGGGTTAACGCAAGTGTTTATATAAGAAGAACGACATAGATATACGTTATGATAGATAAGGATGATTGAACATGAAATATATCGTAATTCTAGGGGATGGTATGGCGGACGAACCCCTTGAAGCCTTGGATAACCAGACACCATTACAGGCGGCCCATAAGCCCTATATGGATAGTCTTGCTAAAGGTGGAATAATTGGATTAGTACATACCATACCCGAAGGACTATCACCAGGAAGTGATACAGCTAATTTATCTGTGATGGGTTATGATCCTCACCAGTACTATTCTGGAAGATCACCTTTAGAAGTACTGAGTATGGGAGCAACCATGGAAGAGAAGGATGTCAGTTTTCGCTGTAATTTCGTTACATTATCCGATGATGATAAACCTTACAAGGACAAAGTTATATTGGATCATAGTGCGGATGAAATCACCACAGAGGAAGCTCATGAGCTGTTAATATACCTTGTAGAATACCTAGGCAATAGCCAGCTAGCATTCCATACAGGAACAAGTTATCGTCATGCCATTATTTGGCATGATGGCAGTACAGATGTTAATCTAACGCCTCCTCACGATATTCTGGGAAAAACCATAGGGAACTACTTGCCAAAAGGCGACAATGCAGATAAAATAGAACAAATGATGGTTCTAAGTTATAAGCTCCTTAGCAACCATCCTATTAATGTAAAAAGAAAAGAGCAAGGACTCAATCCAGCCAATGCCATATGGATTTGGGGTGAAGGCACCAAACCCACTTTACCATCTTTTCAAGAAAAGTATGGTATAACAGGGGCCATGATATCTGCTGTTGATTTATTAAAAGGTATAGCTGTTGCAGCCAAAATGGATAATATTCATGTAGAAGGTGCAACAGGCAATATACACACGAATTTTAAAGGTAAAGCCAAAGCGGCTGTAGAAACCTTGCAAACCCATGACTTTGTCTACGTGCATATAGAAGCACCTGATGAATGTGGTCATCGAGGAGAAATAGCCAATAAAGTGAAGTCTATTGAATACATCGATGAAGTCGCAGGTTATATAAAAGAAACACTTGATGAGAAAGGTGAAGATTACCGCATCATGGTATTGCCGGATCACCCAACACCTATAGCCCTTCGAACACATACAAGCAATCCTGTACCCTATTTAATCTATGATAGTACTCAGGTTCAAAATAATCATCACACCTATGATGAAGTTTCTTGTGAAGCTACCCATCGTAGATGGCAGGTAGGTCATACATTAATGGCTTATTTTCTCAATAAAACAGCTATAGAGGAGGAAGCATCTTGTTAATTGTTAAGAAATTTGGAGGTAGTTCTGTAGCCAACAAAGAAAGAGTCTACAATGTTGCAGAACGTATACTGGAAGACTATAAAAAAGGTCACAAAGTGGTGGTGGTATTGTCTGCTCAAGGGGATACGACCGACGAACTGGTGGCGAAAGCAAAAGAAATCAGCAGCAACCCATCCCGTCGAGAAATGGATATGTTATTGACCACAGGTGAGCAACAATCCGTTGCACTTATGGCCATGGCACTTGAAAATTTAGGATATCCAGCTGTATCCCTCAATGCTTTTCAGGTAGCCATGCGTACAACATCTGTATATAGCAATGCTAGACTGAAAAGAATTGATGCAGAGCGTATTGATGCAGAACTAGAACGTCGTAACATTGTACTTGTAACAGGTTTTCAGGGGATTAATAAATACGATGATATTACCACCCTTGGCCGTGGAGGTTCAGATACAACAGCCGTTGCTCTTGCAGCAGCTCTCAACGCAGATCGATGCGAGATTTTTACAGATGTAGACGGTGTCTATACAGCTGACCCAAGAGTTGTAAAAGATGCTAAGAAAATGGACGAAATCACCTACGATGAAATGTTAGAACTGGCTTCACTGGGAGCTAAAGTACTGCATAACCGTTCCGTAGAATTAGCTAAAAAATATGGCGTAGAGTTGGTCGTAAGATCCAGTTTGACACAAGCAGAAGGAACCATAGTTAGGGAGGAATGCAAAGTGGAAAAAATGTTAGTAAGCGGTGTAGCTGCCGATAAGAATGTTGCACGCATAGCGGTTATTGGAATAAAGGATGAGCCTGGTAAAGCCTTTGAGTTATTCTCATTGCTAGGCAAACACAACATCAATGTAGATATAATCCTACAATCAATTGGTAGAAAAGGCACAAAAGACATATCCTTTACAGTGCCTCGTGATGCCCTAGAAGAAGCAAAAAGACTTCTTGAAGAAAACTTAGGCAAATTAGCTGCCCAGCGTCTTGAACACGACGACCATGTATCCAAAGTATCCGTAGTAGGTGCAGGTATGGCTTCTAACCCAGGCGTAGCAGCACTCATGTTCGAAAGCCTGTACGACGCAGATATAAACATCAAAATGATCTCCACATCCGAAATCAAAATCTCAGTCCTCATCGATGAAAGAGATACCGAAAGAGCACTCAATGCCATCCATGAAGGATTCAAAGACCGTTTCTAAACAAGTCATGATATGTTATCACCAACAAGCCAGACTAAATCTTATACAAGAAGATTTAGTCTTTTATTATGCAGTGAAATGTACAAATAATGTTCCTCATAGCTTACTTTTCCCCCACATCACTAAACACAATCTTTTACAGATCATGAAACCCATAAACATGTTATACTTGCATTATACAACACAATATTATTATAATAGTTATATCAACTGGAGGTGGCAAAATGTTGAACCTTCTACAAAAATACTATGACATTTCAATTAAGAAAAAGCTAATAGCTCTAGCATTGACCATGCTTTTATACCCCATCCTATTAGTGATTTTTTTTGGTGTATACAACAATGAAAGAATTATCAAAAACCGTTTTATAAACTATGTTGAAAATAACGTACTAGGCGCTAAAATGCGTATTGTCAATGAAATTAAAGATATGGAACGTTTTTTTCAAGACATGCTCTACAACATCGACATCTATGAGCTATTCAAAACCAACCCTTTAGGCCATCAAGAACAAGACAGTATTGCCAAGTATCACTTTAAGAGAAACATGGAAAAATACCTGAACTCAACCATCTATACCCGCCAGGAATTCGACTACATTACCGTCCAATTTGTCAAAGACCCATCTGTCTACTATGCAGCAAAAGAGACCGGATTTATGGCATTAAGCGATATACCAACAGATATCTTTAATAAAATCGATGATAACAAAGTTAACTATTACTTTGATCAAGTAGACGATAAGGTCTACATCTACTTGGTTCGACCTGTTTACGATGTTGAAACCTTTCAAAAGATTGCAACCATCGCCATTAAAGTCAGTAATGAATTTCTAGAGAGTATGGTAGGGGTCACCTATCAAGGACAATCAGAAACCACGTATCTCTACACCCAAGATGGTCACCGTATTCTTGCAGTAGGGGATCAAACCAATCACCAACTCATTGAATCCAATCAAGTCTATCTGGACACAGATGGTACCTATAAGAGAAAGATAGATGGGGTTGATTATTATACAATTATTGAAACCATTGACCCTATTCATGTGAAAATGATTACCACGGTATCAACGGATACCCTTACATCTGATACACGACAAGTAACCCGGTTAATTCTGTTACTCTGTTTAGTCAGTATACCCATTTACATATTATTAGCTAACCTGCTGTACCGAGACATTGTTTCGCCTTTCAATATATTGGTATCCAAGATGCAGCGGATTGAAAAGGGTGAATTAAATACCCTTATACCCGTTGAAAGGAACAATGAAATAGGCTATGTGTACCGCTCCTTTAACCGTATGTCCAAGCGATTAAAATACCTGGTTGATTGCGTCTATAAAGAAGAAATCACCCGTAAAGATGCTCAGATTGCAGCTTTGCAAGCTCAAATTAATCCTCATTTTCTGTACAATACATTAGAAACCATTAATTGGAAGGCCCAATTAAGCGGTCAACAAGATATAGCAGAGATGATTCAAGCTTTATCCAAGCTGATGGATGCCAATATGAACCGTACTGGAGAAAAATTCATTCAAGTGGCAGATGAGATTGACCACATGAATCATTACATGTATCTTATACAGAAGCGTTATCATAAAAAAATTATCTATGATAAGCAGATTGACCCTTCCGTATTATCTGTACAATTACCCAAACTTATCATACAGCCTTTAATGGAAAATGCCATTAATCATGGTATAGAGCCCATAGGCAGAGGTCGTGTTTCATTGCACATATACGCTCAGGATGAGCAGCTTATCATTTGTGTGGAAGACGATGGCAATGGTATGAATGCTGAGAAACTATCTTTCATAAGGCATCAGTTAAAAGAGCAGCAAAATCAAGAAGATGAAAAAGGTGGTCAATCCATTGGTCTAGTCAATGTGAGCCGTCGATTAAGATTAATATATGGTAATCAGGCTTATGTAACCATTGATAGTGAAGAAAACAAAGGCACGAAGGTGACACTTATCCTGCCATTAGCCATGGTGGAACAGAAAGGTGGCTAAACATGTATCGCATATTACTTATTGACGATGAAGAAACCATTGTGGAAGGTTTAAAAAAATTAGTACCCTGGTCAGAGATTGATTGTGACATTATAGGTGTAGCAGTAGATGGCCAGGATGGACTTGATCAATGTAGACAGCTAAAACCAGATATTGTTATTTCGGACATTAGAATGCCAAAACTCTCAGGCCTTGAGATGATACGCCAAATAAAAGCATTGAAGAAAGATGTGAAATTCGTCCTGCTAACGGGGTTTAGGGAATTTGAATATGCTAGAGAAGCTGTTAATCTAGGGGTTGTAAAATTTCTACTCAAACCAACCAACATTGAAGATATTAAATCTGCTGTATTGGAAGCCATTAATCAAATGGACGAAGAACGGGAAAAAGTAAAAGACATTGAAGTGCTGAGGAAAAAACTACATAAATATAACATGATCAATCATGAAGAAATACCCCCTGAAGATAAAGGACATAAAGAGGATAAGAATAAATACCTGACAGGTCAAGCCATTCAGTTTATCAAAGATCAGCACCACCATAAATTGGACCTTCAGACAGTGGCTGACCACTTATATATCAGCTCTTGGTACTTATGTAAAATACTTAGAAAAGAAGTAGGCAGCAGTTTTGTAGAGTTACTC
The DNA here is from genome assembly GCF_018141445.1 of Vallitalea pronyensis. NCBI lineage: Bacteria > Bacillati > Bacillota > Clostridia > Lachnospirales > Vallitaleaceae > Vallitalea > Vallitalea pronyensis. The sequence continues at coordinate 5,444,520 of NZ_CP058649.1, read as the reverse complement.
AATGAAGTACGGATACAACATGCAAAAAAACTGCTCATCAACACCCATGATAAAATATATGAAATTACAGAAAAAGTAGGCTATGTGGACACACCTTATTTTTCAAGAACGTTTAAAAAACACGTCGGACTTACACCAAAACAATATCGGGATCAAAATTGGCAGCAGTAGCTGCTAAGGCCATCACTCAAAGTCATGCAAAACAATTAATAAGCTTTGAGTGATGGCTTTTTATAATAAATGCCCATGACATGCATACACAAGGTATGATGAAAATAACCAGTGGAATATTCCCCTTTACTATTGGAACGATTGTTGTTAACATATCCTATCCTTGTGGAGATAGAACATATTGCATATTATGTTATATTGAACAATATTATACAATAAAGACCAAGATAGACTACTTCAAATTGTCTATAATGCATGATAACATATATATGTGTTAAGAAATGCCGATAAAAAAGAACTAAAAGGAGGGCCATTGCATGAAGAAACAATGGAGGGTTTTAAGTATTTTTATCATCGTCATCATGGTGATGACCATGGTTGTTGGGTGTGGAAGTAATGAGAAACAGACCGATTCAAAAAAAACGGGGGATAATACAGATAAAGAAAGCACAAGCAAAGTAGAATTAAGGATTGTCACCATGTTCGGAGGGACAGACCCTTCCACAGAAGTATTTGAACAGTCGCTGAAAGACTACATGGACCAATATCCAAATGTAACTATTAAAAATGAATCCATGACCGCTGTTGGTGATGAATTTAGAACAAAAGTAAAGACAGATTTTGCAACGGGTAATGAACCGGATGTGACGTTCTTCTTCACAGGAGCAGATGCAGTAGGTATTATCAATGCTGGAAAAGTGATGCCTTATGAAGAGATATGGACCAAATACCCAAATGTTGGTAAAGCTATTACAGATGGTGTCAAAGAATCCATGCGTGAGGAAGATAACAAAATTTATGCGTTACCAATGACGGGATTTTATGAAGGGTTATTTGTAAATAAAGCTCTATTTGAACAACATAATCTAGCATTACCCACCACTTGGGAGCATTTACTAAAGGCAGTAGACGTTTTCCGTGCCAATGACATTGTGCCATTTGCAGGCCCTATCGCCCAATCCCATTATATGATTGAGCATTTTATCTTATCCCAAGCTGGAGCAGAAGGTCATAAGGATGTCTTAGATGGTGATCTTCCACAAGATTGGATACAAGGATTGAATAACATGAAAGACCTCTATGAAAAGAAAGCATTTGCAGCGGACGCCTTAACCATGGATATTGAGTTGGCACAAAACTTGTTTAAACAAGAAAAGGCAGCCATGATTCTTGAAGGTTCTTGGTTTATTGGTGGATGTGAAGATGCTTTAAAAGACAAAATGACGGTTATGCCAATGCCCGTAGCACCTGATGGAAAAATGGATGCTACATCCATTGTTGCAGGATACTCCACAGGTTATTACATTAGCCGAAAAGCTTATGATGATGAAACCAAGCAAAAAGCGGTAGTGGACTTGGTGGAATTCCTTACATCAGCAGACCAAATCAAAGCCATAGCAACAGCCAATGGTGGTACACCATCTGCTAATGTTCAAGTGGAGGGGTTACCAGCTCTTGCTACAGAAGGGCATCAAATGGCAGCTAAGGCAAAGACCCTGAATATGCCAATTGATTCAAGGTTAACACCAGAAGCCTTTAACTATATCGTCAAAGACGGTGTTCCTTATATTGTAGAAGGGCAGAGGACACCTGAAGAGGTGCTAAAAGAAGTTAAAAATCTCAATCAATAAAGTAGTAGGTAAGAAAGGGCATTGCCCTCATCACATGATGTAGCGTAGAGGCTGGTAAAGCTAAATAGCCTCTTAACGCTACCCATATGAAATAAATCGAGCAGAAGTAGGTGAATCATCATTTCAACGCGAAAAAATATAGGAAAATTAATGTCCATTGCTTTGTTTTTAATGCCTGCATTGTTATTTATGACAGTGTTTTTATTTTACCCTTTCATCATGAGTTTTGTAAAAAGCTTTTATAAAACCGATGGTTTTATAGAATCTATTTTTGTAGGTGTTGACAATTATAAAAGACTCATACAAGACGCTACCATTCATATCGCTTTTATCAATACCTTTAAGCTTATGTTTTATGTCTGTGTGTTTCAAGTGGGTTTTGGTATTGTATTAGCTATATTGGTGGATGGTATTAAACGAGGCAGTAAATTTTTTAGAACCGTGTACTTCTTTCCCATTGTCATATCAGCAACAGCCATTGGTATGATGTTTAAGCTTTTTTATACTTATGATGGTGGTTTATTCAACAGTATCATCCTCATGCTGAACAAATGGATACCTTGGCTTCACTTAGAATCCACCATTTGGATTACCACCAAATCGGCACTCAGAATGATTGCGTTACCAACCGTATGGCAGTACATCGGTTTTTATTTTGTGATTGTATTAACGGCCATCAAGCAAATACCAAGATATCTCTATGAATCTGCTTATCTGGATGGTATCAACGGTTTTTCCAAGACCATCTATATCACATTGCCTTTAATTAAAAACCAAATCATTACCTGTTTTATTCTAGCCATTACAGGAACCCTCAAAGTATTCGATATGGCTTTAGTGATTACGGAAGGTGGTCCCCTTAATCAATCTCAAATTCTTGGTTTATACATGTATCAAAAAGCTTTCATTGATAATCGATTTGGTTATGGTGCAGCCATATCTGTGCTGATTGTTGTGTTGGGTTTATCCATTTCGCTCCTTGTCAACAAAGTTTTTAAAAAAGAAGATATCACCTATTAAGCAGTAAGGATTGTCAAGCAGACAGGTGCTAGGAGAAAGGATGAACAAAACGTGGATGTAAACATAAAAAAGAGAAGAAAAATTGTCAGTTATATCATTCTGTCCTTATTTTCACTAACGACCATCTATCCAATGGTGTGGATTTTCCAAAACAGTCTAAAAACCTCTAACGATGTGATAAAAAGTTCCTTTTCATTACCCACATCTTTGTTTTTAGATAACTTTGGAAAGGCTATGATACGACTGAATATATTAAGAGGCTATGGTAATAGTTTGATCATATCCGGTGTTGTGGTAGGTGCCGTTATCTTCTTCGGTGCTTTGGCAGCTTATGCCCTTGCCCGACATGTGTTCAAAGGGAACAAACTGGTGAGGACCCTTGTCATGGGAAGCCTATTGATACCTGTATTTGCTACCATTTTACCCGTGTTTGAAATGATGAGTCGATTGAAACTCATTGATCAACACGTTGGTGTTATTTTGCCTCAGATAGCAGGTAATCTACCCTTTACCATTCTGGTCATCAGCAGTTTCATGGAAAATATACCAAAAGAATTAGAAGAAGCAGGTGTGATGGAAGGCTGCAACATCTGGCATATTTTCCAAAAAATCATTGTGCCCATCAGTAAGCCTGCATTTGCTACAACAGCCATATTTACGTTCTTATGGTCCTATAACGATCTCTTTACCTCACTTATTATCATGCGTACAAAAGCCAAAATGCCCATTAATGTGTTATTGACAGAGATTAGCAGTCAATACGGCACGGACTATGGGTTAATGTGTGCTGTCATTGTTTTGATTATTATGCCAGTCTTAATCTTCTATTTATTAGCGCAACGCCAGATTGTAGAAGGTATGACAGCAGGAGCGATTAAAGGATAGTTCCCAAATAATCTTCCAAAATAGTGAAGCATTCAATCGGTTTATGATGTAGAATGAATCATCACACATGCAGGTTCGTCCATAGGTTCATATAAATGCCTTGTACCCCATATCCAATTATTATATAATAGTAATTAGTTTACGAGTAAAGGAGTTAACAAAAGATGGATATATTAAAAGCACTGGAAAAGGAACTTGGTATTAAGGGGTGGCAGGTGGAAGCTACTGTGAAGTTAATTGATGAAGGGAATACCATTCCTTTTATTGCAAGATATCGGAAAGAAATGACAGGGTCGCTGAGTGATGAAGTGCTTCGTGATTTCAATGACAGATTAGTGTACATGCGTAATCTGGAAGCTAAAAAAGAACAGGTCATTGCAAGTATTGATGAACAAGGCAAATTAACAGATGCTTTGAAAACATCGATTTTATCGGCTAAGACATTGGTTGAAGTGGATGATTTGTATAGGCCTTATCGACCTAAACGCAGAACAAGAGCTACCATAGCAAAAGAAAAGGGATTAGAACCCTTGGCTACCCTTATATGGATGCAGAATCTAACAGAGCCCCTTGACCTTGTAGCTGCTAAGTATATCAATGAGGAAAAAGAAGTGAAGACAGCAGAAGACGCTATTCATGGAGCAAAAGATATATTAGCAGAAATGATATCCGATGAAGCAGATTATCGAAAAGAAATTAGACGAAGAACCTTTACGAAAGGTAAACTCATCGTAAAAGCCAAAGATGCGGCAGTAGAATCTGTCTATGAGATGTATTATGATTATGATGAAGAGATTAAAAAAATCGCACCTCACCGTATTCTAGCCATTAATCGTGGTGAAAAAGAAAAAATCCTAGTGGTGAAGATTGAAGCACCGACAGATGACATTAGTCGCTATCTTAGAAGTAGAACTGTACGTGAGGAAAACCCTTATACAACAGGTGTGTTAGAAGAAGTTATTGAAGACAGTTACAAGCGTCTCATTGGACCAGCTATTGAGCGAGAAATTCGCAATGATTTAACAGAAAATGCCGAAGAAGGTGCTATCAAGGTTTTTGGAACGAATCTGGTACAACTGCTTATGCAGCCTCCTATTATGGGTAAAGTGGTGTTAGCCCTTGATCCAGCCTTTCGTACAGGGTGTAAGATTGCTGTCATTGATGGCACAGGGAAAGTTCTGGATACGACGGTGATATACCCAACGCCGCCTGTCAGTAAAGTGGCTGAAGCGAAAGCAAAATTAAAGGCGTTGATTGAGACATACAAGGTGGACATTATAGCCATAGGTAATGGAACAGCGTCAAGAGAATCGGAGTTATTTGTTGTTGACATGTTAAAAGAGATGAATCAAACCATTCATTACATCATTGTTAATGAAGCAGGAGCGTCTGTTTATTCGGCATCCAAACTTGGAACAGAAGAATTTCCAACCTTTGATGTTGCCTTAAGAAGTGCTGTATCCATTGGTAGACGCTTGCAAGACCCGTTAGCGGAGTTGGTTAAAATTGACCCCAAATCCATCGGTGTAGGGCAATACCAACACGATATGAATCAAAAACGACTTGGAGAGACTTTATCGGGTGTTGTGGAAGATTGTGTCAATAAAGTAGGTGTTGACCTGAATACAGCGTCACCATCCTTACTACAATATATATCAGGTATTAACAAGACCATCGCTAAAAATATTGTCAATCATCGAGAGACAGAAGGTAAATTTGCTAACCGTAAACAACTGTTGAAGGTCGCTAAACTTGGACCAAAGGCTTATGAGCAATGTGCCGGGTTCTTAAGGATTATTAATGGTGATAATCCCCTTGATAACACAGGTGTTCATCCAGAATCCTATAAGGCCAGTATGCGGTTAATGGAAGAACTAGGGTATGACGTTACAGACATAAAAGACAATAGCGTTAAAGGGATGAAGAGTAAGATACAAAGTGTTGAGGCCATGGCTGAAAACCTAGGTGTAGGTGTTCCCACATTAGAAGACATCATGAAAGAGCTTGAAAAACCAGGTCGTGACCCTCGTGAAGAAATGCCAAAACCCATTCTTAGGACAGATGTTTTGGAAATGGAAGACCTACAAGAAGGTATGATCCTAAAAGGTACCGTTAGAAATGTGATTGATTTTGGGGCTTTTGTTGATATAGGTGTACACCAAGATGGACTGGTGCATATATCTCAAATGGCGGATAAGTATATCAAGCATCCCTTGGAAGTCGTTGCAGTTGGCGATATCGTGGATGTGAAAGTTATCAATATTGATGTAAAGAAAAAGAGAATAGGGCTTTCCATGAAAGCATAGGATAGAGAGGATTATTTCATTAAATGATGGGATAGTCCTTTTCCATTCTTAAGCCAAGTTGACTTTTAAATTTCTAACCACATGAGGACAGTATGGGCTGGTTATACGTTGTATAGTTATGATGGCTGAATAATCGAAAATGGATGGCTCTTAATAGGATTGCCAGTATCACGGATGCAACATGAAACAGTTAGTCCGTATAGTCTAACCACAAATAGGATATATTAATAATATTAATGAGGAAATTAATAATATTAATACGTATATTAAAAAAGTTAAAATATATATTGACAAAATTAATGAGATAGTATATATTATTAATATAAGATAATGAATTGTTTTAAAGGAAGGTGACAGAATGAAATACAAAGCCCCGGGAAAATGTCCTGTATGTGGCGAGAAATTAGCCATAACTAAGTTGAATTGTCCGAAATGTACGACGGCAATAGAGGGTGAATTCAAACCTTGTCCTTATTGCCGATTACCAAAAGATGAACTTGACTTCATTAACACATTTATTATGTGTCGAGGGAATATTAAAGATGTTGAAAAAACATTAGGCATATCTTATCCCACGGTAAGAAGCAAATTGGATAGTGTGATTAAGTCTCTTGGGTTACAAGATGAAGCCAAGAAGCGAACAAGACGTGAAGAAATGAGAGCCATGAAAGAAGAAGCCATGGCAGAACTAAAAGAAGCCATGGCGGATTTAAAAGTTGCAAAGGAAGAAATCCTTGATAATCTTTCAGAAGGACGTTTAACCATGGAAGAAGCCATGAATGCCATTAAGGAACTAAAATTATAAGTAGACTGGGAATCATTAATAAAATATGGAGATAAGGAAAGGTTGTGTCAGAATGAGTGAAGAAAGAAAGATATTAGATATGATTGAAAAGGGGCAAATAACAGCAGAAGATGGGATGAAGTTATTGGAAGCTTTAAGAAACGTTGAGCCAGAAGTAGAAGAAGTTGAGGAACTTGAAACAACAATGGAATCTCAAGGGTCTCGAGAGTTTAAATATTTGAAAGTTAGAGTACTTACTGAAAAAGGTGATACCAAAGTCAATGTGAATATTCCCATGAAATTAGTAAAAGCAGTTGGCGGCGTATTACCCCACTTGAATAACTTTATTCCAGATGATGTGCAAGAAGATTTGGATGAAAAAGGTATTAATTTTAATAAGATGCAATTAGGTAAAATTATTGAAGCCCTAGAGTCAGGAGTTCTTGATGATACAACACTTGTGGATATTGAAACAAATGATGATGAAGATGGTATAACACAGGTAAAAGTGTATGTGGAATAGTCGACATCTGATCAAAATAAAGATACACTCTGGTAAGGTCAGGTTTACCATTCCATTACCCTTATTTATTGGCTTACAGTTATTCGATTATTTAGAAGATCTCTTATCCATTATAGAGGTCTTTGCTCCAAGAAGAATAATAACCATCCATCATAAGGCGTATCCCATAAAAGATACCATCAAGATGATAAGAAAAATGATAGGTGCTGTCTACAGTGTAAAATACTGTGAACCTTTTGACTTAGTGGATCTCCAATCCGGTAAAGACGTTATTAAGATTAGTATTTGGTAAATGCACTTGCAAGAATATTTGCATAGAGGATGTGTCAGATGTATAGCATCTACATATGAACTGACATAATAGAAATAGAGGGAGTGATTATATGTTTACAAAAGATTCATCATTTTATAATTTTCTTGGGTCCTTTGAAACAAAACCCAGCATTATTGAATACAGAAAGTCGCTTATGCGAGAGCAATATATCAAACTTAACAAAAATACGAGGATTGAAAACGATGGAACCCATCATCATGCATTATAAAGGAGAGCGTTATGAGTAAAGTCATGTATAAGTATATCATCATTGTTTTAGTACTTTATGGAAGTGCTAGTGTCTTTGATCAAATCAATATTGACCAGCCATCTACGGCTTTTTTAGCTGGTTTGGTACTCATCATTATTAACATGTTGATTAAACCCTTACTATGGTTAGTCACCCTCCCTGTCAATATTATTACCTTCGGTTTATTTAGTTTTGTCATCAGTGCATGGATGATTATGCTCATGGATTGGTTGGTAGGAGGAATCCAAATCCAAGGATTCTGGTTTGCTGCATTGTTATCACTTATCATAACCTTGTGTAACAGCTTGTTTATTGAAGCAAATCAGAGGGAACGCCGAAGAAGAACCTATCAATAAAGTGAGAAAAAATAGCATTGACAATTGTTAAACAATTATATATACTTTTGACAAATGGAAGGAAAATCGTGAGAACTTTTTTTAAAAAGAGTAATCACGATTTTTGCAGTGATTAGAAATTACTTTTTCTTTAGCTTGATTAATGATTAAAATAGGTTGCTATTAATATCTTACTGAAAATGAGGTAAAATAATGAAAATAGAGAACCGTGAATACAAAATGTGGGATTTCATCAAGATACCTTTTTCAATTTCGCCTGGATTGGTAATTTTACGTGTGTTATTTGATAAAATAATACATGCTATGATACCATCTCTACAAGTATTGGCGACTGCAAGTTTCATTGATACCTCTATCAAAGTCTACAACGGGCAAGCTGAAAAAAGCCAAATCGCTTTACCCATAATTTCTATTATACTTTTAATTTCTTATGAATATTTAATGGCACTTACTGGTTTAGTACGTGAAAAGTTGAGCATAAAGTTAACAGAGACTTTTCGTACCGCTGTTGCCGAAAAACGTGCTAAATTAGAATACTATCATGTGGAATATAACGACACATGGGAGTTAATTGAGCGCGTGGGAAAAAACACCACTGAATGGCTTAATAGTGGTTTTGATAACTTGACAGATATAGGTAAGATTTTTATCCGTATAGGCTCCGTTTTAACTATATTGGTTGTTCAAGTCTGGTGGGCGGCATTATTGATAGTGACATTTTCAATTCCGTTATTTTGGCTGGCTATCAGAAGCGGTAAAGCAAATTATAAAGCTTCTATAGAAGCTAAAAAACATACACGTAGAGCCGACTATCTTCAAGATCTATTGTCTGGACGAGAAAATGTGGAAGAACGGGCGTTGTTTGACTATTCTGCAGAGATTAATAAGCGATATAAGGAAAAATACTTTAAGGCCTATAACATAGATTTTATAACCCAACGTCATTATTTTGTGAAAATGAGAGGTTCCGGTATCATAACGACGGTGGTTTCTATCTTTATTGCGGGGGTGCTTATTTCTCCATTGGCTTCGGGTGAAATCACCATTGGTATGTTTACCAGCATTATCTCGGCAGCATTTGGATTAGTACGTATGATGTCATTGGAATTGATAAACACGACAAGCAATTTAGCAAAAAGTCATGAATACATGCATGATTTATCTGCCTTTAGCAATCTCTCTGAAACTCTAGGGGCATTTGATTTGCCTTCCGATAATGTTCAAGAACCCAAATGTATTGAATTTAGTAATGTATCATTTGCTTACCCTGGTACGGATTTGGTCATTCTTAAAAATCTTAATCTTAAGCTATTTGCTAAAAAGCATTATGCATTTGTTGGCGTTAATGGAGCAGGAAAGTCCACACTTATAAAACTCTTAGTCGGTTTATACGATAACTACACAGGAGATATTCTCATTGATGGTAAAAATTTACGTGATTTTTCACAAGGAGAATTGAAAGCATTGTTTTCAATTGTTTATCAAGATTTTGCTAAATATCAGATTTCCATAAAGGACAGTATAGGGATAGGAAATATCCAAGGTGTATCAATTCAAAAGATAATGGATGTTATAAATATCCTAGGACTTAATGATGTCATATCCAAATTACCAGAAGGATTAAATACACCATTAGGGAGGATAAAAGACAGAGGCGTAGACTTGTCAGGGGGAGAATGGCAGAGAGTAGCCATCGCTCGCTCGCTTATAAGTCGCTCTACAGTACATATTCTTGACGAGCCCACTGCTGCTCTTGATCCTGTTGCAGAAAGTGAGATATACGAATTATTTGATAAGATAAGTAAAGATAAATCAACTATCTTCATCACCCATCGTTTAGGTGCAGCTCGCATTGCTGACGAGATTTTTGTTATCGCTGATGGTCATGTAACCGAGCATGGCACACATGAAGAACTTCTCAATAAAGGTGGCATCTATGCTGAGATGTTTGAGTCTCAAAGGGGGTGGTACGCGTGAAAAAAGTTAATGTGGTCAAGATATTTATAAAAATGCTTCCAAGATATGCACGCGTTTCCCTTCCAATGTTTATTGTATTACAGACCTTAAGTGTAGCACATGGGATTTTCATTGGATTGTTAGCGCCTTCAATGCAGTTGTTTTTTGATAGAGTAGAAAATTACGCTATGGGGCAAAGGCCACTATCAGCTGCTATTACAGGTTTAATCATCTTAGGTTTCGTACAGATTGGTAGCTCTATAATTGCTGGCATTGTCCAATTTACTCGGAAAATGTATTACAACAGAGCAGAAGGGGTTTTTTCACTTGAGCTACATGAGAAAATCAATAAACTCCCACCAATATGTTTTGAAGACACTAAAATGCTTAATCATATGAATAAAGCGTTCAAAGGGAAAAGCGAATCAGTACAGTTTACCGAGAGGATTATAGGGAGTATTACCTTTTTTGCTGTTTACTTTATAATTATGTCGGCTTATCTATTTAGAGTTAAACCGATTCTAATCATTTCTCTCCTATTAATTTTTATACCGGTATTACTAACACAAATTTTACGCACCAAATTTTTTACGAAAGCAGAGGATAAATCAGCCCCTTTACGCAGGGAGTTTGATTATTACGAAAACTGTATGACTGGAAGAGCATATTTTAAAGAAACCCGTCTTTTGGGAGCTTTTATGTTTTTTAGAAAACAATATAAAGATACTTTATCTATTCTAAATAAAATCAGGTTCCACGCCGTAGTAAAATCAGATCTAGCACAATTGGGTGTGCAGATGCTGTCCCTTGGGGGGCATATTGGCATCTTGCTTTTGTTACTTAATGCGTTGCTGAATGGTCATATAAGTGTTGGTGCGTTTGTGGCCATATTTGCTTCTGTTGATGCTATGTTTCATCTAATGACCAGGTGGATATGTTATAATCTGGGGGATGTGGCCAGCAGTTTCGGAAGGGTACAACATTATCTAAATTTTTTACAAATACCAGAAAATAATGGGATGGATGTACAGGTTCCAAAAAATATGGACATATCTTTAAGGGATGTATCTTTTACATATCCCAATGCAAATCTTAGGGCAGTAAAGTCCATATCATTCCATATCAAAAATGGTGAAACCGTAGCAGTAGTTGGGGAAAACGGGTCAGGTAAATCAACTTTAATACGTCTGATTACTGGCTTATATGTACCTGATGAAGGGGATGTACTGTATGGAAAAATTAATACGAAAGAAATTTCAGGTAGGTCATTGTTCAAAAATATATCTGCAGTGTTTCAAAAATTTCAATGCTATCAAATGACCTTGGGTGATAATATTTGCATTAGTCATATTGATATCAGTAAAGATGACTCAGGGTTAGATAAAATATGTGTCCAAGCAGGATTAGATAAAAACGATAGTCAATTTATCGATGGGTATAATACCATGCTATCAAGAGAGTTTGATGGCGTTGATATATCTGGTGGTCAATGGCAACGTATTGCTATTGCACGAAGTTATTATCGTAAGCATCGTATCATCGTACTTGATGAACCTACAGCAGCTATTGACCCCATTGAAGAAACAAGGATCTATAATCAGTTTGCGAAAATTTCAAAGAACAAGACAGCTATTATTGTTACACATCGGCTTGGCTCCATAAAGCTGGCTGACAGAATATTAGTTATGAAACAGGGTAAACTAGTTGAACAAGGGACACATGCAGAGTTATTGACAAACGAAGGTGAATATGCACGCTTATATAAATCTCAAGAGCGATGGTATAAAGACTAAACTTCATTAATTAAATAAATTGTATCTTAATATAACCCTTAACTTAATGCTTGTTGATTATTAAAAGAATGAAAAATTACATTGACAATTGTTAAACAATCTCATATAATAACATTAAGAAGTAACTTACAACTTAAGATCGGAAATTCTTCAGGGCAGGGTGAAATTCCCGACCGGCGGTTATAGTCCGCGAGCCTAACGGCTGACTTGGTGTAATTCCAAGACCGACAGTATAGTCTGGATGAGAGAAGAAATGTATTTTATGCATGATGATATGCACCTTGAAGACGATAACTTCAAGGTGTTTTTTATGTTCATAAGTATAGGATAAATGCTTGTGTATCCTGCTAAAATAAAAGCAACCTGAACGGATAATGAATTTCCTTTCTACTTATTATGTCACGTATAGGACTTAAAGGTCCTATCACCATGAAAAGGAGAATCAATAAAATGGAAAAAGTTCATAAGTTTCAAGGTTTGCATCAAAAAAGAAAGATTGATACCATTCACTTAGTTAAAATTGCTTTTTTATCAGCTATTGCTTACGTCATCTTTTTAATTGAATTTCCCATACCTTATTTTCCACCTTTCTTAGAGATTGATTTTAGTGATATTGTTGCTATATTAGGCGGCATCATGTTAGGTCCTCTTGCTGCGGTATTCATTGAAATTATAAAAAATGCGTTACGATTTGTCTTGTTTAACTCAGGGACAGGTGGTATTGGTGAATTAGCCAATATAATAGTAGGCATCGCTTATGTGTTACCCTTTTGCTTAATCTTTCGTGTCAATAATCTGAAGCGGTTTATACTGGGAAGTTTAGCAGGTATCACAAGCATGACACTCTTTGCAAGTTTGGCTAATTATTTTATCCTTATTCCAGTATATACAGGGATCAATATGCATGCAGAAAAAATGGATATGATTATTAAATTGTATGGACCTTTTAATATTGTTAAAGGCGTTATCATAACTTTAGTAGGTTATATAGCCATTAAGGCATTTAAGCAAATTCTACCTAAATTTTATTAAAACTGGGGGGTTATCTATAAACGATAACCCTATTTTTATGCTTATCTACTGGATATATTTCGACAAAAATGCTATAATACCATTCAAAGATATCTTAAGTATTGGAGGAACATTATGGCTGAAAAAAATAAAGAAGTTACCCTTAACATAAAAATTAGTGATAAAGATATGTTTATATTTATGGCAAGTCATGTCTATGGGAAATTAAGCGGCAAGCTGTCTCTCGCTTTTAGTATCATCTGTTTAGCTATCTTTCCATTTTCTTTTGGGTGGAATGATTTACTGATGACCATGGTATTATTATTTGGAGCGATGATCTATCTCGTCATAACACCCATCATGCTGTTCTTACAGTCCAAAAAGCAAGTAGCCACTATACCTGTTTTTCAAGATCCCATTGCCTATAAAATGGATGCAGAAGCATTGAGTGTATTACAGGCTGGAGAATGGATAGAATTTAGATGGGAAAATCTCTATAAAGTGACGGAAACAAAATGGCAGCTATTATTTTACGTGGCAAAAGACCAATCGTTTATTATACCTAAACGTCTCATTGAGGATCAAGAGGATATTTTATATATCCGAAAGATTGTATCAGATAAAATGAAGCCATCCCGTGTAAAATTTAAAAAAGAAAAAGCGGATCGTACCATAGAAGATTCATCAATAGATGCTAAGTGACGAAGAAGATAAGCATGAAGGGAAGATATCATTGATTTATGAAACATATACAACGAAGGATACAGAAGATATAGGGCAAAAGCTTGGTGAAGAAGCTAAAGCTGGCGGTTTGTATGCTTTAATAGGTGACCTGGGTGTGGGTAAAACTGTTTTCACCAAGGGGTTCGCCAGTGGTTTAGGCATCTTAGAACATGTCACCAGTCCAACCTTTACCATTGTTAATGAATATCATGATGGACGATTGCCTTTCTACCATTTTGATGTGTATCGTATAGAAGATGCCGAAGAAATGTATGAAATTGGCTATGAAGAATATTTTTATAATCATGGCGTATGTCTTGTTGAATGGGCCAATCGCATTGCAGACATCATGCCCGAAGAAACAACATGGATTACCATTGAAAAGGATTTAGAAAAAGGGTTGGATTATCGTCGTATAACCCTTCTTAATGGAGGAAACTAACATGAAATTATTAGCCATTGAAAGTTCGGCTATTGTGGCATCCATTGCCATAGCAGAAGATGACCGCTTAATCTGTGAATATACAAGTAATCATAAGAAAACCCATTCTCAGACCTTGATGCCAATGATTGAAGCAGTCAGTCAATTAATTGAACTTGATCTAAAAGAATTAGATGCTATTGCCATTGCAAATGGTCCAGGGTCCTTTACGGGGCTTCGTATAGGTGTTGCTACTGCAAAAGGCTTAGCACATGCTTTGGACATCCCCATTGTACCCGTGGGAACATTAGATGCATTGGCTTATAATATGGGACCTACAGATCAACTGATTTGCCCCATGATGGATGCAAGAAGAAATCAGGTATATACGGCATTATACAAATATGAACATCATCAGTTTACACAGATATTACCATCCACCGTTGTACCCATTGAAACCATATTCAATACCATTAAAGATCGACAGGAACAGGTTATTTTTCTAGGTGATGGTGTAGCACCTCATATAGAGAAGATACAAAATAATTTTGCAAAGGAAGAATATGTACTAGCGCCATTAAATAATAATATACAAAGAGCTGCTTCAGTTGCTGCCTTAGGCATGAATTATGCAAAAGAGGGAAAAGGTGAGAGTTACATGCATTTTGCACCGATCTATCTTAGAAAATCTCAGGCAGAGCGTGAATATGAAAGGAAACAGCATTCATGTACCTAGTAAGAGAAATGGAATTAGCCGACATCAAACAGGTTCATGCCATCGAAGTAAGTACCTTTACGACACCTTGGTCAGAAGCATCCTTCCGAGAAGAACTGGAAGGCAATAAACATTCACTGTATGTGGTGATTGAAGAAGAGGGAGAAATTCTTGCTTATGGCGGTTTATGGTCCATTGTAGGAGAAGGCCATATCACCAATATTGCAGTAAAAAAAGGTTTTAGGGGAAGAGGTTTTGGGAAAAAAGTCACAGAAACACTTATTGAGGAAGGAAAAGGAAAAGGGCTGAGAGCTTTTACTTTAGAAGTACGTAGAAGCAATAAGATTGCTATTTCATTGTATGAGGGCTTAGGATTTGTAAAAGCCGGTCTAAGATTAAGTTTTTATGATAAGCCAAAAGAAGATGCGATTATTATGTGGAAACGCCTGAGATAAAAGATGCTGTCTCATGAGAAAATACATGTCATTGTCTTGGTAAATAGGTAAATTTGGATACCTAAGAACCGATAATGACTGTTTTCATGAGACAGCATCTTCTTGTCTTTCAGGACACTTTCCATTTAACTTTCTAATCAATCCATGAGAGCGGCAGCAATCATGGCATAATAGTTTTCTTTTGGCACATAGGAGGGGACGCTGTTACCTGTGCCTAAGGCGTAGCCTCCTTTTTCATGGCTAAGTTCAAGCATTTTTCTAGAACGTTCATAGACCATCTGTGGTGTTTTCCTGCAAATAAAATCCATATCGATACCTCCTAGAACGGCTATGGAGCCTTGGAGTTTTTTATAAGAGGCTTCAACAGGTGTGATATTATCTTCATAGGAATGTTTTCCATCAAATTGGATATCGTGAATGATATCGTCCATAACACCCCATAGATTACCACATGAGTGCATAATAGCTTTTCTTCCTTTTGCGTGAGTAAGTGCAACGAATTTTTTATGCCAAGGAAGAATATATTGTCTAATGTCATTTGGAGAAATCATGGTCTGGGTAACAAATCCCCAATCATCATTAACGATACAAGCACCTACCACATCATACGCTAAACAGTTCTGGTAATAATCATATAAAATAGAACCTATTTTATCCACAATAGCTTGCAGCAGTTTTGGGTTATCAAACAACATAAAACACATACGGTCATATCCCACAAGGGCAGTGGTTATTTCTAGGACACCTCCAGGAGAGTAGACAATGGCTTTCATGCCTTTTGGTATGCTTTCTCCTAACACTGTCAAATAGGAATAGTCAATGGTATTGGCATCAGGCCATGGATAATTTCTAAAAGAAGCATCATCCTCAATCATGGATTGCTCATTGAGGGACAAGGATTCTAGATGGTGATGGTTGCCTGTTGGGAAATGAAAGTCCCAATGAGGAGATATGTTCACGTAATCATAACCCAGTCGTCGAAAAACCTTCGTGAGATAAAGGCATCTTTCATGAAAGTTATGTTGATGAATATGTTCATTGGGAACGATATCCTTATACAGCTCATCATTCATAAAGAACTCAAACAAAGTAGGACGATTAGGTCTTTCATGGTTAAGGATTTTTATCAAATTTTTAAAATCTGGCTCCCTAGATTGTGTGACAGATAAAATTGTTTCTTTCTTACTGAATGAGGGGTCATATTTAATCATTTTCTTGATTCTCCTTTTCGAGTTATGTTACACTTATTATAAAATCAGCTTTATAAAATTGGTACTTATTTATAATCAGAAACTATGCATATTTTATCAAAAAGGAGTAGCCATGAAAGCTTATTATGAAACCAATCAATTTAATAGTGAGGACTTTATCTATACGTTATGTAATGATGGGACAGTAGCAGGCATGACGGTACACCCTCATTGGCATGAGCTTATTGAAATACTTCATGTGGAAAAAGGTGAAGCCCTTCAATATGTGGAAGACCAAAGCTTTAAAATAACAGAAGGTGATATTGTTTTTATTGGTATGAACCAAATTCATGCCACCTATGCAGAACCTCAACACACAGCAAAGATTAACGTTTTTCAGTTAAATGCAGAAGCACTCATAGCAGGACCCAATGATGATAAAAAAAAGCTCATGGAGATGTTAAGTGGTAAATTAGATGTACCAAGGCCAATAAGAAGCCAGCATGAGCATCTAATTTCCATGCTTAAAAACATCATGTCCCTTATACAAGAAGCATCTTCAGAGCAGGAACAATTGGTTTCCAGATGTATGCTGCAATCGGAGTGCCATCAATTATTCGCCTACCTGATAGCTGCATATCCAGTGGATGAAAACTATAAAGGAAATGGTATGACGAAAAAGTCTAAGCTTGCCCTTGAAAAAGCTTTTCAATACATTGATGAACACTATAAATCCAAACTAACAGTTCAAGAAGTGGCATCCATTGCTGGCTACAGCGTCCCTCAATTTAATCGGTTAATGAAACGCTACACAGGCTTAAGTTTTGTAAATTATGTGAATAAATGCAGGGTATTCATGAGTATCGATAAGATGCTTCATGGTATGACCATAACAGAGGCAGCCTATGATAGCGGTTTTTTTAGCATTTCATCCTTTAATCGCTCGTTCTTAACCCATAGAGGTATTTCCCCTCGAGAATATCTAAAAAGATTTGAAGCAAATGACAGATAACATCATGAAGCAAGTTCTACTTTGACCCCATAAAAGAAAGGTGTTGTTCATCTAAAAAAGCCTCAACCATATGCTTTCTAAGTCCAATAAAAAAACAGTTGTAAACAGGGGAAAGTTCAATAATTTATTAACAAGACACCTTCTTTATGTATAAGATAAAGTATATGAAACTATAAAGGGCAAAGGGTATAGGGAGGAGCTGCTTAATGAAAGAATGTTATGAACTTTCCCATGAAGAATTGGATTTGAAGTCAGTTGTTCTGGAGGAATCAGATAGCGATAAAGATGAAGAAGATATATTTGTTGGGAATGGCAGAGTAAGAGAAATATTGGATTTTGGCCTTTTATTAGATGGAGCAGGATATAATATTTATTTATCAGCAAGTGAAGGACTAAACACCGTAGAATTTCTAAAAAAATTTCTAAAAAGTAAAAGTAAAAAGGATAATCCTCCTGATGATTGGTGTTATGTATATAATTTTAAACATGCTGATAAACCCAAAGTTTTGCGTTTGGATGCAGGTAAAGGTAAAAAATTCAAGCGTGTTCTTGAAAACTGTATAAAAGATGTCATCCTACAATCTAATGTCAAATTTGATAGTGCTGAATTTAAAAAAGTAGAATCTTGCCTGAAGGATGAATTTCTTACAAAAGGGGAAAGCAAGTTAGAAGAACTGAAAGATGACGCAAAGAAATTAGGTTTTTCCACCAACATAACGGATAAGGGAATCTATTTTATTCCTATTGTGGATGGTAAAAAAATAAGCGAAGAAAAATACGATGATTTGACAGTGGAAGAGCAAGAAACCATTATTGAAAATCTTAATATCATGGAAGATAAATCAGAAGATATCATGAAACAAGTGAAACGCTTGAAAAAGATATCCGAAGCGAAAGTTTTAAAACTACAGAATAAAATCCTTAGAATTATCATAGATGATATTTTTAAAAAACTAGAAAATGAATTTGAAACCAATAAAAAAGTGATAGCTTATGTGAAAGAGCTAAAAGAACATTTATTTAATAATATAAGAGAGATCCTATCTGAAGCAGATAGTCACGATACATTAAAAGATTTACTGAATGATGAAGATGGCAGTAATCTTGAAAAATATAAGGTAAATCTATTTATCGACAATT
Source organism: Vallitalea pronyensis (assembly GCF_018141445.1). NCBI lineage: Bacteria > Bacillati > Bacillota > Clostridia > Lachnospirales > Vallitaleaceae > Vallitalea > Vallitalea pronyensis. The sequence goes on along the minus strand of NZ_CP058649.1, from coordinate 5,425,865 downwards.
CAAGTGTAAAATCCTCTCCCATCATTTACTGTGAAAATCCATCTTATTATGAAATGTTTGGGAAAATTGAATACGAAAATGAATTGGGTGTCTATACAACCAATTACACCATGATAAAAAAAGGTGTTTTGCATAACGCCAATGGGGGATATTTGATTATTAACGTGGAAAATATCCTTAAAAGTGCTTTAACTTGGGAAACCTTAAAGAAAGTGATTAATAGTAAAAAGTTGGTATTCGAAAATATTAGAGAACAATTAGGTGCTTTGCCCATAAAAACAATAAAACCAGAACCTATACCCATAGACTTAAAAGTTATCTTAATAGGTAATGAGAATATCTACCGCTTACTATATGCTTATGATTCCGAATTTAAAGAACTGTATAAACTTCACGTACAGTTACGTACAGAAGTTGAAAAGAACAAGAAGATTATCAGTCGGTATTATCATTACTTTGATGAAGTATGCCATAAAAATGGGTATCATATGCTGACAAGTGATGCTAAAAACGAAGTGTTAAAATATGCATCCCGCGTTGCGGAAGATAGAAATAAACTCACAACTAAATTTTCAGTGCTGATTGATTTGATTTCAGAGGCCCATTTATGTGCAATTCATGAGGATATAAGTGTGATCAATGCGACCATGATTAAACAGGCACTCCATAAGCAAAAGAATCGTTCTGCCCTGTTAAAAGAAAATCTAAATGACTTATATGAAAAAGGAAAACTTATTATAGACTGTAAAGATAAAAAAGTTGGTCAGATTAATGGCATCGCTTTATCCGATTATAGTGAGAGTACCATTGCACGTATTATTCGTATTACAGCTGTCACCTACATGGGGAAACTAGGCGTTATTAATATTGAAAAAGAGAACAAACTTAGTGGCAGTATTTTTGATAAAGGCATTGGGATTTTATCGGGCTATATAGGAAATCGCTATGCCCAGGAGTATCCTTTTATGCTTAACTGCCAATTATGTTTTGAACAGGTTTACAATATTATTGATGGTGATAGTGCATCCTGTGCTGAATTGTATGCTATTTTATCAAGCTTATCAGAAATCCCCTTCGATCAAGGATTAGCCATTACAGGTTCTGTTGATCAGTTAGGTAATGTTCAGCCTATTGGTGGTGTGAATGATAAGATTAGGGGCTGTTATGATTTATTTAAAACAAAGGGACTAACAGGTGAACAAGGGGTAATTATCCCTAAACATAATGTGGATGAAATCATATTAGGTGATGATATATTAGATGATGTAAAAGCTGGTTTGTTCCATATATATGCTATTAGTAAGATAGAAGAAGGTGTGGAGATTTTTACAGACTTCACCATGAAAGATATTGATGAGAAGATACATGATAAGTTGAAGAGTAATTTTGAGAAGCGTATGGAGAAGAAATCGTAAAGGAACTGTTGTATAGATAGGTTTTCATTGCTAGATGGGTACAGATGAGGTAAGTTGTTGAGTAGTTAATAGCGAACATAGGGCTAGAAGCAAGGGAATATAGTAGATTTAGCTTGCCTTACCTTGAGGGGCGAGTCGGTCAGCGCTAAATCTACTATATTCCCTTTGCTAATGGCTCGTGTGATGTTTATTAAGTTTGTCTTAAGTGCAAAAGAATGAGAAGTTGCTATTAGTTTTTATATGTTGGACTTGCTATTATCCATAAATATGATACAATGCTATGTGAAAGGGTTATTTTAAAGATATCGTATAATTCTTTAGGGTGAGTAGCACATTAAGATTAAATGGTTAATAAAAGATTTTCTTAATATAGAAGGAGGAATTAGTAGATGGGAACAATTGATACAACAACAATTAATGCCATTCGATTATTATCGGCAGAAGGTGTTCAGAAAGCCAATTCAGGTCATCCTGGCCTGCCAATGGGAGCAGCACCTATGGCTTATGAATTATGGGCCAAGCATATGAAACACAATCCAAGCGATCCTAATTGGATAAATCGTGATCGCTTCATCTTATCAGCAGGACATGGTTCCATGTTACTGTACTCATTATTACACTTATTTGGATATGGACTAACCATTGATGATTTAAAAGCATTTAGACAATGGGGAAGTAAGACGCCAGGACATCCTGAGTATGGTCATACTGTAGGTGTAGATACGACAACTGGACCATTGGGTGCAGGATTTGCAACAGGTGTTGGTATGGCTATGGCAGAAGCAAATCTAGCGGCTAATTTTAATAAAGATGATTTTAAGATTGTGGATCATTACACCTATGCTATCGTTGGTGATGGCTGTATGATGGAGGGTATCACTTCAGAGGCGGCTTCATTAGCAGGTACATTAAAGCTTGGTAAATTCATTGCTTTATATGATTCAAATAAAATAACCATTGAAGGCAGTACAGATATTGCTTTTACAGAAGATGTAGCGAAGCGTTTTGAAGCCTATGGATGGCAAGTAATCACAGTTGAAGATGGTAACGATTTAGATGCCATTGGAAAAGCCATTGAAACAGCTAAAGGGGATTTGGAAAGACCCTCATTAATTGTTGTAAAGACTCAAATAGGCTATGGTTGTCCAGCAAAACAAGGGAAAGCTTCAGCACACGGAGAACCCCTTGGTGTAGATAATCTTGCTGAAACAAAGAAATTTTTTGAGTTCCCATTAGATCAGGAATTCCATGTGCCAGAAGAAGTATATAGCCATATGGATACCCTTAAAGAACAAGGTAAGCGTGAGCAGGAAGACTGGGATAGTATGTTTGCAGAATATGCTGCCAAGTACTCAGAGCTAGCTGACCAGTGGAAAATCTGGACAAGCAAAGAACTGCCCGTTGATTTATTGAATGATGAAGATTATTGGACCTTTGATAAGAAGCCTAATGCGACCCGTGCCGTTTCTGGTCAGATTATCAATCGTTTAACCAAATACTTACCTAATATGTTTGGTGGAGCAGCTGACCTTGCACCATCGACGAAGACATACATGACAGACAGAGGTGATTTCTCTGGTGATGATTATGCAGGTATGAACCTACACTTTGGTGTGAGAGAATTGGCTATGGCTGCTATGGCAAATGGTATTGCACTCCATGGAGCACACAAGCCTTTCTGCGCAACATTCTTTGTGTTTAGTGATTACATTAAGCCAAGTATTCGTTTATCAGCGCTGATGAACTTGCCTGTAACCTATGTGTTAACCCACGACAGTATTGGTGTTGGTGAAGATGGACCGACCCACCAACCCATTGAACAACTGGCTATGCTTAGAAGTGTACCAAACATGGTGACTTATCGTCCTGCCGATGCAAAAGAAACCGCAGCAGCATGGTATCATGCGATTTCATCCAAAGATACACCAACAGCACTTGTGTTAACAAGACAGAACCTTCCTTATTATGAAGAAACCAGCAAAGATGCTCTCAAAGGAGGGTATGTGTTAGTCGATTCTGAGAAAGATGTACCGGACATGTTATTAATGGCTAGCGGTTCAGAAGTTGAATGTGTCTACGAAGCAGCTAAAAAATTAAAAGCAGATGGTATTGATGTGCGTGTCATCAGTATGCCTTCTATGGATATCTATGATAGTCAGTCAGCAGCATACAAAGAAAGTGTTATGCCAAAAGCTGTAAGAAAACGTGTAGCTATTGAAGCAGGTGCCACAATGGGATGGTACAAATATGTAGGTCTTGATGGTGAAGTCATTGGTCTTGATCATTTTGGAGCATCAGCACCTGCAGCAAAAGTATTTGAAGCATTTGGTATCACTGCTGACCATACGTATGAAATAGCAAAAAAAGTATACGAGAATTAAGATAAATAGCGGGGAGAAATCCTCGCTATGTTTTTGTATCTTATACAAGGAAAGTTCTCAATTTAACAAATGAGATAGAAGCATTCTCATTTGTGCTAAGGAAACTTTCCTAACGACAAATCCGTTTTACGGAACGAGGCGTAGCCTCTTTTTGTTCTTGTGTAAGAAAGTCATGTATCTTGCTTACAATGAATCCTATTTTCCTTGGAAAGAAAAAGCACTGTCTCCATGATTAAAACATGAATTCCTTTTAAATAAAACGCAAAATCATGAATGGATAGTTTAAATATTCCAGTGCCTTATTGAAGAAATTACCTATATACAGATGAACATAGGAGCGTTATAATAATTCCATAGGAAGAAATCGTTTTGCATTACACATTACTTTAAGGTATGTAGGCAAAGAGATTGTTTTGTTATGCAAATGGGATGACAACCTTTTTGCAGGCAAAGCCAATTTGAATCACTTCAAAGAATAAAATCCTTAACACAACTAAAAACAACCTAGTGAGGGGATAAGCGAATGGAGAAATACGAAGAAAAAGTCATAAAAGATAACGTCCTAACAGAGGTATATTGTAACAAGTGTGGTAAGTTGATATATGATCAACATACTAAGAAAAAAGTCGATTATCTTAGCCTTACGAAAGAATGGGGATATTTCTCCAATAAGGATATGGAAATTCATAGTTTTGATTTATGTGAAGAATGTTATGATGAATTTATTGAAAGTTTTAAGTATCCTCCCAGCAAAACCAAAAAATAATGGGTCATAAAGACTGTTCCATCAATGCCTTTTCAACGTCTTCTATTTATAGACATATAACGATAAGCAATGATGCATTGGTTAGACAGTCTTATTACATAAAGGTAGAAACGATTAAAATGGTGACCTCACCATTTTTTTAATTTGAGATAAAATGTGCATACTTATAATAGAGATGACTGGTGAAGATGATAAGTTTATGTTACAATATTAAAGAATTTTAGAATGGAAAAGACAAAAGTTAAAGATACTTATACTGAGGAAGAGGTAGTAAAATGTTAGACGTATGTTTATTAGGTACAGGTGGGATGATGCCCTTACCAAATAGATGGTTAACTTCACTGATGTTGAGACATAATGGCAGCAACATGCTTATCGACTGCGGTGAAGGCACCCAAATATCTATCCGTCAGAAAGGATGGAGTTTTAAACCTATTGATGTCATATGTTTTACCCATTATCATGGGGATCATATAGGGGGATTACCTGGCTTATTATTAACCATTGGTAATTCAGATCGGCGTGAGCCCATTACACTAATAGGACCAAAGGGACTAGAGCGGGTTGTAAAAGGTCTTCGTGTTATAGCGCCTGAATTACCTTTTGCACTTGATTTTATTGAGTTACATGAGCAATACCATACGTTGCAGGTAAAAGGTTATACCCTTGAAGCCTATAAACTAAATCATAATGTGACATGTTATGGTTATAATGTTAATATTAATAGGCAAGGCAAGTTTCTAGTGGAAAAAGCAAAAGCATTAGGCTTACCGGTACAGTACTGGAATACTCTCCAAAAAGGTGGTACAGTGACTTATCAAGATAAAGAATATCAACCTGATGCAGTATTGGGAGCTCCTAGAAAAGGTATAAAACTCAGTTATTGCACGGATACCCGTCCAGTGAAAAACATAGAAATGCATGCAAAAGATGCGGATTTATTTATATGTGAAGGCATGTATGCTGATGAAGAAAAAGAAAACAGAGCCAATGAATACAAACATATGACTTTTGAAGAAGCAGCATCTTTAGCATCAAAAGCCCATGTAAAAGAATTATGGTTGACCCATTTTAGCCCATCGTTAGTTCGACCTAAAGATTATGTACATGTTGCGCAAAAATACTTTGAAAATACAAAAGTAGGTAAAGACCGCATGTCAACAACTTTAAAGTTTGAAGAATAAGGGTTATCCTTTTGCTGAGTTGATTCGATATATTATATAGAATGATTTGTATAACATACGCATACCATAGCAAGAGGTTGATAATGGAGTGATGAGGATGAGAAAATACATTGCAATATTAATATTGGTGAGTTTAGGGGTAATCTTATTTGTTGTATTTGATAATCAAACAAGTGAAGATAACGAAGAAAAATCATTGATGACCAGTGGTGATCGTCTTTTAGATGATTTGAAAGAAGACTATGAAGGTACATTGCTTAACATAAGGGATTTGCAAAAAACACCACAACAAGTCATTAAGTTTAACAACACAGTTATGAAAAAACTCTATGGTCACGACATAAGTGAAGATGACATTGAGTTACTTTTGAAAGTGCAAAGAGTACTCTATGATGAAGAACTATTAGAAAAAAACCCAAAGGATGTACATTATCAAAGGGCAAAAGAAGAGATTCAAGCCTTTGAAGATAGTGATACCAAAATCATAGGGTATGACATTCAAGAAGACCAACAAGAAAAAGATGGTATGGTCATGATAAAAGTAGTCTTTTATTTAAACAAGGTTGGATCCAATGGGGAAATTTATGAAGAATTTTTATTGGTAGAAAAAGAGGGGCTTTGGAAAATAAAAGGTTGGCAAACAACACAGGAATTTATAGTAGTAGGTGATTAAATGAAAGATGTCATAATTATGGCTATAGAGACATCATGCGATGAAACATCCGTAGCCCTTGTCAAAAATGGAAAAGATATATTATCCAATATCATATCTTCTCAAATTGATTTACATGAAAAATTTGGAGGCGTTGTACCTGAGATAGCTTCTAGAAAACACATTGAAAACATCGACCCTGTGATACAGGAAGCTTTAGATGTGGCTCATGTAAGCTTGGAAGATATAGATGCCATTGCCGTTACATATGGACCAGGTCTTGTAGGTGCTTTGTTGGTAGGGTTAGCAGAAGCTAAGGCAATAGCTTTTGCAACCAATAAACCACTTATTGGTATACACCATATTGAAGGGCACATTAGTGCGAATTACATTGAAAATGATTTTCAACCACCATTTATTGGCATGGTTGTATCAGGCGGGCATACCCACTTGGTTCACGTAAAAGATTATGGTGTGTATGAAATTTTAGGGAAGACACGAGATGATGCTGCGGGCGAAGCTTTCGATAAAGTTGCTAGAGCCATAGGTCTCGGATATCCAGGAGGCCCTAAAATTGATAAAATAGCAAAAGAAGGCGATGAAAATGCCATTGAATTTCCAAGGTCTTATTTAGAGAATGGGTCTTATGATTTTAGCTTTAGTGGTGTAAAATCTGCTGTGCTCAATTACATTAACCAATGCAAAATGAAAGATGAACCCATTCATGTACCGAATATTGCAGCAAGTTTTCAAAAAGCTGTTGTGGAGGTCATTGTCAATAAAACCATAAAAGCTGCTCAGACGGAAGGACTGCACAAAGTTGCTTTAGCAGGAGGGGTAGCAGCCAATAGTAAGCTGCGAGAAATGATGACAATTGCTTGTAAAGAAGCGGATATTGTACTGAATTATCCATCACCTGTGTACTGTACAGATAATGCAGCGATGATTGGGGTAGCAGCTTATCATGAATATCTAAAAGGTGTTCGGCATACAATGGCGTTAAACGCCGTACCTTATCTAAAGTTAGGGAGTCGGATATAGGCATATAAATAGAAAAAAGAATTCATGCATATGGTAGATGTGTGGACATACCCATGAAATAAAAATAAAAGGCGATCTCACGAAGTGATGAGACCGCCTTGTTTTATTCTATGACTTAAGCTGTTGGTGGTGGTGTGAATACACGATTACTCATTTCTGTATCAATAGCATACATAATGGACATATCGCCATTGGCTCTTTTGATTTTTTGAAGAATACCTTTAGCCGTAGCTTCTTCTTCCACTTGTTCATCAATAAACCATTTCAAGAAACTGATTGTAGCATGTTCTCTTTCTTCCATAGCAATATCCATAAGTTTGTAGATACGAGCAGTTACAAATTTTTCATGTGCAAGGGTTTTTTCGTAAATCTCCTCCATATCCTTATAGTCACTTGGAGGTGTATCTAAACCGTGAATAACGACTGTCTCATCCATTTCATTAACAAAGTTAAAGAATTTCATAGCATGGAACTTTTCTTCTTCGGCTTGTACCATAAAGAAGTTAGCAAATCCATCAAAATCAATGGAATAACAATAAGCTGCCATGGCTAAATATAAATGAGATGAGTAAAACTCATATTGAATCTGTTCATTAATAGCGTCCAATAATTTTTTACTTAACATAATTGTTCCTCCTTAATATCGTATTGAGCATCTTATAAACAAAACGTATGATGATACTCGTCTTTATTATAACAAGAAAATCCACTCAATGAAAGATGGAACAAGAATTATTTAGTAATAACACGTTCCTTCTTTTCAATTAGTATACAATAGTTTAAAATAGATTATACATCCTAGCTACAGTGTTTATTCAATCCCCTATAGTTCATAATAATAGGTACACATACAAATGATATTTAAAGGAGACGTAAAATGGACCAATTAAAATGTACAGTCATTATTCCTGCTGCTGGTAAAGGGAAAAGAATGAAGCATCATCAGCATAAGCAATATATTGAACTAAAAGGTAAACCAATTTTGGTATATACCTTGGAGGCTTTTATGCGGTGTGATGCCATTACGCATATTATTATTGTTGTGGGACAAGGTGAAGTCGACTATTGTAAACAAGAAATTGTTCAACCGTACAGCTTAGATAAGGTCATATCTGTAATAGAAGGTGGGAAAGAAAGACAAGATTCTGTATATGAGGGCATCAAATGTATCCCACAGGAAACAGATATTGTATTAATTCATGATGCAGCACGTCCTTTTATACAAGAAGAGCATATAATAAGTACGATTAAGGAAGCAAATAAGAGTGGTGCATGTGTGTTAGGTGTTAAAGTTAAAGATACAATAAAAGTGGTTAATAATGAAGGAAATATTATAAGCACACCTAATCGGGATATGCTTTGGGCGATACAAACACCACAAACATTTAAAAAAGAAATCATTAAAGAAGCTTATGAACAAGCCATAAAATATAAGTTTGTAGCCACAGATGATGCCATGGTTGTAGAGAAATATGCTGACACAACCGTAACCATTGTAGAGGGTTCCTATGGTAACATAAAAATCACTACCCAGGAAGACTTAATGGTGGCGAATGCTTTGGATTTATAGGTGTCGGATGGATAGCTTCTATAGGAGTATTTGTCAGAATATAATAATATTGCATAAAGCTATTGACACCCCTATTGATATGCGATATAATACCGCTTGTCGCTAAGCAATAACGAAAAAAAACAACGCATAAAAAGTTGAAAAAAGTTATAAAAAATGCTTGACACTTAACACAAGATATGATAAATTATTAAAGCGCTCGATTGTGAGCTACAAGCATGGAGAGGTGTCCGAGTGGCTTAAGGAGCTGGTCTTGAAAACCAGTGACTCCGAAAGGGGCCGTGGGTTCAAATCCCACCTTCTCCGCTCAATAATTTTAAAACTACTGTATAGAAGTTTTGGATTATTATTGAATGCATATATCGCGAAGTGTTTTGAAACGGCTTGGAGAAGTACCCAAGCGGCTGAAGGGGCTCCCCTGGAAAGGGAGTAGGTCGTTAACGCGGCGCGAGGGTTCAAATCCCTCCTTCTCCGTTAAAAGCAATCATCTGGAAAGATGATGAAAGCTGTTGACAAGCATCATAAAATATGATAATATATTCTTCGCTAATGCAATAAGTTGAAGCAGCAGAACCTTGAAAACTGAACAGTGAAACAAACCAAAAGCTTATAAAAGCTTTACCCAAATAATTCCTTTGTAAATTCAGAGAATTGTTTTGTTTAACTTAGCAATCTCAAACAAAGAGACGGTAGTCTATAAAATACAATTGCCAGATTAGTCTGGTCAGAATAAACTTTTTAACATGAGAGTTTGATCCTGGCTCAGGATGAACGCTGGCGGCGTGCTTAACACATGCAAGTCGAGCGAGAAACTTAAGGATGAACCTTCGGGTGATTCCTTAAGTGGACAGCGGCGGACGGGTGAGTAACGCGTGGGTAACCTGCCCTATGCAGGGGGATAACGCACTGAAAAGTGCGCTAATACCGCATAAGACCACAGAATCACATGATCCAGTGGTAAAAACTCCGGTGGCATAGGATGGACCCGCGTCTGATTAGCTAGTAGGTGAGGTAACGGCTCACCTAGGCGACGATCAGTAGCCGACCTGAGAGGGTGATCGGCCACATTGGGACTGAGACACGGCCCAAACTCCTACGGGAGGCAGCAGTGGGGAATATTGCACAATGGGGGAAACCCTGATGCAGCGACGCCGCGTGAAGGAAGAAGGTTTTCGGATCGTAAACTTCTATCAGCAGGGAAGATAGTGACAGTACCTGACTAAGAAGCCCCGGCTAACTACGTGCCAGCAGCCGCGGTAATACGTAGGGGGCAAGCGTTATCCGGATTTACTGGGTGTAAAGGGTGCGTAGGCGGCGGAGTAAGTCAGATGTGAAAGCCCCAGGCTCAACCTGGGGACTGCATTTGAAACTGCTTTGCTAGAGTGCAGGAGAGGAAAGTGGAATTCCTAGTGTAGCGGTGAAATGCGTAGATATTAGGAGGAACACCAGTGGCGAAGGCGACTTTCTGGACTGTAACTGACGCTGAGGCACGAAAGCGTGGGGAGCGAACAGGATTAGATACCCTGGTAGTCCACGCCGTAAACGATGAATGCTAGGTGTCGGGGGTCGAACCTCGGTGCCGCAGCAAACGCATTAAGCATTCCACCTGGGGAGTACGATCGCAAGATTGAAACTCAAAGGAATTGACGGGGGCCCGCACAAGCGGTGGAGCATGTGGTTTAATTCGAAGCAACGCGAAGAACCTTACCAAATCTTGACATCCTTCTGACCGTTCCTTAATCGGAACTTTCCTTCGGGACAGAAGAGACAGGTGGTGCATGGTTGTCGTCAGCTCGTGTCGTGAGATGTTGGGTTAAGTCCCGCAACGAGCGCAACCCTTATCTTTAGTAGCCAGCAAGTAAAGTTGGGGACTCTAGAGAGACTGCCGGGGACAACTCGGAGGAAGGTGGGGATGACGTCAAATCATCATGCCCCTTATGATTTGGGCTACACACGTGCTACAATGGTAGTGACAAAGGGAAGCGAAGTGGTGACATGGAGCCAACCCCAAAAAAGCTATCCCAGTTCGGATTGTAGTCTGCAACTCGACTACATGAAGTTGGAATCGCTAGTAATCGCGAATCAGCATGTCGCGGTGAATACGTTCCCGGGCCTTGTACACACCGCCCGTCACACCACGGGAGTTGGAAGCGCCCGAAGCCAGTGACCAAACCTTTATGGATGGAGCTGTCGAAGGTGAAGCCGATGACTGGGGTGAAGTCGTAACAAGGTAGCCGTATCGGAAGGTGCGGCTGGATCACCTCCTTTCTAAGGAAGATCGTTAAAGCCGAGGCTTTAAACGATAAGTAGAATTGCATGGAATAGTAAAGCATAGCTAAAAGTTCGTTTCACTGTTGAGTATTCAAGGGAAAACAACATATACCGTTTATTCTAAGAATAGAAGAGATTTCTGGTGGTGATGCGTCTATGGGACATACCCGTTCTCATACCGAACACGATGGTCAAGCCACAGACGGCCGATGGTACTTGGTTGGAGACGACCTGGGAGAGTAGGTGGCTGCCAGATTGCCAATAACACGCTCAGCGTGTCAGGGCTCATAGCTCAGCTGGTTAGAGCGCACGCCTGATAAGCGTGAGGTCGGTGGTTCGAGTCCACTTGAGCCCACCAATTAACAATTTCATACACAAAAAGAACACCATGGGGGTATAGCTCAGTTGGGAGAGCACCTGCCTTGCAAGCAGGGGGTCAGGAGTTCGAATCTCCTTATCTCCATTGTCTCTTGAAAAGAAACAATTAAGCATGGGCTTTGCATATGCAAAACGATTGCTTTTATACAAGAGATTTGAACATTGAAAACTTCACATTGAAAAGATATTTAACAAAGAAGAAGTCATTCTTTCAGGAGATAACTTCTAGGGAAAGAACCTTTTGTCATGCCATAAAACGTATGCAAAAGAACTTAGCCATTTGTTAAATACTGACATCAAATGATAATCAATTATCCTATGATTTAAAAAAGAAAGCACTTGTTTTGCATACGCAAAGCCAATGCTTAAAAGAACCAAGAGTAACCAAGAACAAGCTACGTATCCTATTGTTTATAATAGGAGCATACAAATAACTTGTAAATCTTAGCTCTTAGTGCGATCAATGCATGCTTGATTGGAAGGTTGTTGTGACGTTATGTTATGATAATTTTACGAGAAAAGCTGTTTATGGCAACATTTATTCTCAAATCGTTCTTCTAAGCTTTAAAAATCACCCAAAACCGTGGTGATATTTAAACCTAAGAATCACGAAAAGATAGGCAATCGTTTTGCATGCGCAAAGCCGATGCTTAGATGAGAAAAATGTGTAGGTCAAGCTAATAAGAGCAAAGGGTGGATGCCTTGGCACTAGGAGCCGATGAAGGACGTGATAAGCTGCGAAAAGCTTCGGGGAGGCGCAAATAGCCATCGATCCGGAGATATCCGAATGGGGAAACCTGACTGGGAAAAGCCCAGTTACTGCATGGTGAATACATAGCCATGTAGGGGGAACTCGGGGAACTGAAACATCTAAGTACCCGAAGGAGGAGAAAGAAAAATCGATTCCCTAAGTAGCGGCGAGCGAAAAGGGAAGAGCCCAAACCTAAGAACTTAGTTCTTAGGGGTTGAGGACCGCAGAATGTATCTCGACGTTTAACCGAATGGTTTTGGGAAAGCCAACCAAAGAAGGTGAAAGTCCAGTAGGTGAAAGACCGAGAGAGCAGGCGGTATCCAGAGTAGCACGGGACACGAGAAACCCTGTGTGAAGCTGGGGGGACCACCCCCCAAGGCTAAATACTCCCTAGTGACCGATAGCGTATAGTACTGTGAAGGAACGGTGAAAAGAACCCCGGGAGGGGAGTGAAAAAGAACCTGAAACCCTTTGTTTACAAGCAGTCGAAGCTCGTATATAAATCAGAGCGACGGCGTACTTTTTGTAGAACGGTCCGGCGAGTTACGTATAACTGGCAAGGTTAAAGACTAAAGGTCTGGAGCCGAAGGGAAGCCAAGTCTTAATAGGGCGTTAAGTCAGAGTACGTAGACCCGAAACCGGGTGACCTACCCATGGTCAGGATGAAGTTACCGTAAAAGGTAATGGAGGTCCGAACCCACACGTGTTGAAAAACGTGGGGATGAACTGTGGGTAGCGGAGAAATTCCAATCGAACCCGGAGATAGCTGGTTCTCCTCGAAATAGCTTTAGGGCTAGCCTTGATGGAGTCTAATGGAGGTAGAGCACTGAATTGTCTAGGGGGCCGCGAGGCTTACCAAAACATATCAAACTCCGAATGCCATATAGATGCTCATCAGGAGTCAGACTGCGCGAGATAAGTTGGGTAGTCAAAAGGGAAAGAGCCCAGACCACCAGCTAAGGTCCCAAAGTACATGTTAAGTGGAAAAGGATGTGAGATTTCGAAGACAACTAGGATGTTGGCTTAGAAGCAGCCATACATTCAAAGAGTGCGTAATAGCTCACTAGTCGAGAGATCTTGCGCCGAAAATGTCCGGGGCTAAAACATGACACCGAAGCTGTGGATTGATAGTAATATCAGTGGTAGAGGAGCATTCTTAACTGGGACGAAGCTGTACTGTAAGGAGCAGTGGACTGTTAAGAAGAGAGAATGCCGGAATGAGTAGCGAGAGAGAAGTGAGAATCTTCTCGGCCGAATATCTAAGGTTTCCAGAGTAAAGCTGATCTTCTCTGGGTAAGTCGGGACCTAAGGCGAGGGCGAAAGCCGTAGTCGATGGACAACAGGTTGAAATTCCTGTACCGCATGCAAACAGAACTGTGGGGACACAGGAGGATAGGAAAAACGGGGAATGGAAAAACCCGTTCAAGTACAAAGGATAGGAAGACAGGCAAATCCGTCATCCGTTTCTGAAGTACGATGAGGACCGAAATATAAGTAGGGAAGTTTCTGAATCCAAACTGTCGAGAAAAGCCGCTATTGTTTTGTATGTGCCCGTACCGTAAACCGACACAGGTAGATGAGGAGAGAATCCTAAGGCCGACGGGAGAAGCGTTGTTAAGGAACTCGGCAAAATGACTCCGTAACTTAGGGATAAGGAGTGCCTCTTTAGAGAGGCCGCAGAGAATAGGCCCAAGCGACTGTTTAGCAAAAACACAGGTCTCTGCAAAACCGAAAGGTGAAGTATAGGGGCTGACGCCTGCCCGGTGCTGGAAGGTTAAGAGGAGGGGTTAGCGTAAGCGAAGCTCTGAATTTAAGCCCCAGTAAACGGCGGCCGTAACTATAACGGTCCTAAGGTAGCGAAATTCCTTGTCGGGTAAGTTCCGACCCGCACGAAAGGCGTAACGATTTGGGCACTGTCTCGACAACGCGCCCGGTGAAATTGTAGTACCGGTGAAGATGCCGGTTACCCGCGACAGGACGGAAAGACCCCGTGGAGCTTTACTCCAGCTTGATACTGGGATTCGGTATTACATGTACAGGATAGGAGGGAGACGTAGAAGCAAGGACGCCAGTCTTTGTGGAGTCGCTGTTGGGATACCTCCCTTGTAGTACTGGATTTCTAACCTAGCACCCTAAACGGGTGTGGGGACAATGTCAGGTGGGGAGTTTGACTGGGGCGGTCGCCTCCGAAAAGGTATCGGAGGCGCTCAAAGGTCATCTCAGAATGGTTGGAAACCATTCGCAGAGTGCAAAGGCATAAGATGGCTTGACTGTGACACCGACGGGTGGAGCAGGTACGAAAGTAGGACTTAGTGATCCGGTGGTATGAAAGTGGGATTGCCATCGCTCAACGGATAAAAGCTACCCCGGGGATAACAGGCTTATCACTCCCAAGAGTTCACATCGACGGAGTGGTTTGGCACCTCGATGTCGGCTCATCGCATCCTGGAGCTGTAGCAGGTTCCAAGGGTTGGGCTGTTCGCCCATTAAAGCGGTACGCGAGCTGGGTTCAGAACGTCGTGAGACAGTTCGGTCCCTATCCGTCGTGGGCGCAGGATATTTGAGAGGAGCTGTCCTTAGTACGAGAGGACCGGGATGGACGAACCGCTGGTGTATCTGTTGTATTACCAAGTGCATAGCAGAGTAGCCAAGTTTGGAAGGGATAAACGCTGAAGGCATCTAAGCGTGAAGCCCCCCTCAAGATAAGATATCCCATACCGTAAGGTAGTAAGACCCCTTGAAGACGACAAGGTTGATAGGTCGGAGGTGTAAGCATGGTAACATGTTCAGCTGACCGATACTAATAGGTCGAGGGCTTGACCTAGCTATGATTGGCTAAGGGTTAAGATGTATAAGTTATAAGTAAGTATCGATTAACTTGTTCGGGTTAGAATGGATAAATGAACGATTATATAATGATGTGTATGTGTTTTCAATGTGTGGTTTTGAATGTTTAATAAACATTATTCCTCGATAGCTCAATGGTAGAGCATTCGGCTGTTAACCGAAGGGTTGTAGGTTCGAGTCCTACTCGGGGAGCTTAACATAATATAATTAGGCCCGTTGGTCAAGCGGTTAAGACACCGCCCTTTCACGGCGGTAACAGGGGTTCGATTCCCCTACGGGTCACTTGCATATCCGACTTTGCATCGCAAAAGCGGTAGCATATGTATGATATGCCGACGTGGCTCAATTGGCAGAGCAGCTGACTTGTAATCAGCAGGTTATCGGTTCAAGTCCGATCGTCGGCTTCATGCGGACCTTTAGCTCAGTTGGTTAGAGCAACCGGCTCATAACCGGTTGGTCCGGGGTTCGAGTCCCTGAAGGTCCATCATTTTAATTTAATATGAAAAGAAAAGACATGATGTATAACTAGTTAGGCCCAGTGGTTCAGTTGGTTAGAACGCCGGCCTGTCACGCCGGAGGTCGAGGGTTCGAGTCCCTTCTGGGTCGTTTAGTGACAGTTACACTCCATTGTCTGGGTGTGGCTCAGTTTGGTAGAGCGCTAGAATGGGGTTCTAGAGGTCGCAAGTTCAAGTCTTGTCACCCAGACCAAACGTAACTATAACTTAACTTAATAGGGCGCATAGCTCAGCTGGGAGAGCACCTGCCTTACAAGCAGGGGGTCACAGGTTCGAGCCCTGTTGCGCCCATTAAATGCCGGAGTGGCGGAACTGGCAGACGCACAGGACTTAAAATCCTGCGATCCTTACCGATCGTACCGGTTCGATTCCGGTCTCCGGCATTATCTCAATTTGCACCGTAGGTGCTTTTTATTCTAATTAAATACTTTGTGCGCATAGCTCAGCTGGATAGAGCGTCTGACTACGGATCAGAAGGCCGAGAGTTCGAATCTTTCTGCGCACGTTTGATGAATCCTAGGTTTGCGTCAATCGCTTGCTTAGGATTTTGACTTTTTCTAATCCATTTTCTAATCCGATCTTGATAACTTGAGTTAAGAACTGATAAAAACGACGTTATCTTGAGGTTCTTGTAAAACAATTCTTTCGAATTTAGAAACAGCTTCTTCTTGAATATCCGGTAATACATGTGAGTAAGTGTTCAGTGTTTCTTCTATTGATTTATGACCTAACATTTCACTTACAATTTTTGGATTAATACCGTTTTTTAACATAAGCGTAGCAAAGGAATGTCTACAATCGTAAGGGCGAATTTTAGGCATGTGGTATTTCTTGATTAACTTTTTAAAAGCCCTACCTAGCACATCTGGCCTTATAACTTGTCCCAGTTCATGTGTACATATAAAATCAGAAATACTATATTCATCTTCAAATTCTCTGCTCATGTCTTTCTGCCATTCTTGTTGCTTTTTAATAGCGTCACATAATTTATTTGTTATAATGACTTTACGTTTACTCTGCTCATTTTTTGTGTTACCCGTAGTTCCATCATTTTGCATACCACGCCTGACGTATAAGGCTGTATTGTCTTCGGAAAAATCACAATACTTTAATCCGCATACTTCTCCAGGGCGCATACCTGTTGTCAACATTACACATACAGGAAGGTACCATTTACTATTGTCGTTTTCTAGGCAATCTAAGAAATATCTTACATCTTCCGAAGTCCAAGTGTTAAATTCTGTTTTATCTTTCTTAGGTAGTTCTACGCCAATACATGGATTTACAAGTATCAGTTTCATTTTAACAGCATAATTCATTACAGACCTTATAGCTAAATATCTTTTGTTGATTTTGCTATACGACCCATTTAAAGTATTGATATACCTTTGAACATGAATTGTCTTGATTGCATCGACTTTTACATCTCCAAATATCTCATTAACAAATCGGACATTCCCTTCATACATCTGATAAGTTTTGGGTGCATGTTTTTTTTTGCTTACGAGTAACCATTCTTTGGCTAATTCTGAAAAAGTAAAATCAAGCGACAATATGCCATTGTCATTATTGATATGATAATCTCTGACCATATCGTTAAGGATTCTCTCCGCTTCTCTTCTTAATACTTGCCCTTTGCCCCACTTATATTTTTTCTTATCCGTTAATTCATCCTTTCCAAGATAAATGACAGGATAATATTTACTACCTTTTTTAGTTATTGAGCCTTTCATGAGTAGTTAGCTCCCTTCCCAATTTACAAAAGTCTATTGACCACTTGCTTTACTAATTGATAGTCCTCATCATTTAAAAGGTTAATTTTTTGAGTTAACCCCAATGTTTTAGGATGTATTCCTTCATTTTTGCGTGATAATAAATAATCAATACTTGTACTAAAGTAATCTGCGATTTTTTCTAATTTATAAATCGATGGTGATATTCTATCCCATTTAGATAAACTGCCATTACTAAAGCCTAACTCTTTTTCTAATTGTGTTAATGATATTTCGTACTCAATACATAGTTCCTTAATTCTGTTTAATAAACTCATAGATAAACACCTAACAATCTTATTTATTAATATCTATCATGGTAGATATTAATTTTTTTAGTGCTTCAAACTTATCGTCTGATAGCAAATCTATCTCCTTGGCAACCTTTAATGTTTTAGCTGACAATTTATTACTTTCCCTTTCTAGCAAGTAATCTACACTGACGCTAAAATGGTCAGCGACTTTTTCTAATTTATGAATAGATGGAGAATTGGTATCCCAGTTTCTAATCGTTCCTCTACCGAGTCCTATTTTACGTTCTAGGCCAATTAAAGTAGTGCCTTGCTCATCGCATAAAGTCTTAATTTTCTCAACTAAAGTCATAGTTTTATGACTCCTTTCTAAAAATAAGTGCTAAAAATAAAACTTTAGGTATTGACAAGTCTTAAATATAATACTATACTATAATCAACAGCTAAAGTTAATGGCAAAATTAAGCAACAAAAAAACAAGGTGATTATTATATTAACCACTTGTATAACATCGTTCCCCAACGTGTTTGCTTGATATGCTCTTTATTTAACCATACATATAGAGTAGTATATTTTAGACTTTTTGTCAATAACTTTAGCTAAATATTTTACTTTTTTTTGGAGGTGATAACTTTGATTTATTCATACTTTGGAAAAGAAGCAAGAAAAATAATGATTGATAAGGGTATGAGCATGACACAACTTGCGTCGCAATTAGGTATTTCTCGGCCTTACTTAACCGAGATATTTAGTGGTACAAGAAAAGCAAAAAAACAAAAACAAAAAATCGCAACAATTCTTGGCATGAAAATAGTAACTACAAAAAATACTTGTTATTAACAAGAGGTGAGAATATGGACAAATCATATTATACAGTTGATGAGGCAGCTAAAATATTGAAGTTATCTCTTGTAACAATTTATAGGCATACCAAGAGTGGTAAGATACCTTGCAAACGCATAGGTAGAAGCATTAGAATCCCTGGTACATATCTTGAACCCAAAAATGATAACGTAACCCAACTAAAAAAATATATATTTAGTTAGTCTTAAAGAGGAAGGAGGATAGACGTAAATGAATAATTTAACCGTGATTGAACATGAACAGCAAAGAGTATTATTGACATCACAGTTGGCGGCAGGATATGGAACAAGTGATGCAAGAATACATCAAGCATACTTAAGAAATAAAGAAAGATTTGAGTATGGTAAGCATTATTATGAGCTAGAAGGTGAAGCTCTTAGACATTTTAAAGCCAACTATCAAAATGATAGTAACCTTAAATATGTATCAAAGCTAATGTTATGGACAGAAAAAGGGGCATTGCATCATGCTAAAATTATTAACACTGATCAGGCGTGGGGAGTTTATGAGGTTCTAGAAGATGCGTATTTTAGGGTAAAGACTTTACCGCAGACATATGAAGAAATGATAATCATGCAAGCAAAATCAATGCAAGAGTTTAAAACTGATGTAGATTATAGATTTAAGGTTATGGACCAAAAGGTGGACAACCAGATTACATTGGACCACGGATTACAAAGAAAAATACAAAAGGCAGTTGGAAAGCGGGTTTATGAGCTTTTGGGAGAAGGTACAGACGAATACAAGAGGTATAGCAAAAAGTATTTTGCAGCCATATACAGAGACATTAAGAACCGTATGGGTATACCAAGCTACAAAGATGTAAAGAAAAAGGACTATCAAGCTGTTACGAACTATATTAAGTACTGGATGCCACCATCAAATATAAAGGAAAGTGTATAAGGAGGGGGCCATGTGAACGATATAGCTTTAACAGTAATAACTCTAATTGTAACCGTAGTACTTGGTCTATGTTTACAGGAGAATAGAAACCTCAAAAATAATGAAAAAACATATGCAGAGATAGCGAAGATGAACAATGTATTACTAAGTGAACATTACAAGATTATTGAGTTTCTTAATTCTGCTATTGAAAGAGCCAATAAAGATGAAAACAAAAGATCAATTTAGGGAGGAGGATAAAGAATGAAATGCAATCATTGTGGTGCTGGAAATAGAGAACAAGGAAATTTCTGTACTAAGTGTGGAAAGAAGTTAAGAGAAACGTGTGAATGCTGGGTAAAAAAAGAGCCGTATAACTGTGGTAATGATACTTGTCCAGGTTATAGGCTCCATGCTCAATTAAAATAACTATGCATCTGGAAAAAGTGATTTTTTTATAACTTCAGAAGTTACATCAACAAATATATCTTTTATACCATCTGCTGTATATTTAGCCGATTTACCAACAAACTTTTTAAATCTAGACACAGCTAGTTTAGTTTTTGGTGTTGGGGATTCAACAAGTAAATCAGGAAGAGACTCGCAAAACTCTTGTTTTTCACTCTCGTTCAAGTTTTCATCATCATTAATCATTAATGTTGCTGATTCAAGAGCTGATTTAGTCCAAGGATAAGGGTTACCACAACCATGACAATAAGCTGGCACACTCGTCATTGGATCACTTAATTCTAAAGTACCCCAATCACTTTTATAATCACCAGGTATATAAGTATTGCAGTCTGGACATTGGACAATTGTAAGCGCACCGCATTTACTACAGTATTTTCGATGTGAAGATGATATTGACCTATAAGTACTAGTAATCAAATGGCCATTCATACAAATTTGGGCAAAATAATGAGTACCCATGATACACACCCCCTTTCGACACAATTATATCACAATATTCTGCATTATGACAAACATTAACTAAAAGATGCATTAGGAAGGAGGACAAGCTTTGTTATATGAAACATTTTGGGTTAAACAAGCTAAAGCTAGTGTAAGAATGATGGCCAGAAACCGCAAGGAAAAGCGTGGTAAGAAGAAAAAGGGGAGGGACAAGTAGTGATAGGGTATCATCGCGAAACATGGGGAATTCAAGTAAAAAAGAAAGATTTAGCAATCTGGAAAACTATTGCTTCAACCTCAAACATGGCATTACGGGATGAGTATTACAAGATCGCTTGTAAGAATTATAAACACGTTAGAATCATTGAATTGGATGATAGAGGGAAACAAATTAGACGACTGAAAGGAGTAAAATAAATGTTTAGCGGAGTAGTACATGAATATACATGTGGGTCCTGTGGTTTTAATGGATCATCTTTTACAGATTGGTGTCAATGTGAGAACTGCGGAAAGAGAGTTGATTGTACAAAATTTGAAGCTATTGAAGTAACTGACAAAGATAAGGGAGAATCCAATGGAAACTAATCCTATATGGTATTTAATATTTTGGTGTGTTTGGATTGGGATAGGTATTGAGTTTATCGTTGCATTTATAGTACTTGGTATTAAGTACATAGTCAGGAGGAAACGGAATGAAAGAACTAAAGCCACTAGATATTTTGCAACGCATAATGGACAAGTACTTTACAAACGAATTAACAGAAAAAGAAGCAGTTAGTAAGGTTGCAGAACTAAAGAAAAAAATAAAAAAAGCACCCATAATAGAGTGCAAATGAAATAAAAGTTAATTAGATAATACCATATATTTTTATCAAATACAAGAAGCTTAAGAGGTGATATTTTGGCAGAAAGAAGAATGTTTGCAAAAACAATAATAGATAGTGACGCATTCCTAGATATGCCATTAAGTACGCAGGCATTATACTTTCATTTATCAATGAGGGCAGATGATGATGGATTCTTGAATAATCCATTAAAAATAATGCGTGTAATAGGTTGTAACAAGAACGATTTTGACCTTTTAGTGGGTAAGAAATTTATAATAACGTTTGATAAAGGTGTGATCGTTATTAAGCACTGGAAAATACATAATTATATCAGGAAAGATAGGTATAAGGAGACTATTCATAAAGAAGAAAAGAGCTTACTTGCAGAGAAAGAAAATGGTTCATATACCTTGATGTCAACCATTGGTATACCACTTAGTAACCAAGCTGACACACAAATGGAAACCCAGTATAGGTTAGGTAAGGATAGGTTAGGTAAGGATAGGTTAGAGGTAGTAGTAGATATAGAGGAACAAGAACAAAATGAACTCAAAAAAGTTGTCAAGTCTTACCAAGATAATCTTGGAATGATTAACCCAATTATCTATGAAAAGCTAATTGACTATTTAAAAGACGTGCCATGTGAAGTAATTATTGCCGCAATAGAAGAAAGCGTGTTAAACAACAAGAAGAATTTCAACTATCTATCAGCAATACTAAATAATTGGATATCTAAAGATGTTAAATGCTTACAGGATGTTAGAAATATCAAGGATGAATTTAAAAACAAAAAAGCATCCGTTAAGCCCAATGAAAATAAGCAGACAAAGCAATCTGGATTTATTAATTATAAGCAGAGAACTCATGATTTTGACGATTTAGAACGCAAAATTATTGAGAACCAGAAAAAAGTGTAAAAAACAAACGGAGGATAAATAATGAATAAGGTACTAGAATCAAATAAACACCTGTTAGAAAGATACAGATTTATTTGCAGAGGTAAGGGGCTGACAAATAAGTCAATCGAAGCAATATGTAATCAAGATTTAAAAATATACCTAAGATGGTTAGGAGAAAGAGACGCATTATCAGTAACACATTTAGGTATACAAGACTTTTTAATGTATTGCACAATCAAAAGAAAGAATGGGGATCAGGCATTAAACAGGAAGCACACAAATTTAAACATGTTTTACAAGAGGCTAATAGTTCAGATGGATTTAGATATCAAAAACCCAGTCGAAAAAGTAGATAAGCCAAAAGTAAGGAAGAAAGTAAAATCATATTTAAAAATGTGTGAATACAATCAGATGATAAATTTTCTAGAAGAAGAAAGCAATTATAGGGGACTGGCATTGTGCTCTATGATGTATTCATCAGGGTGTAGACTTGCCGAGATTCACCAATTAAACAGAAACTCATTAGATCATTCCGCGAGACGGTTTGTGGTTACAGGTAAAGGACAAAAACAGAGACAATGTATATTCTCGCAGGACGCTTCAAATAAAGTAATTGCTTACATAGGCACTAGAAAAGATGATAATGAAGCATTATTTGTTACAAGCAAAGCGAACAGGTTATCTGAGAAAGGTATACAAGATTATGTGAAGAGATTAGGCAGGAGGGCAGGGGTTGAACAGAACGTTCATCCTCACCTTTTCAGACATGGTAGAGCTATGCAGTTGTTGAAGGGCGGTGCTAGTCTCGAAACAATACAACGAGTATTAGGACATGAAAGTATAGCCACTACTCAGATATACGCTCATATGGACTATGATTCAGTTCAAAATGCAGTTGACCAAATAGATAATAAGAAAGCGGTTATTCAATTAGCCGCTTAGAAGAATAGGAGGATAAGATGCATAAGTTAGATGAGCAAAACAAACATTGCAGTAACTGTGCACTATATGTTGAGACTGGATGCATCGCACTAGCTAAAAGATGTAATCCATGTTGGGCTAAGTGTTCAAACAAAAAGGATTTAAAAAAGAGATTCTCAGGAATGATTAAATATAGCAAGGATATGGACACTATAGCAAGAGTCAAAAAACAGTACGAGAATTGCTTAAGAAGGCTAGAAAAAATTAAGTATGGTCGCAAAAACTAAGTTTAGTATGGATAGAAGGTGAGACATTGAAAATAGGACTGATTGATTATGATGGTAAAATACCTAATCTTGCATTAATGAAATTGAGTACATACTATAAGCAACAAGGGCATGAAGTATATTTAAATATTTTTGATAGGCATGTAGATAAAGTATTTTGTAGTGTATTGTTCACATGGAATCGCAGAAGAGCTGAGAGGTTAAAAGATGTTTATAAAGATATTACTTTCGGTGGTACTGGATGGGACATAAAAACAGTTCTTCCACAAGAGATGGAACATTGTAAGCCAGATTATGATCTATATACAGCAGACTTCTTATATAGCCGCATAAGAGGCGTTATGAAAAAAAGAAGTAAGCATAAAAAAGCTGAACAGTTAGCTAATATGGGAGTTGGCTTTACAAGCAGAGGGTGTATAAGAAAGTGTGAATTTTGTTATGTACCAGAAAAAGAGGGCAAGTTGTATCAAGTAGCTGAGATAAAAGACATTATCAATCCGAGATCAAATATAATAACTCTTCTGGATAATAACTTTACAGCTGACCCACACATGATTAAAAAATGCGAAGAAATCAAACAGAGGAACCTAATAGTTAACTTATCACAGGGTATTGATGTAAGAGTTATGACCCACGAAAAAGCCGCGGCATTAGCAAGTGTTAAGCATTTACGGTCCATCCATTATGCTTGGGACCTAATCAGTTTTGAAAACTCAATTTTAAGAGGTATACAGGTTTTATCAGAACATATTAAGACCTATAGACACATGTGTTATATGCTGGTGGGTTACGACACAACATTTTATGAAGACTTGTATCGCTTTGAGAAATTAAGAGAATTAAAAGTGGACCCATATGTAATGGTCTATAACAAACGTAAAGACAACTTGCAATTAAATCACTTTGCTAGATGGGTTAATGCAAGAATATATAAGGCTTGCGATTTTTATGATTATGGACCATGGGTAAAAGATCAAGAGCGTTTCTATGAACAAGAAGCGATTGACGGACAATTCGAGCTGATACTATAGGGACAAAATATTAGTTTTGTAAAATAAAAAACTTAGGAGGATGAAAGATGAATTTAGAAAATAGTATTAAGGACGTAATCACTAAGAAGTTAGAGGATGGAACAATAGAACAATTGGTATCAGAACAACTTGAAAAAGGTGTTGTCAATGCATTAGACAATTTATTCAGATCATATGGAGATGTAACTAAAACCATTGAAGAAAAAGTTAAATCGGTAATGGTGCCATACCTTGAATCATATGATTACTCGAATTACATAGCAAAATTAGATAACGTATTGGTCGAGGTACTAAAGAATTCAGCACTTGACAATAAGAAACTACTAACCAACTTCAAAGACCTAATGACAGGTAGTGAAGATAAAACAATTAAAATGTCTAGTCTATGGGAAAAGTGGAAGGACTTTGTTGCTAACAATGTGAATACTGATGACCTGGGAGTAGATTATGATGATGATGTAAGTTATGAGATGGTAGACGTTTCATTCGATATTGAGTACGACACTGATAGAAATTGGAGTTCTTTTGAGCATGCTACATTGGTGTTTGAGTGCGACCAAGACGAAGAAATGAACTTTACCATCAAGCTACATAGATTCTCAGAATTTAGAAAAGGTGGATGGACAATTGATTACAATACTGCTCCAAACATTAAAACATTAAGACACTTAAATAGTTTTGAGATACTAATGATGAAATTGAATCAAGCGTATACGAAATTGGAAATTGATATGGAATGCGATAATGATGAGGTTCAACCAGAAGCAGTGCCAGAAGCATCATTCAGCTAGATAAAAGATTGACTTTGTCTAGGGGAATAGAGGTGAAAAATTGACGAGAATAGTTAAGTATCTTGAACAATTAGGGCATACCATTAGATACAAAGAAAGTCAGACATGGAGTGGTAAAAAAGGTTGGTACAATGATGGAACTTTTACATATGACATATATACTGTTTCAAAAGACAGCATATCCTTTTTTATCTATCATAAATCAAGTGGTAGACCTCGATACATGATGACAAGGAATAAATATGATCCAGTACTGGACAGCGAGATAATAGCCTATAGTCAAAAGGATTTTATAGATTATTTTCAGCTAAAGACAAATAATTAATTTTGTATAGGGAGGATGATAAGATGAGCAAATTTGATAATAAATGGTGTGTAAGTGGAGATAAAGAACATTTTGATGCAGCTTTTGACACCAAAGAAGAAGCTATACAAGAAGGTAAAGCATTAGAATACGACACTATATATATTGGGAAATGCGTTGATGATTTTGCACCACATATAGACGCTGATGACGTAATAGAAAGGTTACAATGCGAAGCTTGTGACGTTGGTGGCGAATATGGTGAATCGTATCTTGAAGACGTAACCAAAGAACAAGAAGAGGAATTGGAAGAACAATTAAATGATGTACTTAGTGAATGGTTAACCAAATATAAACATGAAGTTAATTTCTATAGTGTGGAGAATGTAGAGAGAATTCAGGGATGATAGTTAATTTTGCGAAGGAGGATAAAGAGCATGGACATAACAAGTTTACAACGAGCTAGAGCAATCATAGATACCGTTGGTGAGCCACATCAAGCCTTAGTAATCTATAAGCTTAGGTCATTGACCTATAATTCGACAAATAATGAAGAACACAGAAAAGCGAAAAATGTCATTGCTAATATGGAAAAAGAATACGCACTTAATGTTGCTAACGTATTAATCAAAGATAAATTTGATCAGATACCAGACTATTTGAAAGAGTAGTCAGAAATATTGTGTTTAGTATTGACTAATAAGAATGGAGGTATTTAAATGTGTGAGTGCATAAAAAAGCGTATTGAAAAAATGAAAAATAATCAAGAATTACTAAAAGGGACGAAAAACTGGAAAGAAATAAGCCCTATGTTTAAACATACAACAGAGTTTCCGTTTGTATCACCATTAAACATACCTGTGGTTATAAATGGCATTAATTCTAAGGGAAACAAGGCAAAGAAAGAATTGTATTATCACTGCTCATTCTGTCCATTTTGCGGTGAACAATGGAACGAGCCAGATAAAGTATGAGTCAAGGGAAAAGCTTGGTTTAGTCATGATTAAAGATTTGGAGGTTACAAAATGACTAGATACAACAAAGAAATAAACAAATGCACTTTAAGGTCAGATAGATTTCAAGAGTTGAAAGAATGGTTGCATAGTAGAGGGATAAAAAAATGTTCTACTAAGTGGAGCATGGGAGAAGCAATCAAGAAATACTGCAACGGTGTAAGAGTACTGAACCCGATGTTGGTAGAAAGTGAGGATGAAGAATGAAAGAACGACCTATATTGTTTAACACAGATATGGTAAAAGCAATCCTTGAAGGTAGGAAAACGCAGACCAGAAGAGTTATAAAAGGTGTCAACAGAATGGATTTTTTAGGGCAAATAGTTGAAAGTACTGATAGAACACATAAAAATGCAGCTGCTTTTGGGTTTGGAAGCTTTGGAAATATAGTAGATGCTGAAATTGAAAGGTACATCAAGATACCATGTTTTGAAAATGACATTCTTTATGTCAGAGAAACATGGAAGAAGTATCAAAAAATGGTAGGTCAAGGCAATAAATGTTACTTAAAAGAATTTTATGGGTATAAATCAGATGAAGACAATCCCAATAATCCCAGTGAATTCTATGACGGAAACTGGATACCATCTATACATATGCCAAAACAAGTGGCTAGAATTTTCCTAAAGGTTACAAATGTTAGAGTTGAGAGGTTGCAGGATATCACGGCTCATGAATGTGTACTTGAGGGTATTGACGCAGGAAATATATTAAAGAATGCACCTGATAATAAGTTCGCTGAATATGCCAAGAAAGAGTTTGAGAAAACATGGGATTCTATTTATAAGAATTGGAACGAAAACCCATGGGTATGGGTAATAGAGTTTGAACGAGTAGAAAGAGAGGTTAAATGACATGTATAACATAATACATACCGCTATCATGGAGAAACCAACAAATATATATTTTAAAGTTATGTTTATGCAAGATTTAAAATGGCATGAGGTTATTAGGTATAGATTGATGCTTATATTACCAATACCTAAGAAAAGCAGATACAAGTTATAAATCAAGGGTAAAGAACTATTTAGTAAGGATGTGAAACCATTATAGTACATAAGGAAAGAGGGGTGTATGGGATGAAACTAAAACAACTAGAACAATTCAGAAATCAAGCAAATGAAATAAAGATGCTTGAGCGTAGAATACAGAAGTTAGAACAGGACGTAAGCGATTGTGTTGCCGACACAGTCAAAGCATCATCAAAGCATTTTCCATACATACAACATACTGTTCGCATAGTGGGTGTTGATGCTATCAAGATAGACAAGATCAATAGAATCAAAGAGAGACTTAACAAGCGCAAAGCAAAGCTGATAAATGAAATGGAGAAAGTAGAAACATTTATTGACTCATTGGATGATAGCGTTGTAAGACAGATAGTAACATTAAGATACGTTGAAGGCTTAGAGTGGAATAGTGTAGCTAGACAGGTATATAGATTCCCTAATGGAGATACAGCAAGGAAGAAAGTCAAAAGGTTTTTTGAAGCAATATAAAGTTGTCCGTTTTGTCCGTTAAATCTGTGTTAATATGATATTAGTTAATAGTATATCTAAATCCTCCTCAAAAAAGCTCTTTTGGTTATTTGAACCAAGGGAGCTTTTGTTAATGGTCAATGTGGGAATGAATACATCAAGTGTATGTCAAGTGGGTGGGTGACAAGGTGTATCGAAGAAACGATTACAAATTGAAAGGGGATGGTTGCACATGAAGGAGGTGAAGTTAATGGCAGTATATCATAAAAAAAAAGACCAGCAAATCCCATAAAGGACATTAAGCATGTACATGATGTTCAAGAATATCTTAAAGCCAATGGAGAGAACGGGGAAAGGAATCATGTTCTTTTTGTACTAGGCATTAGTACAGGCTATAGAGCTGGGGACTTAATCCAGTTAAAGGTTAGGGATGTCAAGCGTGCCTTAAGGATGGGTTACTTTGAAATCCTTGAAGGTAAAAAAAGAAATGCCTACAACATAAGAGAGCAAAATATCAAGCCTAGAGAGGTGAATATACCTAGAAAGCTAGACCAGATACTAAGGACATATATCAACAACAAGAATAGTTACGATTATATGTTTAAGTCAAGGAAGGGTATGGAACCAATACAGGTGTCACAAGTAAGTCGCATATTACGGGATGCAGGCTTATATTTTGGACTTAAGAACATAACAGCCCATAGCATGCGAAAAACATATGCATATCGGATTTATGTGAACAGCGATTATGACATTATGGTCGTAAAAGAAATGTTGGGACATTCATCCATAGAAGAAACAAAGCGTTACATCGGATTAGATAGGGAACTATATGCCAAGTACTCAGATACACTGAATGACATGATAGTTCTTTAATTTTTTAGGGTATCAATGTTTTATTTTTGGGATGGTGTACATTCAATTGTAAAAATCAAGGACATATAGAAGTAGTTAAAAAATAAAACGAATGTTTGGTTTGCTAGGGAAATAGAACATTCAAACAGGTAAAACCCGTACATTAAGGCAGAATAAAGCTATTAATGTTCGGATTTTTTATTAAGAAAAAGGAGTGATTAAAACCATGTCTAACAAAGAAGTATTAGAGAAACAAATAGACACATTACAACGGCTACAAGAAAAATGTGTAGATAGAAATGATTGCATAGGAGCCTTGGAGCTAAGTAAAGTTATAGTTAATATCGTAACATATCTAACAAACCATCCTTTGGCTGGTAAATAAATCATGGCTAAAGAATGGGCTAAGGCATTTTATAATAGCAAAGCGTGGGAAGAATGTAGGGTGGCTTACATTCAATCGTGTCACGGGCTATGTGAAAGGTGTCACGATGTTGGTTACATCCTTCACCATAAAACACATCTTACACCAAACAACATAAACGATCCGTATGTGACGTTGGGATGGGAAAACCTAGAGTACCTTTGTAAGAAGTGCCATGACCACGAACATAACTTCGGAAGAAAGAAAACACAGTCGACAAAGGATGGATATATATTCAATGACAAAGGTGAGCTGGTCCCTATACCCCCCCATTAAAAACCCAATAATTGTAAATCTTTAAGACCGAGGGGGAACTTTAATTTTCCTCCACACCAAAATCCCAAAAAGAGAGGGGGTAAAAAAATGACGATATCCGAACAATTAGAAAAAGAAAAAGCAATTACCAAAGAAAAAAACAAAATTAAGAAATTGTACAAGGATTTTCCAAAAGAAAAGGTCAAGGTCCTTGAAGGATTAATAAATGAGTCAGCCTTTATGAAAGTATCCATAGAAGAGTTAAGAGTGGACCTCATCAAAGAGGGGCTTTCGGAAATATTCAAGCAAGGAAAGCAGGAATTTAAGAGAGAACATCCCCAGGTTAGGACATACGTAACCTTTTTAAAACAATATTCCGCTGTCATGAAGCAACTTATTGATCTATTGCCTCCAGAACTTAAAAAAGAGGAAACAGATGCTCTTATGGAGTTCATTAAGAGGGGGCAGATTAAAAAATGACTTTCATAGAGGAATACTACAACGAAATAATGGCTGGGAACATCGTTGCTTGTAAAAGAATCAAACAGGTATATACCATATTGATGGATAAACTGTATAACAGAAAAGACAATTGGGTATTTGATTTAGAATTAGCCAACAGACCTATAGAGTTTATCGAATCCTTTTGCAAACAAGCCCAAGGACAATTAGGAGCCAGTCTTGAATTGATGTTGTTTCAAAAAGCCAAGCACCAAGCAGTGTGGGGCTTTGTAGATGAAAAAACAAATCTTCGACAATATCAGGAAGTACTAGATATTAGAGGACGAAAGAATGGAAAGACAACAGAGTTAGCATCAGATGAGTTGTACATGCTTGTTGGTGATGGAGAAGGTTCCCCCGAAGTTTATAATATTGCTACAAAGCTAGACCAAGCAAAGAAGGGTTTTAACGAATGTTATAAAAT
Source organism: Vallitalea pronyensis (assembly GCF_018141445.1). NCBI lineage: Bacteria > Bacillati > Bacillota > Clostridia > Lachnospirales > Vallitaleaceae > Vallitalea > Vallitalea pronyensis. The sequence continues at coordinate 5,395,403 of NZ_CP058649.1, read as the reverse complement.
GGTCCAACAATCACCGGACCTTAACAAACATCTAAAAAAAAGAAAGTCCGATATATACTTTCATGCTAACTATGGATTTATACAAGCACTGGCAAGTAATTCCAATGGACTAGATGGACTTAATAGTCATATGGTTACCATCGATGAATTGGCAGCCATAAAAAACAGAGATATATACGATTTAATGAAACAGTCCATGGGAAGCAGAAGACAACCATTATTAAATTGCATTACAACAAATGGGTTCGTAAGGAACTCTATTTTTGATTCTCAGTACGAGTATGCTTGTAAAGTGCTTGACGGAAAAATTAAAGATGATCGATTCATACCATTTATTTATGAACTAGATGACAGGGACGAATGGGATCAAGAAGGTTGCTGGATAAAAGCTAATCCAGGTCTAGGTGTTATCAAGAAGGTTGGCTTTCTTAGGGATTGCGTTAAAAAAGCAAAAGGTGATCTAGCGTTTAAAGCTACCGTCATGGTAAAAGACTTCAACATGGTCGAAAATTCTGCCAGCGCATGGTTAAGATGGGATGAGCTTAATAATGAAAAAACCTTTAACCTAAGCGAAATGGGCTTCAAATATGGTATAGGCTGTTTTGATTTAGCAGAAACCACGGACCTAGCATCTGCAAAAGTAATATGCATGCGTCCTGATGATGATACTATTTATGTGATGCAAATGTATTTCATTCCTCGTACAAAAGTTAATGAGGAAGACGAAAGAAACGATGAGGACCAAGTACCCTATAAGTTATGGGAAAAACAAGGGCTTATAAAAATATGTGAAGGTAATAAGGTTGACAAATATCATATGTTGGAGTGGTTTAAAGAATTAAGGAATGAGCATGACATATATTTACCTTGGATTGGTTATGATCCATGGCACGTTGACGATAGCTTAAGGATGAGCTATGAAAATGAATTTGGAAAAGCGGCCATGATACCTGTAAGACAAGGTGTTAAGACTTTATCCTTTCCCATGAAAGAGTTAAAGGCCGATATGATTGCCAACCGTATTGTTTATAACAATAATCCAATTGACAAATGGTGCTTTTCTAATACTGAAATAAGAACGGATATCAATGGGGGGATTCAACCCATCAAAGGGCAAGACAGTCGAAAAAGAATCGATGGTTGTGTGTCATTGATAATTGGCTATGTCGTCTTATTAGATAAAGAGCAAGATTACCTAAATATGATTTAAGGAGGTGATGTATTGGGATGGTTTAGCAAAAAAGCAAAAATTGAAGATACAGGGTATAAATTTGAACTCATAACCGAGCGTGGTAATGGGTTTTATTCATGGAATGGCAATTTATATCAATCTGACATTATCCGTTCGTGCATTAGACCACAATCAAGAGCCGTTGGGAAGTTATTAGCAAAGCATATACGAAATGCTAAAGAGGGAATAAAAATAAACCCTGAACCGTATATGCGTTTTTTATTGGAAGAACCCAATCCACATATGACAGGGCAAATGCTACAAGAAAAAGTTGCAACACAATTAGCACTTAATAACAATGCGTTTATTCTAATTGTGAGAGATGACTTTGGATACCCATACCAGCTATACCCTATTACACCAACAGGCGTAGAAGTCATTTATAACAAGAACGGGGAAATGCTGTTAAAGTTTACACTGATTAATGGCAAAACGAAAACATTTGCTTACTCAGACATCATTCACTTAAGGCAGGATTTTAATGAAAATGATATTTTTGGTGACAGTCCATCAAAAGTATTAACATCCTTGATGGAAGTCGTTACTGCAACAGACCAAGGCATTGTTAAGGCAATTAAAAGCAGTAATGTGATTAAATGGCTGTTAAAGTTCAAGCAAGTTTTGAAACCTGATGATATTAAAGAGAATGTCAAAAATTTCGTTGATAATTACTTATCAATTGATAGTGAAACGGGTGGAGCAGCAGCAGCAGACGCAAAGTATGACATTGAACAGGTAAAACCTGAATCATATGTACCAAATGCAGCTCAAATGGATAGAACCACAGCACGTATATATAACTTCTTTAACACCAATGAGAAGATTGTACAGTCAAAATATACCGAGGACGAGTGGAATGCTTACTATGAAGCTGTTATTGAACCAATAGCAACACAAATGAGTGGTGAATATTCCAGACGCCTATTTACCAGGAAGGAACGAGGGTTTGGCAACAAAATTATTTTTGAAGCTTCAAGCTTGCAATATGCTTCTATGTCCACAAAGTTAAATCTTTTACAGATGGTGGATAGAGGAGCAATGACACCCAACGAATGGCGATATGTGATGAATATGGGACCTATAGAAAACGGTGACAAGCCAGTAAGAAGACTTGATACTGCTGTAGTTACGGAAGGAGGTGAGGAAAATAGCGAAAGTGAAGATTAAAGGAGTCATAGTTGCCAATGATCAAAAATGGATTTATGAATGGTTCGATATGGAAGCTACTAGCCCTAATGATGTGGGTCTTGTCATTGATGAAGCTAATGGCGAGGATTTAGAAGTAGAAATAAATAGCGGCGGTGGTTCTGTATACGCTGGATCAGAAATCTATACAGCATTAAAAGATTATAAAGGCAACATTACAGTTAAAATTGTTGGTATAGCAGCAAGCGCAGCGAGTGTTATTGCTATGGCAGGAGATAGTGTACAAATCTCACCAACAGCTCAGATTATGATTCACAACGTATCATCTATTGCAAGAGGGGATTATAGAGACCTGCAACATGAAGCTGATGTGATAAGAAATTATAACAAATCCATTGCTAATGCTTACATGTTAAAAACAGGTATGTCTCAGGAAGAACTGCTTGACTTAATGGATAAAGAAACATGGTTAAACGCACAACAAGCAAAAGAATTAGAGTTTGTAAATGAAATCATGTTTGACGATGGCAATCAGTTAGTAGCATGTACCAATGTAAACAATAGTTTCATGTTGCCAATGGAAGTGGTCAATAAAATCAGAAATGTGATTAAACAACCGTCAAACGATGGGGTTAAGATCAAGAAAGACAACACAGACATTGACATATGTCAGGCAAAATTAAATCTATTAAAATTGAAAGGGGACATGGTCCATGAATAAGAAAGAGTATCTACAAAAGAGAAATGCACTACTAACAGAGGCAGAAAACTTATTGAATGAAGGTGATGTTGAGAAGTTCAATGAGAAAAAAGCAGAGATTGAAGCACTTGATAACCAGTTTGATAAGATAGCAAAGGCACAAGCCAATATGAATGCCTTAAAAGATGGTGCAAAAGCAGCTATGAAACCAGAGGGTAACCTAGACAATCAAGTACCCGACTATGAGGATGTATACAACAGCAAAGAATATAGAGTAGCATTCATGAACTACTGTAAGACAGGTATTATGGATGACAAGTTCCAAAACGCAGACACCTATACCAGTACAACCGATGCAGGTGCCTTAGTGCCTACAACCATCATGGAAGAAATCATCAAAAAGATGGAATCCTATGGACATATATTCAACAGAGTTAGAAAATCAAACATTAAAGGTGGCGTGGAAGTACCTATACTTACTTTGAAGCCAGCGGCTAACTGGATAGGAGAAAGTTCAACATCCGATAGACAAAAAGTGGAAGCGAATACCAAAGTTTCATTTAGCTACCATGGTCTAGAATGTAAAGTTGCTATATCCTTACTTGCTGACATTACCACTTTATCAATATTTGAAACAACCATTACACAACTCATCGTGGAAGCTATGATAAAAGCTTTAGATATAGCAATTATTAAAGGTACTGGTACAGGACAACCTAAAGGTATTACAGTTGATACGAGAATACCAGCAGGGAACATTATCACACTATCAGCCGCTGACTTTGTCACATGGGAAGGATGGAAGAAAAAAGTCTTTGCAAAGATTCCACTTGCCTATAGAGCAGGAGGTTCATTCATTATGGCAGCGGGAACATTTGAGGGGTACATAGATGGCATGGTAGATGCTAATGGTCAACCCATTGGAAGAATCAATTATGGCATCTCCAATGGTCCACAGGAAAGATTTGGTGGTAGAGAAGTGGTGTTAGTGGAAGATGATGTTATAACTCCGTATGAATCAGCGGCTACAAATGATATCGTGACAGTATTCTGCAAGCTAAGCGACTACGACATCAACTCCAACATGCAAATGACCATGTATAGATGGCTCGATCATGACACCAATCAATGGGTGGACAAAGCTATTCTAATTGCTGATGGTAAGATATTAGACCCTAATGGTGTAATTATCGTCAAAAAGGGAGTTTAATCATTAAGGGAGTTTTTACTCCCTTTTTTCAACGAAAGGAATGAATGATATGTCTAAAAAAAGTTCTAATAAATCGAATAACAATGATTTAGAAGAAACCAAAAACGAAATAGTTGAAGGAGCAAAAGACAGCGGAGAAGAACAAGAACATCAAGAGGAAACTCAACAAGAAACCCTCAAGAAAATTAATAATATTGAAGTTGAAAAAATAGCAGAAGTTAATCAAGTGATTATATGGCGACCTGTTAGACCATTAACCATTACTCAACACGCCATTGTTTCAGGTATATTAAGGCATGAACAAAAAGAATCAGGCGTTAAAATCGTACTGATGCCCTTTCTTTGTGAAGCAGGTGAGTAAATGGCCTTAATCGATGACGTCAAGTTAGCCCTAAGAATCTCACATACTGCCATTGACTCCGACATACAGGATGTTATAGACGCTTGCTTGATGGATTTAAAAAGCTCAGGTATCGTTATTCCAGATGAAAAAAAAGAGGAATATGCGTTAGTGAAGCAAGCCGTAAAAACCTACTGTAAAGCCAACTTAGGATTGGAAAATACAGAGAGTGAAAAATACCAACGTAGCTATGACCTGCTTAAGCAGCACATGAGTCTTATTGCAGAATTTAGGGGGGATAGCGTTGTTTAGTGACATAGCATATCTAGGAACCGTTATAGAATCAATGGAACATGGCGAAAAAGTTAAAAGCATTATGTATAACAAGCTCATCTACTGCAATGAAAAATCAGTAAAATACAGTGAATTCTACCAAGCGCAAGCAACAGGGTTTAAACCTGAAATCGTACTTGTCACAAGCCAATTTGACCACAACAAAGAAAAATACATTCGGTATAAGAACGAAGAATACACCATTATTCGGTTCTATAAGGTAAAAAATGAAAAGATTGAGCTTGTTTTGGAAAGGGGTGTGGACAGTGGCTAGATTACCAACCGCAGTAAAAATAAAGAAAGATGGCGTGGAATACACCAGCAATATCAACAGGGTACAATACACCCTTCACGAATTGGCCAGAGCAGCCATGAGGGATTCTGGCAAGCTCATTACAAAGAGAACAAAGCAGAACATGGATAAAGCAGGCATAAAGAGGCGGTTAGGAGTCATGAAAAAGAACACCCAATATTGGGTTAGGCGAAAACAAAAAATCCCGAACCTACAAGTTGGGTATAAGCCTAGGGGGTTTTATGCAGGGTTCTATGAACTTGGGAGCAGTGAACACCCCAAGCATGCCATGATGCAAAACGCTGTAAACGACAATATAGAAGATATCAGAAGAATCCACGGGCAGTATTTGTCGGCTGTAGAAGATGAAAACAAAGCTCTAGGGCTGATTGATGACAACGAATATCAGGGGGATGAAAATGGCTAAAACACTGCATTTAAGAGACTGTATCATTTCCCTACTTTCTTCAATAACAGGGCTTGCATGCTACCACGAGCAAGCCAGTGACGCAAAACCCCCCTATATTGTGTTCTCACTGGATAGCATACCAGCAGAAAACACGAGGAATTATACCCTAGAAATCAATCTATGGGACAAAGGTAATTCTAATCTGATAGAAGAAAAGGCGGACATCATAGAAAACACCCTAAAAAAGTATGTCTATACAGATGAGCTGATACAATTTAGGGCCTACACGAATACAAGGAACAACGTGGCGGATCCAAAGAAGGAGATAAGGAGAAGAAGGATAACCACAGATTTAATCTATTACATAAAGGAGTGATAAAATGGCCGGGATATTAACGACTGAGCAAATAGCCAGTGTTGTTTTGGATGCTGGCGTAGTTTACATTGATTATAAGGGAATCGGCGAGAAAATACTGGCACCAACTAGAGGAGGGAACGAGTTTAAAGTGGAACAAACCTTTAAAGAGGTGTCAGTAGATGGGCAAAGAGGAAAGACTAAGGGCATGAGGCGGATAGTAACAGAGGATGCAAGTTTGAAGGTTAGGCTGATGGGATTAACCCAAGAAAACCTCAAATTAGCTTTACCTGGTGCTGATCTGGATAGCACAACAAAAGCAATTACCAATGGCGGCGGAAAGATACTTGATGCGGACTATATACCCTCTATCACGTTAGTCGTTCCCAATATGGCAGGAAACAATAAAGTGATAACATTGTATAATGCCTTACACGATGGAGGCCTGACAATGGCAACAACGGATAAAGATGAGGTTGTTGTGGAATTAGTTTTTTATTCTCATCGAGAGCCAACAGACAGCACAGTATCAATCTACAAAATGGAGGAAGTTACCACGTGACAAGATACCCTACAAGGGTATCTTGTTCATGTAAAAAAAAGAAGGAGGAATAAATCATGACGCTAACCAACGACAAAGTATTTGATATGCTGCCGTTTGCTGTAGAAGCCTATGAAAAATTAAATATTAAAAAATTTGTTAATAACAAAGCCTTACAGAAAATGAAGGGTGAAAAAGAAAAGGGCATTGCCTTAATGATGTATATCATCAAAAACGTAGGCTTGATAAAAGAAGAAGTATATCACTTACTTGCTATTGTTCAAGAGAAGAACGTGGAGGAAATAGCGAAGGAAGATTTCTTTGTTACCATACAAGCCTTTAAGGAAATTCTGAACAACAAGGCATTGCTTGATTTTTTCAAAGATGCTATGCAATAGGGTATACCAAAAGTATACATTTGTTGTATAGCAATTACGGGAATGAACATATCAAAAGGCTAAACATTCGCCATATCAGTAGGTTGTTGACAGAGGCAAACGAAAGAGACCAAGAACGTCAAGTGTGGGAAATGTACCTGGTGTTATATGCCACTATGACAGAAGAAAATTACATCAGTTTTGAAGATGTACTTAAAGAAGCACGAAACAAGCCCACAGATGACAACAACATATCCTCACAAAAGCTAATACAGATGGCGGAAAAGGTAAAAGAAAGGCACAAAGGCGGTGAGTAGACAATGGAAATATTCAGGCTGTTTGGCAGCGTATTCTTGAAAGATGAAGAAGTCAATAAAAGCCTTAGCAACATAGACAAAAGAGCTAAAACCACAGGTGAGAGAATATCAGACATGGGGAAAAAGGCATTAAAAGCCGGAACGGTTATTGCTACAGGAATGGCCGCAGCTGGGGGAGCATTATTAAAACTCGCCACATCCTCTGCCGAAGCAACAGACCGAATAGATAAACTCAGCCAACGTTTAGGGCTATCCAGAGAAGGTTTTCAAGAGTGGGATTTTGTATTAAGTCAAGCTGGCGTAAGCATTGAATCACTACAAGGCGGCATGAAGACATTAACTCAGCGTATGGGTGATGCCATTAATAATACTGGAAAGGGTGCTGAAGCTTTTAGTAAATTAAGGGTGAACGTAAGAGATACTACGGGAGCCGTTAAAACACAAGAACAAGTCTTTAATGAGGTAGTTACAGCTTTACAAAAAATGCCTGATGGCATGGAAAAGGCATCCTTGGCACAGGATTTATTTGCAAGAAGCGGACAAGAGTTGTTACCGCTCCTTAACGGGACAGCTGAAAGTGTTGAAGCATTGAAGAAAGAGGCCCAAGAACTAGGACTTGTTATGAGTGATGATACAATTGACGCTGGTGTTAAATTTACCGATACAATGGATAAGTTTAAGCGTAGCATGAGTGCTGTAAAAACACAAATCGGTGCTAATCTTATGCCTAAGATTAATGAGCTGCTAGAAACTATTATAAAAAAATCACCCGAAATATCACGAGTACTAGAGAAGGCTGTAACTATAATTGTGGGGTTGTTTAAGGCCTTTGGTAACATTATTCTATTTGTTACGGACAACTTCAATTGGCTACTGCCCATAATTACCGCAGCAGTAGGTCTGCTTATAGGCTTCAAGGTTCTATCTGTAATCAACGCTTTGATGAAGATGTGGACAGCAAGTACATTCGCGCAAACACTAGCTCAAAGCGGTTTAAATGCTGCAATGTTAGCGAATCCCATAGGCTTAGTTATTGTGGCTATAGTAGCACTCATTGCTGTAGGTGTAGCACTATGGCAAAACTGGGACTGGATTATTAAGAAATTAAATAGTTTTTGGCAGGGCATTAAAAAAATCTACACCACCATAAATGATTTTGTCGTGGGTATTTTCCATGGCATGGCTGATGTGGTAAGGGGTATATTTGACGGACTGCTTAGTGGGATAGAGTTTATTCTAAACAAGATCATCAACGGCATTAATTGGGTGATAAGGCTATTAAATAATTTTAGTTTTAAATTACCTAGTTGGTTAGGTGGGGGAGAGTTTGGCTTTAACATCCGAGAGATTAGGGAAGTAAGGTTTTCGGCTGATAAGGTAGGGAAGTCATGGGTAAATCAACCAGAGAAATCGACTAACTATAACTATAACAATAGTTCCTCATCCAACGATACATATAACATAAGTTTGGACACTAAAAACATTAAAGAAGTTGAGGATTTATCACGAATGATGAATGAAGCAAAGCAAACAAATAGACAGTTTGCAAATTAATGATAAGGGGGCATTAAATGGCGACATATAGTTCGAATTTTTATCCAGAGGTAGATATGTATGAAGAACATAGAGCAGGACCAACTACTTATCATGGTAATATTTCTACTATGCTTACAGGAGGTATATTTTCAGCAGCTGAATATACAACACGAGACAAGTACAGGGCTGCTATTATGTTTGACCTTACAGCACTTCCCACAGACAAAAACATTACAAAAGCCATATTACACTTAAATAAATACACGGGTAACAATGAAACAATATACGCAATTGAATCCAGTACTTCCTTCACGGAAAGTAGTGGACCTTATGGATGGAATAGTGGGGTTTATAGTTCGTTCATGACTAATTCAGGTTGGTGTTCCGGCAGTGTGCTTAGCAATTTATTATGGAAAATGCAAAATGGTTCTTTTGATAATGAAAATAAAAGAATTGCATTCATATTGTCTAACGTATTGGATTTTTATTCACCTACAAGTAATGTAACAGGGTTTTATACTAAAGAGTCATCGAACAAACCGTACCTAGAGATTGAGTATGAGGACATTCCGCCTTCTCCTCCAACAAACTTAGCACCAAGTGGCTTAAATCAAGCTTATGACTCGGACATACTGTTTTCATGGTCCAACAGTGAAGAACAAAGCAAGTTTGATTTGCAATACAGCATTGATGATGGTACAAACTGGACTACTGTCACAGAAACAACCAGCACCACCTCATACACGTTGCCTGCCAATACCTTCACCAGTTCACAAACAATCGTATGGAAGGTAAGAATTTACAGCATAAATGATGTGGTAGGAGCCTACAGCTCCCAAGCAACATTTCAGGTTGAGGGTAAGCCACCTACACCCGTTATCACCAATACGGAAACCATCACCACTCCACATATCACAGCCACATGGACATCCACAGAACAGACAGCATATAGGGTGGTTATTGATGGTGTATATGACACATACGAAAGAACCGGTACAGGTACCAGCTTCTTTGTTCCGGTTGCATTAAACAATAATACGCCCTATACCATTAAAGTTTCTGTTAAAAATACATTTGGTATCTGGTCAGATGAAGCAGTAAAAGTGGTTAATGTTGCATTCCAGGAACCGTCACAACCCATAATGCAATTGATTACCAGTGATATCAATGGATTTATTGAAATCAGATGTATAAAAACTACTGGTCCTGTAGCGACAGATACCTTTGATATATTCCGGAAAGAGGTTGGGGGAAGTTTCGAAAGAATTGCTACAAACATATCCGACAAATACCACGACTATACCATTAAATCAAGCACTGAATACATATACAAGATACGAGCAATAGCTTCAAATCTTGCCTATAAAGACAGTTCGGAAGCCAGTAGACATATTATATTGGCTAATGCTCAATTAGCCCATACAGACGACTATAACAGGCATATAGATATGAAATATAACATCACTAAAAAAATATCCTATGACTTAAACAAGGTAGACATGTACTTTGCTGGAAGAGAAAAAGCGGTCAGTGAATTCGGCGAGCATAAAATTAAGAATATCAGTATTTCATTTACTGTCTTAACAGAAGATGAAGTGGAAGATATTATTGACTTCGTTTACAGTAAGGGGACATTCTTATATAGAGACAATAGGGGTAGAAAAATGTATTGTACAGTTGGAATTGCAAGCGTTACAGATGTATCAATCGGTAGTGATTACCTCATATCTTTAACAGCAAATGAAGTTGATTTCTCAGAGGTGGTATAAATGATTAATCTAACTCAACATGAAAAAGATGTGCTTCATGGTAAAAAAGGAAATAGGGAAATAAAGTTCAGATATGACCTTTTAGACAATGACGGTAACAAAAAAGATACACTAGCAAACGTGATTAATTGCTCCATAGATTACAAGAGTCTTGCAACAATCAATCGAACAGCCAGAATGAAGATTGAAGAGAGCGATAATATTGATTGGTTAAATGACTATGTCCAGCCATTTATGATGGTAAAGGACGGCAATACGTGGCTAGAGTGGAGCTTGGGAATATTCATGTTAAGCAGCTCTAAGAGAAAAGAAGAGAACGGAGAAGTCACTAGAGAAATAGAGTGTTACGATACAATGCAGATTCTAACCGATGATAAGGTAGATAGCAGGTATTTCATTAGTGCTGGCTCAAATTATATCAACGAGATCAAAAAAATACTGAATAATATGGGCTTAGTGAAAATCAACATAGTAAATTCCAGTAAAACATTGACTGTAGACAGAGAATATGAAATAGGGACAAGTAAACTGAGTATAATAAATTCACTGCTGGCAGAACTAAATTATTATAGCTTAATTGTTGACGCATGGGGTTATTATACGTCTAGCCCTTATGTCCTGCCTAGTGATAGAGCAGTTGATTATACCTATATGGATGATGAATTAAGCATTATTTACAATGGAGTAGAGGAAGAACTTGATCTATTCAATGTGCCTAATAAGTTCATTGTCACAGCAAGCAATCCCGAAGAGCTGCCCCTCACGTCTATATATGAAAACGATAATGTTAATTCCATAGTGAGTACAGCAAACAGGGGAAGGGTTATAACAGACTTTAGGGAGATTGATAACATAGCAGATCAGGAAGCACTGGATTCATATACCAGACGTATTGCAGAGGACGCAAGCAATGTATATGGATATCTAATCCTTGAAACGGCCATAATGCCACACCACGAATTCCTTGATTGCCTAAAGGTTGGGTATACAGCCTTAACGGTATCTGATGAATATATAGAAACAAATTGGTCCATGCAATTGAAGGTGGGGGCAAAGATGAGACACACGGTGAGAAAGGTGGTAAGCATATGATGGATTCGCAAGATTTTATTTTTCTTATTAAAGATATTGTCAAACAAGAAATACAGCCATCGTATAAGCTTGGCACAGTCACTGGTGGTAAAGTGGTTTTCGATGGTGAGGATACTGCAAGTGGCAAAACATATAAAAAACTAAATAGCATAACATTAGCTGATAATGACAGGGTGCTTCTAGCGAGAGTTAGTAGCACCTATGTTATATTAGGTAAACTAACTTAGAGAGGTGATATAATGGTAAAAAATTATCCTATAGTATTAGATTTAAAAGAAACATTTATCGGGGAATTATTTGAGGTAGTTAGTCAGGATACTGAATCTAATATTTTTAACATTACCATAGTAGACAACACCAACAATGTAGACTTAACGGGCCATACGGCAAAGGCAAAGTTTACTGATTCAAAAGGTAGCGTATATGAACAAGATTGTACGATTACTGATGCAGTTAATGGACTAATTACTGTCGTACTGGCATTGGACACGATAAGCGTAGAAGGAATTACAACAGCAGAAATATCCTTACACATAGGGAATGTTAAGGCTACAAGCGGACTGTTTAAGTTCAAGGTTAGGAATAGCATGGAGAATGGAGAAACCATAGTTCCAACCAATTTGCTACCTAACTATAAAAATGATTTAGCTGAGGTACAGGGCAATGTTGATAGTGTTCAAGGACAGCTCAATCAAGTGGTAATAGGTGGCACGGATGTAGACCCAAGATTATCACAGGCTTTAGTAGATGTAGAAGGAACCTCATGGGATGTTTTTAAAGAACAGCTAGACTATTGGTACAGCAAAATCAATGATTTAAAATCCAAAATTGTAGATGCTGAAACACTACAGTTAAACTCTACGGACTCCAACGCATCTATTTTGGGATATCCAGCCAATACAAAAGGGTTATTTAGACCAGGTGCTAAAGGAGTAGCACCCGTTACAAATTTATTAGGTGCAAATGGTACTGCTGAAATAGAGGTTGCTAGTATTGGGGCAATCGCATATAAAAGCATTGACTCCACGCTCAATCTGACCAGCGATAAGTATATTTTGTTTTACAATGTAACTACGGCACCCGCGACTAGTGTGAGGAATACTCCTTTAGTTAAACTACAAGATGATTCTAGTTTGTTCCAGTCAACCACAGAAAACTATAATGCTTCAACTGGTAGGAAAGTTTGGAAGTTTGAAACTACGCAAAATATAAAAGAGTTACTTTGGTGGGGACATACAACTGATGTTAACCCTAAAATTAAAGAGTTTATGTTAATACAAGTGGATGACGTAACATACAACCTTTCCGATGCTGAATTACTTGCAAAGTATCACTACATTGAAAATACAGTAACATGCGCACTAAGTTACGAATTAGTGAGTCGTACTCAAAATATCTTTGATAAAGATAAATCAATAAATGGTGGATATTACGATCCCAATGGAATATGGACTGATTATACTGGTCAATATTCAACTGATTATATCTATTGTAAGTCAGACACAGAGTATATGCATAATAGAGGTACAAATTCGTATATTAATTTTTATGATGCTAATAAGAGCAGAATTTCATCAATAACCGCACAAACCTTCACAACACCAAAAAATGCAAGATATTTTATAACTCATTGTTCCGTAGATGATAAGACAATAGATGAATTTATGATTGTTGAAGGAAACACAATGCCAATCAATTACATTCCATTCGACTTCGATAAAACAGAGTTTAGCACAGGTAGGCGTATGACTCGTATTGGTGATATGTATGATGAGATCACCACCGATGGAAAACTGATATACAGAAATAGTGATGAAACAGTTTTGAACGGTAGCTATAATTGGGTTAATCATTCTAACTTAACAGGTTTAAAAAGGGTTAGAATTGATGCAGCTGTGACTAGTGTTTTCCAAAACTATTTAGCAAATAGTACAGTCAACAGACTAAGGAAAAACGATAATAAAAATGTACCTTTTGATGGCGGCGGAACAGTTGGCGATACATGGAATTATAGCGGCGGCTTTTTTGTAATTGCAGTACCTAATAGTGATACTGGATTTACAGATGGAGTAACACCAACAAGCCAAAACTGGAAAGATTACTTCAATGCAAATCCATATATTCTCGAGTATCAACTAGCCCAAGAGGAAACAATCGAAGATGGTCAACAAGGCTATAAGGCCCCATACTCAATACATGCTTACCAAAGTGGAGATTTAGTACAGATACCGACAACAATTAAGGAAGTAAATTTAACAGCAGAATCTACAATCACTCTCGATTATAAATGCATATCTATACTAGAGTTAAAGGGTGTAAATGGAGATTTGACAGGCACATTAGAATCAGATGGCGTCACCATTACATTAGATGCTCCGTACACAGGTGCAGTAATAGCAAAAGGTGAAAGGGCTCGAGGGACATGCTTAAATATAATCCAAGATGCATGGATACCAGGTAACATAGGAGCAGCAGTTGGAAGCCTTAATGTAGCAGTGGGGGATACCAATACCAAGGTAATGACCTTAGAGGATACGCTTAATATGCTCATAGTTCAAAGCTTATAAAGGGGAGGTGTGATAATGGTATTAGGAGCTAACAAGTTAAACTCAATGAACGCATTAAAGGCATGTATTAATAAGCAGTTATATGACAAAGAATATCTACAAGCAAAAGTAACACTATTACCTACTACATATACAGACGTGACACAAGAAGAAATAGACGAACTATTAGGGTTGCTAAATCCTATTGAAAATCCAGAGGGCATATAAGCCCTCTTTTTGATTGGAGGTTAAACGTTGAAAACATATGATGAAATCTTAGACGATCACGAGGCTAGAATACAGGTCTTAGAGAAAACAGACGTACAACTCATTGAAAGAATAGAGCATTTAATAAAGCAAATGGAATTAGTAGCAGGATGGATAAAGTGGCTTATTATCACCATAATTGTATCGCTAAGTGGCTTTTTCTTCTGGTACATACAAAATATTCCAATGAAAGGATGATTACATGAAGATAATTGATAGTAAATTAAAGATTAACGTACCAAGTAATAACAAGCCACTATATATAATTGTTCACCATGCTCTAAAAAGTAGCTGCAGTATCTATGATATCCATAAATGGCATATAGGCTTTGGATGGGCTGGTTGTGGTTATCATTTCTTTGTTACAAAGGAAGGGAAGATATACAGGGGCAGAAGGGAAGAACAAAGGGGCGCACATTGCAAGGGGATGAACTCAAAATCTCTAGGTATATGCCTAGAAGGTTGCTATCAGGACTATAAGGGTATGGCAGATAAATCTATGCCACAAGCTCAATTTAACGCACTGGTATGGCTTACAAAGCAAGTACAGACTAAATATAACATACCTATAGACAAAGTTAAAAAACACCACGATTACGCAAGCTATAAACTGTGTCCAGGTAATTACGTCCCTTGGGATAATTACATAACCGCCTTAAGGGAAAGTAATGATAATGAACTAGAGGTTGAAAACGAACAGCTCAGACAGACCATAGAGGGGCTAAGGGCAGATGTAGAATACCTAAATGACCAGTGGAAAAAGACGTCTAAAGAAGTGTTTAACCTAGATGTAGAAAACAAGGAACTTAACAACCGCATAGCCTTGATTAAGGCTGGATTAAAAGAGTTAGGAGAGATGTAAATGGATTGGAACATTATAATCGAATTTATTAGACCAGAGTTGCTTATTTTAATTGCAATATGTTACTGCATGGGGTTATTCCTAAAAGTCATACCAAAAGTGCCAGATTGGACAATACCATTAGTTTTATTGGTGTTTACATGTTGTGTGTCTATCCTTTATATTGCTATACAGCTAAAAGAAGGATTTAACGCTAGTACATACTTAATGGGCTTTATTTATGGGGTGTTGTCAGCAGCGGTAGCCGTTTATGGGAATCAAGTGATTAAGCAGCTCAAGAATAAGTAATTGACATTAAACTAAAATATAAAAGTGTAATGTTAGCCTACCTTGTGGTGGGCTTTTTTTATTGCCTAATAATAAATTATTTGATAGTATTATATATAAATAGGGTTTTATAAACTATATGTTAGACTGGGGGATGAAAATGAATAAAAAGGAAAAAGAAAGACTTATAGAAAAAAATTTATATGAAAAAATGAATGAACTATCTACACTTATTCATAGAGAGTATAAAAATATTTCAAATGAATATTGTGACCAAGGATTATTAAATTCTGGTACATTTAATTCGGCAATACTTGATATGGTAAATAAAAATACATTGGTTAATTGTCAAGAAACATTAAATATTGTGTTAGAACTACAAAAAGAACTAAATTTTACATATACAGAGAAGGATATTATTTTTATCCAACAACAGTTCATTAATAGATACAACGGTTATATAATTGGTGTATTTGAAAGAAAAATGAAAGATGGTTCATTAAAATTACATAGCTATGAAATGACAAGTAGAACGATTGAATTAACCAAAAATAGCTTAAAGGCGAATACAAATTCCTTAGTTAATAGCACAATAGAAGAAAATAGGCTTAAAAAGAGGCTTAGAAAAGATAATAAAGCTATTAGACAATCAAGGTTTGCAAATATAATTGCATTACTTGCATTTATTATTTCAGTGATAAGCTTAATTATTTCACTTTACAAAATATAGCCTAAATGTAGGTTAGCAATGAAAAGTTACTAATTACCCATGGGTTTTGACTTATTGTATTTTATTATATATAATTGAAATATATACCATATTAGTAGAAGGGGGCATTTTATGGCTACATATTGCGCTATTTGTAATAAAAAAGCAGGAATCTTAGGTCGCAAACAGATCAGAGACGGATACATATGTACTGACTGTTTTTATAAGTGCAAGCTTGATATGGACATGAGCTGTTTTTCCGTAAATGATATAAAAGATCGCTACAGATACATAGAAGAAAATAGAGAGCCATTTAAAAACTTCATACCAACAATTAAAATAGCTCGCTTATTTGAAGTAGATGAGAATAGTAAATTGTTTCGGACAAGAAAAGGTGCTGAATGCTTCAAATTCTCTGATATAGTAAATTTTGAATTGTACGAAGATGGAGATGCTGTCATTAAAGGTGGCATGGGAAAGGCCGTAACTGGCGGATTATTATTAGGTGGCGTAGGTGCTATAGTTGGGGGAGTAACAGGAAAAAGAAAACAGAAATCAGTAGTATCCAACATGTATATACGTATAAGTCTTAATCATAGATGGGTTAAAAATATTAGGATTAATTTGATACAAACACAACTTAAAAGAAGTGGATTTCTATACAAAGAAGTCAAAAAATCGTGTGATAATATAATATCGGTTTTAGAAACAATTACTAACAAGCAAAGAGGCGAAGAAGTAGCTGTTACTGGGACTGTAAGTGTAGCAGATGAAATATTAAAATTCAAAGAATTACTTGATATGGGAGCTATTACCCAAGATGAATTTGATAAAAAGAAAAAACAATTGTTAGAACAGTAGGGGATGATACAGCATGGATACAAAAATACTATGGTTAGCTAAAAGGCTAAAAGATGTTTGCGTGGAAATAGATAAATTATCTGTAGAAGATAAGATACAAGTAATAGAAGGTTTGTATGCCATGGATGAACAATTCACAACAGACATATATAGCACACTTAACTGTTTTATGCATTACTTAGGAGAACATAATCGGAAAATAAATGAAGAAAATGCAGATTAACAAAACAGCCTACCAATTAAATGGTAGGCTTATATTTTATATAACCGCCACAAGCACGTACTTAGCTCATATCTCAACTCACAGGGGCATTCTTGTCCCATGGATATAGCTACACACGTAAAGAAATACATCGGGTTACCTGCATGCTTATTTAAGCTTTTATATTTCACGCAGATATGTCCATATGTTTTGTCCTTAAACTTAAATCTAATAGGGGATATTTCACCCCGTTTTGACCATGTCGCAATACATTCTATCGGCACATTGTAAGCCTTCATCATTATCACCCTAAGTCTAGCATAACACGAACGTACATTCGTGTAAACGATAAAATAATTGCTACTAATTGCACTTTTTTCCAATATAATACCAAAATTTACCATTACAATAAATAAACAGACTACATAAAATACATAGTCTGTTTTATTTTCGCTTCTTCCATACAATGTCATAACCGAGCATGTGGGCGATCTTCTTTATATCACGATATGTAATAGTCTCTCTAGTCAATTTATTAGCAAGATTTTGACCAGATATCTTTAAATTTTTTGAGATATCCTTAATCAGAAATCCGCGTTTCTTTATGTAATACATTACCTCATTCCTGATGCTTCCCATACATTTCCACCTCATTCAAGCGCATTATATAGTATAATTTTTACCATAGCAAGAAAACCACACTATATAGTGTGGTTGGTATAATTTACCACTGTTTAGCTGAACCATAATATGCGAATATTATAATATGTGTAATGATATGGGGGTGACTGCACAATTGGTCTATATGGATGCAAATGATATAGCAATAGTTAGTGAAGGTAAACAATTTCGTAAATGGTTAAAAGAAAACAACTATACACTTAAGCAGTTATCAGATAAATTAGGTTACAGTATCTTAACCTTAAATAAATACATTAAACCGAAAATAGAATGTAATAAATTCAAGGGTAGACTGTTAAATGAGCTAGGGATCAATTTAGATAATATTATTGTGTCTCAAGAAGATCAAATAATAAATATAATTATCAAAATAATAGACGGGTTTCGCTCTTATCATCCAGGGGATATTAGGGTGCTAGAAAGATTATTGCAAATCACAAAAGGATACAAGTTGTATTATCAACTAATGTCTAAGATACTTATAGCACATCATTATGCAAGTTCAAACATTTATAAACAATCTCATTATATACTTAATGAGGTTGGGTT
The DNA here is from genome assembly GCF_018141445.1 of Vallitalea pronyensis. Lineage (NCBI taxonomy): Bacteria > Bacillati > Bacillota > Clostridia > Lachnospirales > Vallitaleaceae > Vallitalea > Vallitalea pronyensis. Next base: position 5,376,811 of record NZ_CP058649.1, on the reverse strand, counting down.
ACATGCTATTGAAAACAATTTCAATGATTTGTTGGTGTATGTAGAGGCCGAGAGAACTTTTATTCATTTAATTAGTAATGACAACAAAAAAGCCTTAGAAACTTGTAATGATTTTTCTGAGTCTGTAGTATTTAAGCAATTTAATGATAAAATTACTAGCGGCATTAGAAGGAAAATAGGGTATTTATTCTATTATAGATATGGCGTGTCTCTAATCCGTAATAATAGTTATGCAGGTGCTCGAAGAAAACTAAAGCAAGCAATATCACTCACTGATACCCCAACACTAATTTATATTAATATGGCTTTGTCCTATAAGCGAGAAAATAAACTAAATATAGCAGTTGAATACTTCAATAAAGCACTTGATGTATGTAAAAATAAAATAGATGTGGCCACAATCTATAATAATCTTGCAAATACCTATTTTAAAGGTGGAAATATTAAAGACGCAAAAGTATATATAACAAAATCAATAGGGCTAATTGACGATAATTTTCATATATGTGAAACATATAATTATATAGATTCCTACCTACAGATTTATGAGTACGAGAAAGATTGTATTGATTTTTATAGAATTATCAATTGGACCAAAGAAATAAATAGATGCACCAACTATTTCCATTCTCAATTGTTTCTTTTTGCAGTGATAAAATATTGCATTTTGAATGAATATATGGTACAATTAGAACAGGTGTTCGATGTTTTCAAGGAACAAGTTGAAAACGAAAAAGACAAAGAAGTAGCTGAGAAATTAATGGTGTTAGGTTATAAAGCATTCTGCTTTAAAACGAAAATGGAGGGGAAGCTATGAAGAACTTTAGAAGATTAAAAAGTGCATTAATGATAGTGTTTGTTATGATCTCGTTAACAATAACTACCTCTGACGTATACCATATGGATAATTCATTAATTGTAAAACCAATGGGTGATGAAGATGTGCCAGGTGGCTGATAGTTAGATAATTTTAACAAAAGTACAGTTATAAAAAGCTGTACTTTTTGTGCGTTATGGAGAAAATAAAATTCTAGAAAAAGTATTCGATTTCTCATAAAAAACACTAAAAATTAATAAATTTAAAATTTTAAACCGCATAAATACTGCATTTCTGAAAAACTAATCTTCATAATATCTAGAAATCGAATGTTTGCATGATTTTTAATATGCTGATACAATATTTCATATCAACTTCCATATGTTTTAGGCACAATATTTTATCTTACTAAACTGCTATAATAGTTGAGCTTAACAAGATATTATTTTCTATGGAAGGGCGGCCGTCACGATAAAAAGCAAAATAGTAGTACACAATATGGTTATTTATGTGGTATAATGTAAACACAACGTTGTTTTTACCTGTTTGCAAATAGATTTTATTGATTAAGCTTCTCTACAAAAAACCAATCGGCAAACGTGAGCTTGCAAGAGGCTCCCCTAGAGCGGTATTTGCGGGACTGAGCAAGACCAGCTGCCTTATATTTATTGTGGGAGGTGAATCAATATGATATGTAAGGGTATTTGTATTGATGATATTACTACTCGTAGAATTGGAGATAATATCATGGTTTTAGGCTCTAAATTGGATAACCTCCTTGACTACAAACAAATGTTAGATTATAATAATTGTGTAACTATAATTCGCATTATGTGTAATGGGGAGGATGACAGCTATGACTAGTCATATACACAAGCCAACATTCAGTATAGTAGCAGATGATCAGAATAAGATAATAAGAGCTAAGGCAAGCGGTTTATTTGACGGACCTACAGCGAAAATGTACATATCTGAATTTGGAGAAGTTGTCTTATCTAAAAAAGACATAGATAAATATGTGCTTTTAGTGGATGTCCGCAAACAAGAAGTATGTTCAAATGATGTAATTCCTCTTATTGAGGCGGTTATTAGTCTTTATTTAGAAACTCCTTTTTCAGACAGATATTGCTACAAATTGGATGATGAGCTTGCACACGCACAAGTTATTTATACTGGTGGCAGGAGATTTTTAAATGCATTTAAGATAAAACAAGCTAATTTTCAGATAGATTATTTTAATAAAGATGATAAGAATAGTAAAAACTATCAATTGCTAAAAGCAAGGCTCAAATATGCTATAGAAGATATAGAAAAGAATCCCTTGAAAATATCGTACTATGATTTAACTAATTTATGTAACCAGCTTTGTAAGTCTGGAATAGTTACAACCCTTAGTGAGATTCAAGCGTTTTTATCCGACAATAAAAACGCCGTAGAAGTTCTCACCAAATACAATCAAATAATTAATTAATCTATCTGAGCAAGTCATTTTTTATGGCTTGCTTTTTCTAATCTCTTTCTAGTCCAAAGTGTAAATAGTTGATAAAAAGTGATAAAAAGGAAATTGAATAAATTTACTGTAAGCCTTTGATTTATCAGCGTTTAGAGCGTTAATTGATAAGAGCTGATAAAACCACATAAAGAACTACGGATCAGAAGGCCGAGAGTTCGAATCTTTCTGCGCACGTTCAAAAGTCCTTTTACTTGCGGTAACGTGGGTAGAGGGGTTTTTATTTGCGTAAATACTGGGTTACGGGGTTTATAGGGCAGAGATAAGAGACTCATATATAGTTTACATAAGTCTCTTATTCTGTCCCAAATTAGGTTGAGAAAGTATCGTAATATCTCTTAAAATAGACCTTATCTAACCTATAAATGTTATCCTTACCAGCCGTTAAAAATAGAGTATTTGACATATGCAAATATTTTTCAGTAACCTTGATGTCAGAATGTCCAAGAAGCAGTCGCAAGGATGAAATATCACCACCACCAAGAATATAACTTGTTGCAAACGTATGACGTAACAAGTGAGGTTTAAGCCTAGAAATCTTTACCTTACTTTTAAGTCTTGCAAAAAGTTGCTTAATAACATTTTGAGTGATAGGCTTATTCTCCCTAACTCCTAATAAGAGAGCATCTTCCTCATAGCGGTTCAAGTCACTAAGTTGTTCATCTGTAATTGCCCTATAAAGTATAAGATATTTATAGAGCATTCTTTTAACATTAGGAGAGAGAGTAACATATCTTTCCTTATTCCCCTTAGACGCTCGAATAAATAATAGGTTTTTATCATACATAAAATCACAAATACGAAGTCTCACAACCTCACTAACTCGAAGCCCTTCATCTAACATAAGATGCATAATACATAGATTTCTCAACCCGGATTTCGTCTTAGAATTATAAACATTATCAATACTTTTAACCTCATCAGCAGAAAGGGGAACTATAGCCTTTCTCTCTTCCTTAATCATCTTAAAGCGTTTCATTATTTCCTTTTCCATATATTCTTCTTGATATAGAAAATTAAAAAATACCTTTATATGACGTGAATAAGTCCGTATCGTTGTAGATGTAATAGGCTTATTCTCTGTAGGTTGCATATGGTGATTCAACAATTTAGGTCGTTTACGGAGCATCACCACATATCTTTTTATGTCTATAAGGTCTATAGTATCAATATAAATTTCATGACAATTTAAGTCTCTATCCTTTGTTATCCACTCAATAAAATATCGTATATCATTTTTATAATTTTTCACAGTTTTTTCACTGCAATTAGATTCCTTCTCTAGCAAAAATAATTCATATGCTTGTTTTAACGTTATATTTATGTCATTCACTCTCCCTATTACAAAAATTCCCATATGGTAATATCTCACCACAAGGTTTTCTTTATATTATTTTTTAATATCTATGTACTCAATCTCATTATGATAAGTACCTACATCAACCTCGGTTTTTTTCTGATAAATTATTCTATCCTTGACCAGTTCCTTGATTTGTTCCTTATGCTTTGGTTCTAATAGCATTTCACTCACTATAGGCTTATTTAAGTTACGACTAGCCCAATATCGCTTTTTACCTTTTGTTGCTATGACCAGTTCTTTTGTAATATATTTACAAATATAATTAGCTGTCTTTTTACTGTCCTCAACTTCTTGAATATCACTGTAACCGTATTTATACCGACCCATGTTATAGATAAGCCGACATTTTTCCAACAAGTTGGAAGGAATGTTTTCTTTTTTCCATGTGTATTTCCCAAAGCTATAAACACCACTATCCACTAGGTCAACATTAGGAATATTGGAAAAGACACCATGAAAATGATATGCACCATCCTTATGGAGTTCAGGGACCATGATGTATTGCATGTTAGGATTATGTTTCCTTGTTACTTTTAAAAACTTAATCATTGCTTTTGTACACTCATCATAATCATACCGATTGATTGTGCTATTAAATGTCAAAGTGACATAGTACTCCCAGTCATTAGCACGAGCATACTCATATATTTTATTTACTGTACGATTAAGGCTAGATATGATACTTCTATCCTTATCAACCGATTTTTCATTATTCAATTCTGTATTATCGTTATTATCTTCCTTTTCTTCAATTTCTTTTTTTCCTTCATCTTCATTCTTACTCTTATCTTCTTCACTCTTACAATCTTTCATATACACTTTTGAATAAAATCGGTATTGCTTTTCATTGCCATAATCGTAGATTTTACAATTATACACAATACCACCTACCTAGTTTTTTGATACACCGTGTCTTAAGTGTTGTTATCGTCAAGTATTAAGGAAGGGAAAATCTAACCGTTTTGAGCAAGCTCAAAAACGGTTTAGCTTTCCACCTTCTCTAATCTTCTAACAATCCCTTCATACAACTTCATATACTCATTTCTCATTTTCTTCATGCTTCTATCGGATACCTTGACCTTGGTTTCTTCTTTAGGTGTCTTGACACTCTCAACTTCTTTTTTAGTATTATAGACCCTGTAATTATCATTGGTCGCAATAAAGCTAAACTTCAAATGAATGTTTCTGCGTAATTTACGCTTGTTCTCATAGTACATTTCGTAATCGTCTGTACGGTAAAATTTATAGGTAAACCATCTATCCATGCCCATGATGTTTTTACATTCTGCTATGAAATTAACGCTTTCTCTTAGGTTGATATTCATACGAGTGTATTTTGGACTCGTCATAAATAGGGTTAATCTTCGTTTTCGACATTGGGTAATCCGACGTAGTAAATCCTCGGGAAAGTCACGCATATTACTTGAGAAATCATTTTGAGATTCATCAAAAATGACAATGGTGTTCCTGGGTAAATCCAATATTTGCTCCCACTTGGTGATTTTCTTTATCTGTCCATTTACATCTGTGTTACTGGCTATTTTAAAATGGTGGTGTGGGTATTTCTTTTGTATGTTCTTGGCAAAGGTTACAGCACCTAATGTCTTTCCCTCACCATAGTAGCCAGTAAAAGCCCATATGCCGAACATACGCAAATAGTCTTTTCCATGGAGTATGTCATAGACTATCCATTTGATAAAGTCTATAGGCTTCCAAAACCTTGTTTTTAATACTATCCAACCGAATATTTTAATACTGCGTTTAATGCCTTTGATATGTCTAAATTTCTTGTATCTGCGTAGTCTAAACAACATTTTAATGGTTTTAATTTGTAGATAAACAACTACGCCCAGTAGGAACAAAATAAGTAATAGTAACAGGAATTTTAGTAAATTGCTTAAAATGCCATCCATCAGCCTGACCCCCTTACAATACCAATAATCCATTGACCAACCCGAAAGAGTAGAATATAGTTGTCTACAGCTATCATAACCAAGATACAGGATACGAAGATATTGAAATCAATAAAGAACCCAACAGTCATGAGCAAGTCAATGAATTTTGAAAACAGCATGTCTAATGATGTAAGAAAATCATCCGATAGTCCAAATACAGGTAACAGGACATTTAATATACCTAGTATAAGATTAATGAGTCCTTCTACTAAAAACATTTACATCATCCTTTCATTGCTTTTTGGGGCATGACCTTGTTCTTGATATGGAAGAAGGTTGTAATGATCATACCGATATTAATCAAACCTCTAAACCATTCAATGACCGATACCCCTTGAAATTGCAGTTCGTCCAAGATAGCAAAGTCAATAAAGACGGTTTCTTTATCTTCTAGAGTGTTATCGAAGTCCCCTAAGTTCTTTAAGGTGTCAAACATGGCATGTAGATTAATGGTTATCTTTGGCGGTGTTTTAGGTGCGGTCTTTAGTTTTTCCAACTTCTTCAACGTATCGGAAAAGATATTGTAGTTAAACCGTTCCAAGATGGCATCATATAAAGCTTGTACATCAATGTCATTGATTTTGAAGTTTTCTAAGAGTCTATCCAGTTCTCCCGTAAGGTCAATGACTGGGTTAGTAGGGTTGTTCGTATTGCCATCATTTTCAAAGGTTGGGGCTAGAGCGTCATTGACTTTATCTTTACCCCCAACTAAATCCACATAGGTATCCCATGTAGTAGGGACATTTATAACGGTATCTTCTGTAAGGGTTTTATACCAATCTTCACCTGTTACATCTATGGTGTCATGTTGGTATTCCACGGGTTTCACATCCGTAATGGGTACATCGGTGAAGACAGGGCTATGGAAAAGACTTTCATATGTCAGATAGGAGTCTTTGTTGACACATAAATAGATATCATTGGTAGAGTAATTGTAATACCAATACAGCATGGGTTCACCTTTTGTAACAATTTTTGCATGTACTCCAAAATCACCCCGAATGATATAATCCCGAAAGATAAAATCTTTACCAAAAAGGGATATTTTACCTAGTGGTCTTAAGCCATCTTGATATAAGTAATATGCACCTTCCGTCCCCGTTTCCACAAAATGAAAAACCGAACCGTCAACCTTAACGCTTTTGTAACCTACAGGTGAATGATGCGCAAAGTTGATGTATGCACTTTCAAAGTCCACCGCTATGTCAGGGTCATAACTCACGCCCCATACGGCTTGTTGCGCATTGGTAACAAAATCCTCAAAAGCTGTCCATGCATCCGTTGAGAGGGAAACAACGTCATTTTCAATGTTATCAATGGAGTTTTTGATGGATACAAGGGTATCCCTATTGCATTTCGTCATAAAATCCATTGCTGCCTTTTGTATGTCATCACCATTCACAAGGGCATAACCAGCAACGCCAAGGGTAGCGGCTACAACAGCTATTTCATAAGCAGTAAAAGCAATACCACCAATGATGATGGTAACGGGTTCGGCTCTTACTTGGAAGGAGACTAACGAAACCGTTAGCATGGCAAGGATTAAAAGTCGTGTTATTTTTTTTCTAACATACATGTTATAACCTCCTATTTTAAGAAAGACTAGAGCGTGTAGCCTCTAGTCTTTGACTTAAACAACTTTTAACCGATGGACTTGTTGGCGTTCTTCTTCAAGAAACCGATTCCTTTTTTCACACCGAAACCGATACCCCAAAGTGTAAGCCCAACTGGAAGTAAAATCACAACAAGTGCGAGAACTGTTTTGACAAGGTCAGCACCGATATTGACTAATAATGTTGTAATGCCATCATCTAAAAAAGATTTCGCTACATAAGGTTCTGACGCTGATGCACTCATGGTTGTTGCTGTCATGACAAAAGCTGTAACAGCTAATGCAGATAATTGACGTTTTTTTTCGATTGCTTTTGCTTTAAACGTAGCAATCATGTGTTTCAAGTTTTTCATAAACTCATTCCTTTCGTGGTAATATTTAATATTTTGATGGCAATCTTTTTGACAAAGAGATAAGCCAAAAAGAAAGCCATGGTTAGCAATGCTAGAAAGATAATCACCTTAATCCAAAAGACGATTGCATGTGTGGATTCAAGCATTTGTGATTGAATCTCAATGCTTTCCTGATTCTGCGTGATAAGTTGGTCAATCTTGTCACTTTCAATGGTTACATCATTAGCAAAAACAGGGATGGTCATTGAGATACAAACCAACAATGATATCATGAACTTTTTCATATAACCTTCATCACCTCCAAAGATGGCGATATATTCCTTAAACAAATGCCCTCATGTGTACATGCCCTTAGCCCTTATATGCTATGTCATTTCATATAATCGTTCCTTTGGAATCTACAACGTACACAATTTGTTGTAACGGCAATATATCGCCATATAAATATACATGGTTCACATAAACCAATTCTAAAGCTACCGGGGGAGCGACCCCTATTTAAAACCCTAAAAGCACGAAGAACGCAAGCGTTACTAGGCTCAATAAAAAGTGGTGCTAGTAAAGGCAAGTACAGGTAGTCAATCGCTAGCCTGCTCGTTGTTCACATTTCAAAAAGCGAAATATTCTCAACCAGTAGACATCAATTTCTATAAAAACCAATCGCTCATATCCTCACTATCTCGTTTTTCCTTCCGTCTTGATAGAGCCATGTAAATTTCCCAAGCAACCCACAATATGTTGACACCTACCATGAACAGGCTAAACAGGAATAAAAACCTTATGACGGACATTCCTTTCACTCCTTATAAAATCAATCATTTGCAACTTTCCAAATAGAATATAGTGTGCTGATAGGCACTAATCTCAGCATTATACGCAATTATCATCTTTTCATCTTTAATCTTGCCTAATGAACGATTAGTAACTTCAATTTGTTTATCAAGATACTTTATTAGACTTTTTCGTGACGATAACTGATAGAATGGGCAACTCCAAAAGAAACATTTACCACACTTGCTCCTTTTACATATCTTTCGATAATAAAGACCCATGAACCAATCAAATACATTAAACATAATAAGAGCAAATATTACTAACTCTAACTTTTGTACATATTCCACTTACAGAACACCCCCTACAAAATCAATCATCTATGACCATTCCCCCAACTACATTCCCGATGGGACTTGAACAATTCAAGCATGGATAGGGGATACCATCTATCTTGAAACTGTTCTAATACTAGGCAACGATCTCCAACGACTTTCTTAACATAACATAGTATACCGTTGGGATTTTTGGCTATATCATTGGCTTCTAAGTGAATCTTGGATACTGATTTATCAACATATCCTTGACACTCGCTAACTTGTTTCTTACCGTAGCACTTGCCACCGTTGCATATAAGTCTTTGACAATCTATACATTGGTAACTACAATACATAGTTACATACTTTCTTTTGGCTTCTTCATTGTAGCAGTAGCCTTGTACTGCTTTTAATTGTGCCTTAGTTAATGCCATCTATTCACCTCTTTCTTTAAGAGTCGTCTGCCATCCCGAAGAGAGGACAGCAGACTAAAGAGTGTATATGAAGTTACAAATAATGTAACTAGATAGCTTTAAATTCTAGGACATTAGCACTTACATAATTTCCTAATTGAATATCAATATTCACTTCATATGGTTTTAAAGTTTTTAGTGATTCTAAGTCAAGTGTACATTCCTTAGATAGTCCCAATTTAACCTCTTGATACTCGTCATCAAGAAAAAATAAGTTTGTGATACTATACTCTAGGTTAGTCTTTTTAGAAATTCCTTCAAATTTTTCCTTACGTAAAAAAGTCATTTTTTGCTTTGTTTTCACTGTTATCAACTCCTTTTCATCTTTATTATTTTTAAGTATTCTCAATTCATTTTTTAACCTTAACTTATTTATTTCTTCCTTAATGCGTCTTATTTTACATAATGAAACATCAACTTGATTTTCCCATGAATCATAAAATACATAATTTGGATAACCATCCATTAACATTACAAGATAGTCAATTTTCTTAGATAAGCTTAATATAGTCAACCTATGTTGATTAATCCTGTCATCAATACTTAACACTACTACACCCCTTGTACAAAAAATTATATAACAATCTTAGACGACATCACCACGACATCTTTTTATAGATATGATTAGATAGATGTGCTATAATTAGATATTAATATAATCCTTTAAGATATAAATACTAATTAGAAAAGTATTATCTATATATACTATAGTCCATAAGGACTTAAAAGTCAATAGAAATAGTCCATAAAGAATAAAAAGAGGTGTTTTTTTGAATGATGTAGGAGTACGAATGAAGGAATTAAGAAAAAAATTAGGATTATCACAAGGAGAATTAGCCCAGAATATAGGAATAACACAAAGTAAAATCAGTGCTATTGAAAAAAAGAAGAATTACCCATCATTTGAAACACTAGTAGCCTTAAAGGACTTTTTTGGAACTTCGTATAGTTGGTTAATAGAAGGAAAAGAAAACAATACAATGGATATTTCAAATGAACTAAAGGAACTAATAAAATATTTCAATAAGTTACCATATAAGGAACAATGTAAGATAATCGGACAAGTTGAATACATGGCAAAAGAGCATTCAAAAGAATAAGCAAATTAGGTGTTAATTAATGCTAATGATATAATTGTTCAATTGAACATGTTATATAAATAAACTTTATAAGGACGTGATAAAAAGCATAGTATTTTGGGTTGATGAATCAGGGGATAGTAAGGAGTAAAAATGATTTACTTAATTATTCTAGCAATCATCATAGTAGCAATCATATTTAAAAGTGCACTTTCCGATAATGAAGGAAACAGCAATGAGACAAGTACTAATACCCAAGTACAAGATGTTGACCAATCAAAAGAAATAATTGAGCCAAAGCCTAATAACGATTTTAATAAAGCTTATTATGGTACGGATAGTCTAGTGTCAAAGGCAGAGTTAAACTTCTATAGAATCCTAAATAATATTTGTAACGAACTAGATTGTATTTTGTTTTCGAAAGTTAGGGTTGCAGATATTGTAAAAGTTAGGAGCATAGAAAATAGGCAAAGCTATTTTAATAGAATCAAGTCAAAGCATATTGATTTCGTATTGTGTGACAAAATCTCTCTAAAACCAATACTATGTATAGAATTAGATGATAAATCACATAATAACGCTAAAAGAATTGCAAGAGATAAGTTTGTAGATGAGATAATTAACATCGTTGGTTTCAAAATTATACATATGAGATGTTCATATAGCTATAATAGTCAGAGCATTAAAGAGCAGATAAAAAAAGAAATACAGGTTTAATTAATAACAAAAAGAGGTTTCAGGCATTATGCTTGAAGCCCTTCTTTTGCGCATAATTGAACTGATAAAAATAAAGATACTCCTGTCTACTTATAAATATAAATTTCTAAATTTTTATTCAATATTTAAGACATACATAGTATATTTTATTATAACATTATGATATAATGTGTTGTAGTATATTATAATTTTAAAATACACAACTATGTTTTTAGGAGAAATTGTTATGACAGAAAAATTTGATATAGATAATTTGACCCAAAATGCTTATGTAATTGGAAAACTTAACGAAGAAATTATTAACTTATTAAATTTAACAATGGACGAAACTGATATTCTCATTGGTAAAGATAAGATAAAATATACTCTTAAGCATAAACATAAATTTAGAAATGATGAAGAGTATAAAAAATGTATTGAATTCACGCCTGATATTATTGCTAATCCTGATTATGTAGGTGTCCACCCAAACGGTAAAAGTATTGAGTTCATAAAAACCATAGATCAAACCTTAGTGGTTGCAGTAAGGATTAAACCTAAAGGTATTTTATGGGTGAAAACAATTTTTCCCATTACTCCAGATAAATTAAATGTATATAAAAAGAGTAATACTTTAAAAAAATGTTGACATAAATGAAAAAAGCATGTATAATATGATTACGTATTACATAAGATATTGTGATAAGTTATTTGAGGGCAGAACAGGCAGCTGCCGCGCCTATGGTTTTCAATAGGTCTGAAAAGAGATGTAGGATACGCCTCCCTACCAAATAACTTATCTTTAATTTTGTATATTAAACACTTCTATGATAGAGGTGTTTTTATTATGCCCAAAAGTAGCCGCCAAGATTATATGTAAATCTGTTTTGGACCTCTAGTATAAGAAGCTAGAAAATCCAAAAACAAGGACACACATTCCCATAATAGCATTATATTTGTATCAGAGGATTAAAAGCATCAACATATAATCCTATGATTATGCCTCAAATCAGAACAATAAAAAAAAATGTGTGCGAACATATGTTTGTTGTCAAAAGTACCACATCAGAACTAGAGTATCATATATATGCTTTTTCAAAACGAACCTTCTACGGATCAGAAGGCCGAGAGTTCGAATCTTTCTGCGCACGTTCAAAAGTCCTTTTACTTGCGGTAACGTGGGTAGAGGGGTTTTTATTTGTCTAAATCCCATTAACATGCTACTTGTAGTAGTTGTTAATAAATTATATTATTTAATAACGACTTGTGGATAAACTTATGTTTTATTAAAATTTCACCTGTTTTGCGGGTTTAATTTGGGTCTTAAGCATCTTTTTGACCATGTATAATATCCCTATGCATTTACAAATTCCTGTAATATTTTATTTTGCTTTTGTTCTCTAGCTTGTATAGCATCATCCATGTTATCATAATATCCAATATGATAAAAATGTCTTCTATATATCTCTATATATTTTAACTTCTTTATTTTTTGTAACTGTAAAAAGTAATTTACACTTTTCCTTTTTCTTTTTTAGGCTTTGATAGTAAAGGAGCATATCATAGTCAAAACTTTTGGCTTGGGACTCTTTAGTATTTTCTGCCAAAACTGTCTTCATTATTTCTTCTTCAAACTTTAATAACTCCAAAATAAAATCATCCGTCATCTTATTTTTGATAAAAAGCACTAAGCTTCTATACATTTCTTCTCTGACATCACTTAGATTATCTTCATAGTAAACTGTTCGGGTCAATAAAGCAGCCATTCTTTCTAATTCAGATTCGTAATCCAGATAAAATTCCAATAAACTATTGTTATAATATGCTATTATTTCCTTAATGGTTTTAGGTGTCCTAAAGGCAAAGTAATTGTATACATAATTAACAAATATATCTAAATAAAAGTATTTGTCCAGTAATATACTATCAAGAGTAAACAGGTTTGAAAACAGGTCTGGATATCTTTTAATAAAGTCAATATGGTTTTTTGCAGGAAATTTAAATAGGTAAAAATTTTTTTCATTAAAAGTCAAGGTATCCTTTTCAGTGAGATAGATATGCGTACCCGGAAAACACATGCATCTGTGTATGGTGGTTTCCTGGATCAGCATTTCTTCAACACAAAATCTTATTAATTTAAGGCTTTCTAACAAATCTTCCTCTTTTTCCGTAGGTAATCCGTAAATAAAATTCACTTGCATGTCGATACCATATTTATCCAGAAGCTGGATGGTATTTTTGACCTCAGAAATAGTCAGGTACTTGTTAATGACACTTTGCATTCTTTGAGAGCCCGTTTCAATTCCTAAAAGAATCTTGCTGCAGCCTGATCTTGCCATTAAACGAATGATTTCTTCATCTAAGGTATCAGCCCTTGCACTGCAATTCCATTTTATACCCATGTCTAGATCTACCAGTTTGCTGCAGAACTCAAGAATATTTTTTTTATTGGCTGTAAATAGGTCATGAATGAAATCAAATTTTCTAATACCGTATTTTTTCATATAATGTTTTATTTCATTAATTATTCTGTCGGTGCTTTTGAGTCTAACCTTACGCTTCCAAAAGGTTTTGGTACAGCAAAAGGTGCAGTTATAGGGACACCCTCTGCCAGTCTCGATAGGGATTGTGGAAGGAAGATTATCCATTTTTAAATTAAGCATTGGTAGGTCATCCAAATTATCTAGTAATGGAGTGGGCTCGTTAAAAACTATTTGGTTTGATTTTCTATAGCAAATACCTTTTACATTTTCGATTTTTTCTTTACCGTTAAAAAAATCAATTATACTGATTACATTTTGTTCACCTTCACCTATAGCGACCACATCTATAAAGTCAAAGGTTTCAAGAGTCTTTGGACCGCATAAGCTAACGTGGGGACCAGCAAAAACTATCTTTATCTCAGCATTAATTGTTTTTATATTTTTAGCTATAATTAATGATATAAAAAATGAGGAGCCCATGGTGTAAAAGGATATTATTTTGGGATTTTTACTCAGTATATATTTGGTAATGGTTTCATAATTTTTTTCGATCAATATATTATCGGGCACTTTTTTTTCAGCAAGTAGATTAGGGAAACTAATTACCTGTGAAGTATAGTTTGAATTGGCATTAACTATGGTTGATAACAAATTAATGCCTATGGGAAAGCTTATTACACTTGATTGTTGAAATGCATCAACAAATATGATATCCATTTAATCATCCTTTCTTTACTTAAGATATTATCTAAAGGCTGTTTATAGTCATCTATTGTCAGATAGCCAGTAGTAATATATGCATGCAAGAAGAATATAACAGTTATATAAAAAACTGCTGACAAAGCATGTCAGCAGTTTGGAGACTAATATATTTTCTAGACGGTAATAGTAGTAGTCAATCCACTAATATCAGTATCAACTTTAATATTTGGTTCAACTACTATACAATTTATACTGTCAGTAGCTTTATCACATTCTTCAGATTCACTAACATTGGTGTTAATATTCTCATGACTTTCATTTGCAATTTCATCTTCATTTTCTATGATGACCTCATTGACTTCTAGTCCGTGAATACTATTCGTAACACAAATATTAGGTTTGATGATAATATGATTTACACTTCCGTCGCAATATGCCAATTTTTCACCCCTTTTTTTATGGAAGTATGTCGTATTCAAATCGGATATATAGATATTAATATTAATGATGGGATTACTTTGAATACTATTAATACAACCATTAGTTTTATTGTCACAATGGCATAGGGAATTTCTATCTACCATTTTCTCTGATACTATTTTTTTCCCATATTTTTCCACGCATATCTCAATTCCTTTTTAAGAAAGATGTTATTTCTGTCTATAGGATTTCTTGAATCTCTCAGTACACGCTCAAATTGTTTGTATTCAAAAAGGCTATATCATAATATATTCAAGAGTTATCATTTCTGTTAACTTAATCATTAAAATATGATGTAAGGCATAGGGGAGGTATTTTTAAGTCTGGCGCTGTGAATTTGTGGTCTTAACACCTACTTGTGTTAATGCTATCAATCGTATCTTAATATCTAACGTTGGTATGTTTCCCGTGTATAAGGATAGTAATCCAAATCTATCGTTATATTCAGTTTTATTATAATACAAGGTTATGCTTTTATAATAGGATACAATTTCAATATGAACATTATCTTGATGGTTGGCAAATTCTAAACTATCTCAAAATAAAACCACCCGCCTTTCGTCTTTTTTAATAATCAAAAACAAACTCCTATTCTGAATGATTATCATATAAGATGTGTTAATGGAAATAATTATCACCAAATAGCATTCTCGTAATCACCTTAAATATTTTTTAATTATATGCAATTATTATACTTTTGTTGAGCAACTTGGTAAAATGAAAATACAATTTCACCATATATGTAGTGTAAATATGGTATTAATACTGGAAATTCACCATATATGTTGGTTTTAGGTTTGTTTGAAAAATAGTATAATAACGACAGGAGATAAATGCTATGGTAAGTGGAGACAGTAGAGAAATCGGTGAAAGGATTTGGAATATAAGAGATCAAATAGGCTTATCTAGAAATGAACTAGCTGAAAAGGCTGGTGTATGTGAGAATACAATCTACAATATAGAAACTGGAGAAAGAGGTTTCACTGTAGATGTTTTAAAAAGGATTTGCACAGCATTAGAAATTTCAAGCGATTATGTTTTATATGGGGAAAGGACAAGTCTAGAAAGAGAACTTAGTTTACAAGGAATAGTTGATAACGTTTCGGCTGACACACTTAAAGAAGTAGGTAAAATATTAATCCATCTAAGTGACAGTAAGTGATGGAGTAAGCAATGTTTTGGCTAGTATCTAAGAGAGTAAGAATAGCAATTATTAAAGAACGATCCACATGCAAGAACCAAAAACCTGTTAAAAACCAATTGTAAGCATGCTAACCATGCTCAAATGGTTTAGTAATCTAATACATAAAAGTGTGAAAGGAGGCATAAAACAGTAAAATCGACTGGATGAAAAACAAGAGTTAAACTAAAATGACTAGACATAAAAGTATGAAATAAAATAGGTTAGAAGATAATCAAGGCATTATAACAGAGAGGAGAAAATTATGATTGAAGCTATGGAAAAAAATGAGTTGTTACAACTCAATAAATATTTTTTTACACCAACGCAAGATGTGGTAATGGAGTATGGTAAAGGCATCTATCTATACGATGACAAAGGTAAAGAGTATATTGATTGTGCTGCTGCTACCTTCAATCTCAGTCTAGGCTACAGCCATCAGGAAGTCATTGAAGCGGTTACACAACAGGCACAAAATTTAATACATATTACATCCAGTTATATGTCAGAGTCTGTAGGTAGACTGGTAGAAAAGTTAATTGAAGTAACACCAAAATCTTTAACTAAGATACACTTAAAAGTGTCAGGTGGATCAACAGCAAACGAAGGTGCCATAAAAATGGTGCAGCATTATAATAAGAAAACGGGCCTTATATCATTATTTAGATCCCATGTTGGTCAGACAATCTATACAATGAATGCGTCTGGATTGGCATTTAGGAGACAACACTTTAATGGGCTTTCTAATAGTGGTATCACCCATGTTCCTCCTGCTTATTGCTATCGATGTTTTTATAATCAAGACAAAAGCAACTGTAATATGCTTTGTGTGGAGAGAATTAAGGATTTCATTGAATATGCCAGCAACGGCAATATATCCGCTATGATTCTAGAACCTATATTAGGCAATGGCGATAACATTGTGCCACCAAAAGAGTATTTCGTTAAATTAAGGGCATTAGCAGATAAGTATGGTTTTGCACTGATTTTTGATGAAATACAAACAGGTATAGGCAGAACGGGACATATGTTTGCGTCACAACACTTCGGTGTTGAACCAGATGTACTGACCATAGCCAAAGGATTAGGTGGTACAGGATTCCAAATAGCTGCAATTGCTTCAAGAGAAGAGTACTCTGAGATGGATGGACATCACCATTCATTCACATATGGTTCTAACTCGTTAGCAGCAGCTGCTGGGTTAAAAACATTAGAAATTGTCAGTGAACCTGCTTTCTTATCAAATGTTAAGAATGTAGGAGACTATATCATGACCAGACTTAAAGCATTCAAATTAAAGTATTCCTTTATAGGAGATGTAAGAGGCGTTGGGCTGATGATTGGATTTGAAGTGAATAACGAAAAAGGCGAACCAAGTTTAGCATTGACAAAAGAAATACAAAAGACAGCATTTGAAAATGGATTAATCATGCGTACCTCTAGGTATGGATTTGGTAATACCTTAAAAATAAGACCCGCCTTAATTATGACAACGAAGGAAGCTAAAAAACTATGTGATATTCTAGAATATGTTTTAGACCAAATACAAGTATCACATGCTTAAATAAGCCATAGGTACTTTTACATATGGATGGGTGAATAAATCCACAAAATAATATCAGAATATTCAATTATATTACAGATAGGATACCAAGGAGGTAAACTTGTGAAAGAATTTATATATGGCCTAGCAGATTATGTTTACGATCGGGTAAATGAATCAAGTGGCGTACTAAAAAATCGAGTGGTGAATGGGGTTTCTCCTGGTGGCGATGCTCAGTTTAATATCGACCAAATAGCAGAAGATGCTGTGATGGAATATGTGACCAAGTCCAATCTATCCATAGCCATATATTCTGAAGATTATGGGTTAAGTATTTTAGGTGGGAATCCTGAATTTCTATTGATTGTAGACCCTATAGATGGGACAAGGCCAATGGCTGCTGAAATGGGCATGTCATGTATTTCAATAGCTGTGGCAAGGTTCTACGAGGATGCAAAAATAAAAGATATTGACTATGCATTACTCAAAGAGTTAAAATCCGGTGCTACCATATACAGTGATAAAAACATGGAAGGTATTGCTTGCTCTGGGTATAAAGATACCCTGCCCAACCTAAATCATCAGACCAAACTAGAAAATATGTTTTGGACAATTGAGTTTAACGGGCATCCAGCAGAATTAATGGTTAAAGCATATGGTGACTTAATCAATCAGTCAGCAAATACAGGAGGCGTTTTCCTATTTAACAGTGCATCCTATGCTATTTCTAGAATAATTACAGGACAATTGGATGCATATGTGGATATTGGAAATCGGATATTGAAAGATAATCCCAGCTTAATCAATAGATTTAGAGAGGTTGGGAATGGTAAAGTTCTTCATTTGTTTCCTTATGATATTGCAGCCAGCGTCTATTTAGCACAAAAAGCAGGTGTCATCATAACGGATGCATATGGTGAATCATTGGATGAAACATTGCTAACGGAATTAGGCTATCATAACCAACAATCGTGTATAGCTGCCTCTACCCATGAATTACATAAAAAAATACTGGATCAAATAAAATGGTAAAAATCCATTTAAAACTTATAAATAGGTTGCATAAAATAAGGAGTATTTAGAGACAAGTGTTTCTAAGGTTACTCACAATAGAATATTAACGGAGGTATTTGATGAAAGCATTAATTTGGACTGACAATAAAAAGTTAGAATTAAGAGAGGTAGAAGAACCAAACCTTAAGCGACCTGATGATGTGAAGGTCAAAATATATGGGACCGGTATATGTGGAACAGATTTACACATTATTGGAGGTAAAATGGAAGGTCCAACCAACATGATTATTGGTCATGAAGCCATTGGTAAAGTAGTAGAGGTAGGTGATGAGGTAAAACATATTAAGGTTGGTGATGAAGTCATTATTGATCCAACTCAATATTGTGGAAACTGTTATTACTGTAATATAGGCTTAACATGTTATTGTACAGATTTTAGTTCCTATCAAGTAGGCATAGGTACACATGGTACATTTGCTGAGTATTATGTTGGGCAAGAGAGTTATATCTACAAAATCCCTGAAAACATGAGTAGGGAGACGGCTTGGATGGTAGAGCCTTTATGCTGTGTGTTAAATGTATTTGAAAAATTAAATGTGAGACCGGACCAATCCGTCTTAGTTTTAGGTAGTGGACCTATAGGCCTTATATGTCAATTAATGAGCAGCAAAGTAGCACGCTTAACAGTTTCTACAGAAGTAAATGCATATCGTAAAAAAATGTCAGAGAAGTATGTGGATTACTGCTATGACCCTCAGGAATTAACAGTGGAAGAAGTCCATCGCATTAACAGAGGTCGTGGTTTTGATGTCATTATTGATGCAGTAGGTGATAAATTACATACGGCCATGGACTATGTAGGAAAAAATACGAAAATGGTTCCAATGGGTTTTAACAATACCTATGAGATAACATTAAAAACTATTGATTTACTAACAAATGGAACAAGCATCATTGGTACTGGTGAAGTACATCAATTAATGGAGAAAGCAATCGATATCGCTCTTAATCTAAGTGAATTAGGGGAATTAGTGACTAAAAAAGTACCCATGGAACAATATAAAGAAGCTTTTGATGAACTTTTAAATAAAAAAGGAGATTCACAAGACATGAAAATTATCTTGACATCACCAGGTATGTAATTGAGGGCTATATAACAACGATTATGTAATCCATTAACAAGCTTGTCATACACAATAAAATAAATGCTCAAGAGGCTATTTTCACTGGGTTTAAGTTTGAGCGTAGGGAAAGGAATGAATGATAACGTTGAATAATACAGTCATTGCTGAAGATAAGGCTTATAATATGCAGGTATACAGCCCTGAAGAGATTATTTTTAAACAGGCAGATGGTATGTATTTGATCGATGATCAAGGTAAGAAATATCTGGACTTTTCTGCACAGTTTTCAGCTTGCAGCTTGGGGCACAATAACAAAGAACTGATAGACGCTATTTCATCTCAGATGAAGAAAATAGTCTCAGTAACATCCATGTTTGTGACACAAGAGCGTGTCCAGCTGGCTAAAACATTGACAGATTTGGCGCCTTATGGGCTGACGAAAGTCTTAATGGGTTGTACCGGCTCAGACGCCAATGAATTTGCTTTAAAAACCGCCAAATATTATAAAGGCGGAGGTAAGATTATATCCTTTTGGAGAGGGTTTCACGGCTCCACAGCTGGATCTGCTGCTGCAACGGGTAAGTCAGAAACCATACAAGAAAATCCCCATATCGCGGAGCTGTTACCCAGAGGTTTCCTTCACACATCCCCACCCTATTGTTATCGATGTGACTTTGGAAAAAATCCTCATCATTGTGAGTTGCAATGCCTCAAATACCTAGAGCAGCAGATCCTTAATGACAGCAGTAACAATGTGGCGGCTATTATAACAGAGCCAGTATTTGCAGCCGGTGGGGTTATCGTACCACCTAATGGGTATTTAAAAGAATTAAGAAGAATCTGCGACAGGTTCAATGCCCTTTTAATTTTTGACGAAGTGGTAACAGGTATTGGTAGAACGGGGGCTATGTTTGCCTGTGAACATTGGGAAGTCATACCAGACATATTAGTAACAGGAAAAGCGCTTACAGGAGGCTATGTGCCCGGTTCTGCTGTGATAACCACTAAGGAAATTGGCGACGTCATGGATAAGCTGACGCTTCATGGGCACACCCACTCTTTCTATCCCCTGATGTGTACAGCTGCAAGTAAAAACCTAGAAATCATTCAACGAGATGGGCTAGTTGAGAATTCTCGAATTGTTGGTGCCTATCTCAATAAAAGACTAAAGGAGCTACAAACAAAATATGATGTAATTGGTGATGTCAGAGGCATGGGATTGCTTCAAGGGTTTGAGCTGGTTAAGAATAAAAAGACAAAACAAGCAAACTTCGAATTAGGTGACATGTTGTTTAAAGAGATGCTAAAAAAAGGCCTGGTAACGGAGTTAGAAAGTAGAAAAAATCTTAACAACGTGGTCATCGTATTGCATCCACCTTTGATTACCTCCAAAAAAGATGTGGATAGATGTATACAAATCATCGACGCATCCATAGAAGCATGTTCAACAAACATCCATTATAAATGAAAGAGGGTTAAAGTATGGCAGGATTATTAGGAACGAAATCAGTGACCCAAATCGGGTTTATCGTAAAGGACATTGAAGCGTCTAAAAAAACGTTTGGCACATTTTTAGGTATGGAGCCGCCAGACACCATGGATACAGAGGATTATTCAGTGACCCAGACCACAGTGGAAGGAAAGCCTGCTCCAGGTGCAGCTTGTAAATTGGTATTTTTTGATGTGACAGATCATCTACAGATTGAACTTATTCAGCCTAATGGTGTCAAGAGTACTTGGCAGGACTTTTTAGATGAGCATGGTGAAGGCATCCATCACATAGCATTTCAGATAAAAAATACAGAAGAAAAAATAGCTGCCTGTGAAGACTTTGGTATGACGTGTTTACAGCGAGGCAAATACGATGGTGGTAACAGTGAATACACCTACCTGGATGCATCGGGTCCTCTAAAATGCATCGTTGAACTACTTGAAAACCATTGAAAAAGTACTCAGAATATAGGCTTATCAAGCTGGTCCTATGGGGAACAATGGGCATGGGTATTCGTAAGAAATTAGCAAGTGCCTTTAAATAAGATGGAAGTTAGGAGGATATTAATGAAAAAAGAGACGGTTAACTGGGGTGTGATGGGCTGTGCTGACATTGCTGAAAAGGCACTTATCCCAGGGATTTTAAAAGCCAATAATGCCAAGCTTTATGCCATATCGGGAAGAAGAACCAGTAAGTTGAAACATTTTGCAAAAGCATTTCACCCAGAGAAGCTATATGACAGCTATGAGGCATTATTAGAGGACCCCAAAGTGGATGCAGTCTATATTCCTTTGCCAAACGGCTTGCATTGTGAGTGGACCATTAAAGCAGCCAAGAAGAAAAAGCATGTATTATGTGAGAAGCCCTTAGCCCTATCAGAGGAACAGGTCCTGCAAATGCAGAAAGCGTGTGATGACAACGGCGTATTGCTCATGGAAGCCTTTGCATCCAGGCATAACCCAGTACTTAAAAAGGTGAAATCCCTCATAGATGATGGTGCCATTGGCAAGCTAAAACACCTAGAAGCCCACTTTGCTTACTTGTTAGAAGACGCTAATAATGTACGGTTGGACGGAAATATGGGTGGCGGGGCTACCTATGACGTAGGGGTCTATACCATAGGCACCATACGGTATCTTACGGGAAAAGAGCCCTTAGCCATCTATACCATTGGGGACGTCAATCATTTACAGAACATTGATAAGAGCAGTTGTATGATCATGTCCTTTGAAGAAGGCATTACGGCAACCTCATATTGTGCCCTTGATACTTATGACTGGAGGGGTTACGTGGTAATAGGTGATGCCGGCAGAATAGAGGTACCTGTGGATTACAATGACAGTGGTGAGTTACCCATTAAGCTTTTCAAAAATGGAGAGGAACAGGTTATTATAATCAATAGCCCTCATAATTATCAGCTAGAGGTGGAGCAATTTGGCAGGTGCATCATGGAGGGGGAAGTTCCCCTTGTGACTTTCGCCGATTCCATAGGCAATGCCATCGTTACGGATGAAGCTTTAAAGCAAATGGGGATTAGGACGTCATTATCTTATGGGTATAATCCATTGGTGAAAGGTCTTGATACTTTTTCAAATATGAGCAATAATAGAGGTTAACAAGTATGTATTTTTTGGAGGAGCCTATGTTAATAAGTTATAAAAGAACCACCATATCCTGTTTCGTCGGCATATTCACCCAAGCAATTATTACGAACCTAACAGCCATTTTATTTATCCCTTTAATGGGGATATATGACCTAACCTATAGTCAGCTAGGGGTATTGGTTAGTGTGAACTTTATTGCCCAAGTCTTGGCAGATATCAGTTTTAGCGGGGTAATTGATAAAGTAGGCTATAGAAGGCTGGTATTGCCTACAACCATGACGGCCTTTATAGGGTTTATCGTTTTTGCGGCCTCACCGCTGATTTTCAAAGATGATGTTTTTGCAGGTTTTCTTATAGCCACTGTCATTTATGCCTTTTCAAGCGGCTTGCTAGAGATCCTATTAAGCCCTATTATTTCAGCCATACCAGGGAACGATAAAGGGCCTGCTATGAGCCTGCTCCACTCCTTTTATGCTTGGGGGCAGGTCATCACCATTATTATCACCACCCTTTTTATCGCTATCTTTGGAGGAGAAAATTGGCAGTATATTGTTTTATTTTGGTCCATTCTCCCTCTAACTAACTTTTTTATGTTCTTAGGAGCAAAGTTTCCAGATATCATTCCAGAGGGTCATCGACAACGTATTAGGGAAATTTTATTGCACCCGTTTTTCATTTTAACCCTGTTTGCTATCATGTTCGGGGCAGCAGCAGAGGTGGTGATGAACCAATGGAGTTCCACCTTTATGGAGAAGGGTTTGGCACTACCTAAGCTAACAGGGGACCTGATGGGTATGTGTGGTTTTGCCATTATGCTAGGGGTAGGCAGAGTATTTTATGGTATTTATGGGTCTAAGATCAATATACATAAAGCTTTAATCTTCGGTTCCTTGTTGGCCGTGATGAGTTACTTAACGGTGGCATTATCGCCCATCATTTCCATCAGCGTAGCAGGCTGTATCCTATGTGGTTTTGCTGTTAGCCTACTATGGCCAGGTACAATCGTTATTTCTTCAGATCGTTTTCCCATGTCTGGAGCATGGTTGTTTGCTATTTTGGCTGTAGCAGGGGATTTGGGGGCTGCCTTTGGACCTTGGATGACAGGAATGATTATTGATAACAGTATGTCCAGCAGAATGGTTTTACAGCTGTCCAATATGTTAAATGTCACCATAGAGCAGGGTGCCATTAGGTTTGGTATTCTCCTAGCCGTCATTTTTCCATTATTGGCTCTGATGACCCATTACGTGCTGTATAAAATGAAAAGGGATAATAATAGTTTATAATAAAGCGTAGATTGTGTTGTAATCAAATCACTAAATAAGGAGAGTATACATGTTATGAAAACAAAAAACAATAAGATGACACTGTCATCAGAACAATTTAAATGGATAAATGAGCCTAAAAAATGGCATGTTTCAGATGGGATGGTTGAAATTACCGCTGAGAGCGGCGTCGATTTCTTTCTAGACCCAGCAGGGTATCACGTTGCTATGACAGCGCCCTTGTTTTATGTTGACACAGAAGAGGACTTTGTCGCAACAGTACACATCGGTCTTACAATGAATCATGAATTTGATTCGGGTTGTCTAATGGTTATGTCCGACGATAAAAATTGGGCTAAAATATGTTTTGAATACGTAAGTCTAGAACCCTATATTGTAAGTGTTGTAACCAAAGGCACTTCAGATGACTCTAATGCGACTGCTATCCCCCAAGATACCACGTATCTGCGCATAACCAGAAAAGGGGATTGCTACGCATTTCATTATTCAATGGATGGGATAGAGTGGATTCTGGTCAGGTACTTTGACTTACCAGGAAGTAAAACAATGAAATTAGGCATGGTTGCACAATGCCCTACAGGAGACACATGTACGGTAACATTTCGTCATTTTGATTATCAGGTAAAACGTGTGGATAATTTACGGATTTCAGTATAATGCCCTTCCATAATTTTAGGTCTGATGTATCATCGTTTAGTGGTACTGTCGTTTGGGGATAGTTAGAGTTGAAATAGGATAGGAAGAAATTAGAAATACAGATAAAGAAGAGGTGCTGATCATGTTTGAATCCCATATAACCCTTAAGGTTCATGGTATTTTAAAAGATTATATTAAGGAAGGTCATGTCGTTGTTGATGCCACAATGGGAAATGGTTATGATACTGTTTTTTTAGCAGAACAAGTTGGTGTAAGTGGTAAAGTATATGCTTTTGACATTCAAGAAAAGGCGCTTTTATCAACAAAAGAAAAGTTAGTTGAAAGCAACTTATCTGACAGGGTTACATTAATAAAGGCTTCTCATGAAGCTGTTAGAAGTCATGTGCAAGAACCAATCGATATGGCCATGTTCAACCTAGGATATTTGCCAACAGGTAATAAAGAGGTCATCACCAAACCCTATTCTACACTCATAGCCATAGAAGCGATATTGGGTATCCTAAAGAAAGATGGTATACTTTCTATTATTACCTACTATGGACATGATGGCGGCATGGTAGAGAAAGAAGCCGTACAAGGTTTTATAAGTATGTTAAAACAGTCAGAATACGAGGTTCTATCCATTCAATATGAAAACAGAAAGAAGAACCCTCCTATTATTTATTTCGTGAGGAAAAGAGTGTGATATACCCTATTAGGTAAGATGGATATACACGCAACCTCTGCATTTGATAAAAAGGAGTATCCTATTAAGAGCAGTTATCAACATAAAAGTTGGTCAGTAAGAATTAAGTGTCTTGAATGAAGCAGAATAAAGAGTCTGTCATTTTTTGATAGACTCTTTATTGGATTAAGACCGTTATTTCCAATGGATTTTATAAGCCATTAGCTGTATGAATAAAATGTCTTACATCTTCAAAGTCAGCGATGCTCATCTTGAATAGCATTGAACCATGGCAAGTACACTTACTAGTTTCGTTATAGGTATACACTGTTTTAACAGAACATGAAGGATGGCATGCAATACACTCTTTTAGATTAATGAACATCCTATCAGCAAACTCAGGTGACGTTTCTCGAAGTTTGTTTAAAGTAGCCATCATCTTATCATCTTTTCTACCCCATAATTCAGGTTTTTTATTGGTCAGGATATACCAATTTAGAGAATGATACATGATGTCATTACTTGGGTATATGGCATATGAAAAGCCATGGTCAGAAGCGATATACGTTATTTTATGACCATGCTTTTCGATGACTCTTTTGAATGTCATTGGTTTTAAAGAGCGTAAAAAATGATCCGTCTTTATGATTTCATTTTGTATTGGTTTTGGCAGACGTGCTATGCATGTTTCAAATGTAGGCTTTTGTCCCTCTTTTACAGCTTCATTTCTTATAATTGCTTTTGGTAAGTCTGTAGCCCCTTGCACCATGTCGGTTAGATGGTCAGATTCCGTTATCTGTATGGACTTGATAACAAGGTTTGTTAGTTTAGCACTAGCTATTTTTATCCTAAAACCTTGCTCATTTTGCTCCTTGAATAATGCAGACTTCATGTATTTTTCTTTTTCTGAGTAAAAGCGTTCTTGTCCATTTATGCGGATCTCCATGGCTTTCAAATCATAGATGACGGATATATGAACAAATTTATTCATTGGGATATGGTTATGGAAGAATCGAGGTTTATAAGTGGGGTGAACAATATCATCAATGCGCCGATTATCGGACCAAGGTGTTCCAAAATTTAAATGGCCATTACCTAAAAACAAATAAAAGCCAGGAGAATCAATTTTAATTGTAAAATCAATACGTAAAGGTAATGAATAGGTATCAGGAAGATACGCGTAAGATTTAACAGTCATATTTTCTTTTTTAAAATTTGTGGATAATCTTTGGGTTGTTGCCATATGCAGCATATCTTCTTTTATCTCTTTAACAACATGCCCCTCTGTGAGAATGGATTTCAGATCAATATCACTTTTTTTCATGTTTATACCTCACTTCAATGATTTATGCTTAGGTATTCCAACCAATTGTTTATCTCCATATAATCATATCAGATGATTTATGATTAAGCAATGAAGGATTACACACGACATAGAGGATGAAAACTCATTGACCATCATCATGATATTTGTTACAATGGAAAAGCTCTGTAGCAGGGTAATCATCATTGCATTTTTAGAACATAATACCAAGTTTTATCCACATCCCACAGCAATTAAAAAGATGTTATGAACAGATACTGTGAATAGTTAAGCATTTTCTTAAAGACATTGTGGATAACTAATTGAGCATCGTCCTTATTGACTGCAAAAAATATAGCTGAAAGCCTAAAATAGGCTTTTTTTTATGGTCTTTTTTAGTTAGGTTAATTTTTAAGTCTTTTTTTATGACTGGTGAATATAATTAATGTAGGTACAGGAGACAAGATAAAAAGACCCATAAATCAACAGTTAAGGACATATGGAAGCATAAGTTATTGACATCATCATACGATGACAAGACAATGGCATAATAGAATGAATAAGAATCTAATTAGTAAAGGGAGGCTATATGATGCGCATATTAAAGCGTATATTTGCACTCACACTTGTTGTATGCATGTGTGTACCATTATTGACAAGTTGTGGAAAAAAGGAATCCGATGACTGGAAAATCGGAATTATTACAGGAACAGTTGCACAGAATGAGGAAGAATATAGAGCTGCACAAGATGTAAAGAAAAAATTGGGAGATGACCGGGTAGTGCTTCAGACTTATCCAGAAAAATTTATGGATGAGCAGGAAACCGTTATTGCTAATATTGCTGGTGTGGCTTCTGACCCTCAAGTAAAGGCATTAGTTATCTGCCAAGCTGTACCGGGTACATCAGCTGCAATTGATAAAGTGAAAGAAACAAGAGATGATCTGTTAATTATTGTGGGTACGTCTGGCGAAGATCCTGCCATGATAGCTGAAAGGGCTGACGTCTGTCTTCAAACGGATGATTTAGGTATGGGTTATGCTGTTATTGAGCAAGCCAAGAAGATGGGTGCTGAGACTTTCGTACACTATTCTTTTCCACGTCATATGTCTTATGCCTTATTGGCAGCTAGAAGAGAACTTTTTAGAGAAAATTGTGAGAAGCAAGGTTTAACATTTGTTGACGCTACAGCTCCAGACCCAACGGGTGATGCAGGTATATCTGGTTCACAACAATTTATTCTAGAAGATGTACCTAAAAAAGTAGCGGAATATGGGGAAGACACGGCATTTTTCTCCACAAACTGTGCCATGCAGACACCCCTTATTAAATCTGTTTACGATGAACATGCTATTTACCCACAACCATGTTGTCCATCACCATTCCATGGGTTCCCTTCTGCATTGGAAGTCAATATGCCTGAAGAGAACAAAGGCGATGCACTTTACCTTATTGAAGAGTTACGCCGTATTCTTGCAGAAAATGACATGACAGGCAGAATGTCCACTTGGAAAGTACCTATTAACATGATGTTTATTGAAGCAGGTGCAGATTATGCAGTCAAATGGATTGAAGGTGATGTGAAAGAAAAGTTAGACACAGAAGCGTTGAAAAAGTCTTTTGAAGACTATGCTAAGCGTTTTGCTGATGATCTCAATGTGAAGATAACAGAATACGATGAGGACGGTACCGTTTATGACAATTACTTACTCATCCTATCGGATTTTATTGATTTGTAAAAGTCGATTTATCTGAAGGTCTGAAGGTCAACTATGATTTTGTCGTAACGGATGTGTTGTCACAATAAAAACCATCCATGAGATAGATTTCTGAGGCTGTCTGTTTAAAAAGCATAGGTGAACGGAAGGTATTAGCGTCATTGAAATGCAACCGATTATTATTCACACAAGTCAATATTTTTAAATGGTGCAGCCTCTCAGACTGTCAAGTGAGATTGTATATCAATCATAACCCACAAGCATCTCGGTCATAAAGGAGATACATAACAAGCTAGCTTTTATTAAATGTTACATGACAACATATCCAGAGGTTACGATACATAGATGGTATATGTTGATAAATAGATTGGTGGGAGAAGTTATGGGACAATGTATACTTGAAATGAAGAATATTAGTAAAGCATATGATGGACATAAGGTATTGAAGGATGTTAACTTGACACTCAATTCAGGTGAGATACACTGTTTATTGGGTGAGAATGGAGCAGGTAAATCCACACTCATGAACATATTATTTGGCATGCGTCTGATCCATCAATCTGGTGGGTTTCAAGGTGAACTTTATTTTGAAGGCAATAAAATGCATGTGAAGTCACCGAAGGATGCCATGAATTGGGGTATCGGTATGGTCCATCAAGAATTTATGCTCATACCAGGCTTTACCATTATGGAGAATATCAAGTTAAATCGTGAAACCCTTAAGCATAATATCGTTAGTCGTGTATTTGGTGAAGAGTTAAAAACATTGGACATAAAAGCCATGAGAGAAGATGCGAGACAAGCACTAGAAACCGTCAATTTGAATGTAGAAGAATGGCTCCAAGTGGCTGGATTACCTGTAGGTCATATGCAATTTATAGAGATTGCCAGAGAGATTGATAAGTCCAATATAAAAGTTTTAATTTTTGATGAACCAACAGCTGTGTTGGCAGAAAGTGAAGCAAAAAACTTATTGGCAACCATGAAAAAATTAGCTCAAAAAGGTATTGCTATACTGTTTATAACACATCGACTTGAAGAAGTTATGTCAATAGCCGATAAAGTATCCATACTTCGAGATGGTGAATTGGTGTGTCATAAGGCAGCAAAAGACATAAGCATCGACGAGATTGCTGAAACCATGGTAGGTCGAAAGATAACCATACAAAACAGAGCTGTTGTGGATAGGAAAGATAAAGAAGTTATACTGGATATTCAAGATTTTCATGTGATGATGCCAGGTGAAGAAGTTCACGGTATGAACATGCAAGTATATCGAGGTGAGATTCTTGGCATTGGTGGTTTAGCTGGACAAGGGAAAATCGGTATCGCCAACGGTATTATGGGTTTATACCCAGCATCTGGCCATATTATATATAACAGCAAAGAGCTTTCTTATCTGCATACAAGGCAGGTATTGAAGCATGGATTTGCCTTTGTTTCTGAAGACCGAAAAGGCGTTGGTCTGATATTAGATGATACCATTGACATGAATATTGCTTTTACATCCTTACATATCAATAAACAATTTTTAATCAAGATCGGTCCTTTTAAATTTCAAAATACTTGGGCCATTAGGCGACATACAACGAAGATGATTAAGGAATTGGATATACGATGTACGTCAACGGCTCAACATGTTGGAAGGTTAAGCGGCGGTAATCAGCAGAAGGTATGTTTGGCAAGAGCTTTAACCCAGAATCCCAATATACTATTGGTATCTGAACCCACTAGAGGGATTGATATTGGTGCAAAAAAACGTGTGCTGGATTTGCTGTTAGCCCTTAATCGTAAGCATGGTATGACGATTATTATGACATCCTCAGAATTAGCGGAACTGCGAAGCATCTGTCATCGTATAGCCATCATCAGTGAAGGAAAATTAGCAGGAATGGTTAAACCGACAGCCAAGGACAAGGTATTTGGATTGTTGATGTCAGGCAAGACCATGGAACAAATTCAGGGTCAGGAGGTGGAAGCCTAATGCATCACATCATAAAAAAAATAGGACTGCCACGGTTAATCATATCGGTATTATTTATTGGTGTGCTTGTAACAGCTTACTTTCAAGGCATTGAAATGCATATGTTAGCCAGTGATATTATCCGACGTTTTGGTATGTACGGTATACTTGTATTAGCCATGGTTCCTTCCATTCAATCCGGTGTTGGACCTAACTTTGCTTTACCTATAGGTATAATCTGTGGCTTAATGGGAGCTGTTATCAGTGTAGAATTTGGTTTTATCGGTATTTTAGGATTTATCTTTGCCATTATATTTGCTCTACCACTGGCCATCCTTGTTGGTTATCTCTATGGAAAATTATTAAATGCAGTAAAAGGTTCCGAGCTGACCATTGCCACCTATACAGGTTTTTCATTTGTACAGCTTATGTGCATTGCTTGGCTGCTCTTACCATTTTCCAGCGAACAGATGGTTTGGGCTATTGGTAAGGGATTAAGAAATACCTTTACCCTTAAAAAAACATTTGCCTATGTGTTGAATAACTTCTGGTCTTTTCACATTGGTGACGTATTCATCCCTACTGGCCTCATTCTATTCTTTCTTGGGGTATGTCTGCTTGTGTTTTTATTTACTAAAAGCAGTACGGGTACTGCCATCTTAGCAGCAGGGATGAATCCTCAGTTTGCAGAAGCATCAGGGGTTAATATGGATAGAGGGCGTATTATAGCCAATATACTATCAACGGTCCTAGCTGCAATCGGTATCATTGTGTATTCTTCCAGTTATGGCTTTGTACAGCTCTATGGAGGACCACTCATGATGGCTTTTCCAGCAGTGGCGGCCATACTTATTGGAGGGGCTACGGCTAAGCGGGCTAAGGTTTCCCATGTACTTATAGGGGTTTTGTTATTTCAGGGTTTACTGACAACATCCATGCCAGTAGCTAATAAAATATTCCCAGAAGGCAACATATCGGAGATGGTAAGAATGGTTGTACAAAATGGCATTATTTTATACGCTTTGACCAAAGTAGATGGGAGGCAGTAAGATGAATAAAGTGATGGATCAAAAACGGTTAAAAGACTTCTTTATTAAGCACATCGTCTCCATTATTTTTATTGTGCTATCCTTAATAGGTATGATGTTATCCGAGTTAAGCGTACCTTATATGATCGGTGAGCTTATTAATCGTATATCCCGAAATTCTTTTCTGGTATTATCCTTACTCATTCCCATATTGGCTGGTCTTGGGCTGAATTTTGGACTGGTGGTTGGCGCTATGGCCGGCCAGATTGCCATTATCATAGTGACTTATTGGCGTATTGGAGGGCTGCCAGGATTTATGACTTGCTTGGGAATTGCCTTACCCATAGCCATTCTGTTTGGCTATCTAACAGGCAAATTATTTAATGCAACGAAAGGCCAAGAAATGATAGCAGGTCTTATTGTCAGCTTTTTTGCCAATGGGTTGTACCAATTTCTTTTCCTTGTATTGGCTGGTACGGCTATTCCAATGAAAAATTCACCGATGATTAAGCCAGACGGTATTGGTTTAAGAAATAGTATTGCCCTTACAGGAACGAAAGACCATCCAGGTATAAAATATGCACTAGATGGTATATGGCGTATGAAATTATGTCATCTCATCATCGCTTCAGCCATTATCTTATGCTTGTATCAAGGGATAAGGCTTTGGCTAAGGCATCGAAACCATCAACTGGAGAAAAAACATAAGAAGACATTCATGATTTATGCAGGACTTAGCGTTGTGCTGATTGGTATAAACGTGGCCATACTCCTTGGGGACAGTATGTATAAAAATCTAAAAGTGCCGATGGTCACTTGGTTCGTCATTGCCTTACTATGTACATTAACATGGCTGTTAATGAAAACAAAACTTGGTCAAAAATTCCGTACAGTAGGTCAGAGCCAGCGTATTGCTCAAGTATCGGGTATACATGTTAATGGTGTAAGAATAAAAGCTGTTATCATTTCTACAGTTCTTGCAGCATGGGGGCAGATTATATTTTTACAAAATATAGGTACCATGAACACTTATGGGAGTCATATGCAAGTAGGTATGTTTTCCATCGCCGCAATTTTAATCGGTGGCGCATCGGTATCCAACGCAAAAATTAGTCACGCAGTTACAGGTGTCATTCTCTTTCATATGGTATTCATCGTGTCACCAACGGCCGGCAAAGCCCTATTTGGAGATGCTCAGATTGGCGAATTTTTTAGAGCATTTGTAGTCTATGGGGTTATCGGAATTTCATTAGGTCTTCATGGATGGAAAAAGCATATGCTGGATCAGATAAACAATGCGCATACGCGGAGCTAATCCTTTTAGGCTGTTAGCATATCAAACAAAAAGGTGGGAGGGTAAAATAATCACTAAATGATTAGAAGGACATAAGATATAGTAAAAATGGAGTATATGCCTTATTTTCAGATATAAATGAAAAGTTATAAAAATAGATGGAGGTATATCAATGTCCTATCGTAATCACCATGGAGAACTTAAAAACGAAGGAGATAAAGTCGCTGTTAAATGTAAACCTAATCATACAATGCCAAGGAAAGTTTTACTGGAATGCGGTGAGGGTACAGGAAGCAGTACTTTTACTTCAACAAGTGACGCTCCCTTCCAATTAGCCCATGTAACCCTCGATACAACCTATTTAAATAAACTAAAAGTATTGATTAAATTTTCTAGTTCTGTACGTATGATTAACTTAGCGACGAACATACAAGGTGGCATTATTAGGTTGAGATATGAATTGTTTAAATCTTGTCATCATGAAAATCCAATATTATTAGGAACTTGGATGTACGAGGAATTTATTGCTGCAATTGATGCATTGGATACTTTAGAAGAGACCTTTAGTTTCAATTTTTGTGAGCGCACAAATTGTTCACATTGCTGCCAGTATTTTGTAGTTGTCACACCAGTTGAGATTACCAATGCTACAGTCATGGTTAGCAATGGGAATATGGCTGCATTTGCTCAATCATTAGAGGCTTGTCCAAATAATCAATCTGAAGTTCATTCAAAGGGTAACCATAAAAAAGAAAAACATCCTCAGCCTATGGATATACTGGCTGTATGTGGAAATTGTAATGGGAGCGTATCATTTAAGAGACCTGAGGCACTTCCACCATCTGTTGGCATAGCTCATGTTTCAGTGGATACGACATGCTTAATCAATCCCAAGGTACTCATTGAATTTGCTTGTAATATTTCAATAATAAGTGCTGAAGATGTAAAACTTGCGTTTGAATTGTTCCGTGTTTGTCGTGATGGAGAACCTTTGTCACGTAGAATTTGGAAATACGATAAAACGGGTTCTCAAGTCCCTGAACAGATAGAGAAAATCTTTAATTTTACATTCTGTGAATGTAAAGCGCCTTCAAGCTGCTGTGAGTATTTTGTAATCCTTACAGTTAATGAATTAAGTGCAGATCTTGATACCGTGGATGTGACCATTGATCATGCCAGAATAAATGCATTTGCCCAAAGCTCTAGTGACCATTTTAATGATGATTATAAAGGATGTAAAAAGAAAGGTAGCCTTAATGCTATTCTTAAAAATCCTAGACCCAAAGAAATGATCCTTGAATGCGGCAATGGAGTAGGGCTAAGGAAGTTTACTGAGGCTTCTACAGACAGAGTGCAGGTAGGTCAGGTTGCTATTGATACAACGGACTTTTGTAATCCTATGGTAAATATCGAGTTTTCTAGCGTCATAAGCTTTGAAACTTTTTTATTTAACCCTGCATTTTTAGCACTACAGTTACAGATTGAATTATTCAGAATGTGTCATAATAAAATACCGGTACCAATAGGCGTATGGGTACTTGGAAACTTTGATAGGATTACAAGGAGCACAGGTGCTTTCCAATTTATTGCTTGCGACTGTATAACATGCCCTGGATGCTGCGACTATTTCGTAACCGTTACACCATTTGGAACAACAGAAGACACTGGTGCAGTGACCATAAGTGATGTTAGAATAGCTGCATTAGCTTGGGAATCCTAAAATATATAAAGGATTATTTTCTATATGTATAAAAATGGGGTGGTTGTAAAATAGTCCTTAAAAAATAGTATGGTATATTGCGCCATACTATTTTTGTACAAAGAAAAGAGATGGCTAACGATAACCATCTTTCCTCCGATACATATAGGATTATCAATGAATACTTATTATAACGTATTTTTGAAATAGGAAATGACATTTAATTTAATCAAACGGATTATTTACCTTAGATGCTGATTGGCATAAACATATACAAGGTTAATGTATAAACGTATAACCTTCATTCGATAATGTTTTAATAGCAGCAGAAACATCCTTATGCTTCACCAGAATATAATCTGTATCATATGTAGATATGGCAAAGATACTGATGCCATTAAGTGCTAGTGGTGTGCTAAGGCTGGCTAATATACCAACTAATGAAAAATCTAATGGACCTAATACTTTTAGAATTTGCCAATCCTTTTCACATACAACAGTAGGGGGTATCTGATGTTGTAAGCATACAATAGAAAGCTCATCAGATGTTTTCGTAATGGAGTAAAAGCCATCTTTAGTAGCCCACTCAGGTATAGATACATGAGGATCTAGACGAACAACACCATATATTTCAGGAAGTAGTTTCAGGGATATACATTTTTTTGTCATAGTTACGCCCTTTCTCTAACTGATTTTTAACCTGTATTATAGCGTAATATACTGTAAAATGCAATGTTCTTTCATATATAAGTATATAGCGTGCCTTCCTCTCTTAAAAGGGCATCAGTTTTTATAAAGTTTATGATAGGTTCTATAAAAATTATTATATGTTTACATATAATGATCCATATCGTCGCTGAGTTTTTTTGCAACTGCTATAGCATCCATTTCCCAGTGTTTTGAACTTACCAGCTCAACCGACCACCAGCCCTTATATCCAGAAGCTTTTATGGCATTGGCATAATCCTCTAACGGAATGTCAGCTTCATTAAAATAATAGCCTCTTAACTTGGTTTCATCCCACACGGTATCAGGGGCTTGTCTTTTACCATCACAAAAATGAATGTTATAGATAAGTGATGGGTCCATAGCTGCCACTTCTTCAGGCTGTGTCTCGCCACCTGCCCAAAAATGCCACGTATCAACAACCATACCTAAGTTGTCTTTACCCACTTTTTCAATGAGAGCAAGACCTCTTTTGAGAGAGCGAAAGGGGGACCATGCTACAGCTTCAAGTTGGAAGGCTACACCATGATTGGCGCCAATATCACAGATTTGCTTCACATTGTTAGCGGTAATGTCTAGAATAGCATCCCAAGCATATCCATCTAATTCTACAAGTGGAACAAGTTGAATATACTTACACCCAATGATTTCAGCTACTTCAGCATATCGATGCGCTTCTTCTAACATCTGTTCTAAAGCTTCAGGTCGTGGGCTTTCGATGTGACAGATATCATTAATACAAATGGCTTCAAGATTTTTTGCCTTTAACTCAGCAGCCAAATCTTCAGCTGTAAAACCCTCAGCTAAATAGGCATCCAATTTTGATGCTACAATTTCTACACCAGAAAACCCCGATTTCTGGGCGATACTTAATGCGGTTAATAAGTTACATCCATTAACTGATTTTGTATGTAGTGATTTTTTCATGGATACAATTCTCCTTTTTAATTTTTGCTAGGCTACTTTAGTTTGTTTTTATTTTAACATAAAAAAAAACAAAAGAAAAGATAAAACTAATAAAATGTAATTAAATGAAATAAATAATAAATTATAATTATTAATAATAACTAAAAATAACTTAAACTCATTGAGAGGAGGTATGTAATTCAGTAATTCTGTTGATATCATATAATCCAATAGATTAAAATAGGTTGTCCTATAAAATATAGAATGACAACTTGATTGTATATTGTTGACAATATACAATTTCCGTGGTATGGTATTCATATACCATCATTTTTAGGGTTTGTTTATATGGTGTGTGGAAACCTGTTACTCAAATGTATGAAAAGAAGGGTTGATGATAATAACAAAACAAGAGGTCATAGGATGTGAAAGGTGTTTTATCACGCCGTTTAGCTTTTAAAGACATTGCGTCATGTTTAATATGATTCTATAATCAGATAAGCGATAAAAGCTTGTTAATCGATATTCATGATTCTAGTGAAATGATGACAATAAACTATTGATAATTAATTATTTATAATTTATAATAAATACCATTAAGTATAGATGACATCGTGAATAATGATTAATGAAAGAAGTGAAATGAAGATGAATGACAGTATGATTTTTTTAACCATTTCTGAACAAATTAAAAACTCTATCAAGGAACGAATTGTTAATGGTGAATTAACTGAAAATACCCCGTTACGGGAACAAGAACTTTCCACAGAATTTGGGATTAGTCGAGGACCTGTAAGAGATGCTCTAAAAGAGCTCACAAAAGAGGGTTTCTTAGTTGCAAAACCCAATGCAGGTGTAAGGGTGGCTTATCGTCCCAAAGAAGATGTCCTTGATTTAGTGATTCACTTGAGGAAAGAAATAGAAGGTTTTGTTATAGAACATATAATAGAAACTATTACGGATGACGATATTGCACATTTAGAAAACATATTAGATCAAATGAAAAAAGCATGTCAAGAAGATAACATCAATACAGTTGAAATATTGGATAACCGTTTCCATAAATATTTGGTTGAGCACTATAAAGATACCCATTTGTTAGAGCTATGGATGTTTATAGGTAATTGCATGGTATACCGTTATGACCGATTTAATGATTTAATGGGATCCTATATGGAACATCAAAATATACTCGAAGCCATCAAGAAAAAGGATAAAAAGCAGACCATTGAGTTATTAAATACAAATATTCAATAAGCATGTCATGTATTTTTCTTTTCATATAAGGTATCCCCTTTTGCTAAACGACGCTTAGCTTTGTTCCATGACCATCTAAAAAATCTATCCATAAACAGTAAATACCATACAAGTAACTTTTAAAAACATACATCAGCACATGGATCAACCCTATAAGATCTATGTGTGTTCTTTTCATACAATTCTATTGGAGGTTATTATGCAGAAAAAAGAAAGTATTGCAACCATACGTGCAAGAGAAAGAAAATATTTTGAACGTGGACCCGAGTGGTTTTGTGAATTTAGATATTCAAAAATAAAAGGACTCGACCAAGAAGAAAACGTAAATCGACGAGACCCAAGTGCCGTATTGTGTGTCGATGGTACCTATTATACTTGGTACACAAAAAATACAGGACCTCATGCAGGTTTTGGCACAGGGGATTTAGATGCAAAAGTTTGGCCATGGGATTATTCAGAAATCTGGTATGCCAGTTCCAAAGATGGCTATACCTGGAAAGAGGAAGGTCGAGCTGTTGGTCGTGGTGAAAAAGGATGCTACGATGACCGTAGTGTATTTACACCTGAAATCCTTCAACATGACGGTCACTTTTATTTGGTTTATCAAGCAGTCCAGCATCCTTATTTAAGAAGAACTAAAAATACCATCGGTATGGCAATAGCTGAATCACCTCATGGACCTTGGAAAAAAGTAGATCAACCTATCTTAAAGCCAACGGATACAGGGGAATGGTTAGGGGAAGAAGATAATCATCTTTCGGTTAAGCATAAAGGTGAGTTTGACAGCCATAAAGTACATGATCCTGTGCTATTTTATTATCGTGACAAATACTATCTCTATTATAAAGGAGAGACCATGGGAGAACAACTCTACATGGGAGGCAGAGAAACCAAGTGGGGTGTTGCCATAGCGGATAACCCAACAGGCCCATATGTACGTTCACCCTATAACCCCATCACCAATAGTGGGCATGAAACAATTTTATGGCCATACAAAGAAGGTATGGTGGCGATGCTCACAACGGATGGTCCTGAAAAAAACACCATTCAATATGCTGAGGATGGCATTAATTTTAATATTATGTCCATGATAAAAAATGCGCCAGAAGCACCAGGGCCTTTTAGAAGCTACAGTACAACAGATCCACTATGTGGCATTAAGTGGGGGTTATATCATATCTGTCATGACGGGTGGAATTACATTGTTCGTTTCGATATGGACTTATGGCAACGTGAATATTACCATGAAAGACGAAGTTTTAATGATAAGTAACAGTCTGCTCATGATGAAGGATGATGATAACCTGGAAGTGCAGATTTTTGGAAGGACGGTAACATAATATGAAACAATCAATACAACACGTTGAGGCGGCTTATTTTCAAGTGCCATTAAGCCAGCCCTTGTCCGATGCGAAACATGGCGTTCATACACACTTTGAATTAATAACAGCTACCGTAACACTAGAAGATGGCACAACAGGTACAGGGTATACCTATACAGGTGGTGTAGGTGGAAAAGCCATTTACCATATGATTGAATCGGACTTGAAGCCTCATTTATTAGGTCAAGATGCCACCATTGTTGAGTCCATATGGGATGATATGAATTGGCGGGTGCACTATGTAGCCAGAGGTGGTATTGCATCTTTTGCTATATCAGCAGTGGATATTGCTCTATGGGACATTCGAACCAAAAAAGCAGGGCTTCCCTTATGGAAGTATTTAGGTGGTAAAGAAGGGAAAGCGAAAGCCTATTATGGGGGTATTGATCTAGGATTTTCACTGGATGAGCTTTTAGATAGTATTCAAAAAGAATTGGATTATGGACACACTGCTTTTAAGATTAAATTGGGTCAAAAAACATTGGCTGAGGACATTGCAAGGGTAAAGGCAGTTCGAGAGCTCATTGGTCCAGAGAAGACATTTATGGTTGATGCCAATTATTCATGGACAGTTGACCAAGCCATTCGTGCAGTGAGTGAGCTTGAACAATATGATATATACTGGTTGGAAGAACCCATCATACCTGACGACTATTTAGGTTATGCCAAAATAGCAGATAAATCAAGAGTGGGTATTGCCATGGGGGAAAACCTACATACCATTTACGAGCATCGTTACGCCATGGAGATTGGTAAAGTCTCCTTTATTCAGCCAGATGCGTCCAACATTGGCGGTATAACGGGTTGGATGAAAGTGGCTGCCATGGCAGAAGGGTATAATGTGCCTGTATGTACTCATGGTATGCAGGAGTTGCATGTAAGTTTATTGGCGGCTATACCCCATGGAAGTTATCTGGAGGTTCATAGTTTTCCCATTGACCAATACACCCTTAGACCTCTTGTTTTAGAGAAGGGAAATGCTATAGCACCAGATACACCAGGTATCGGTGTAACCTTTAATTGGGAGAAATTAGAACCCTATAAGCTAGCCTTATAATAGGTGTAAGACGACACATAAGCGTTATAAATAAAGGATTTAATTATAAACAAGATTCTTATAAGAAAGCTATAAGATAGGAGGAGAAAAATGAATACCTATAAACATTATATTCATGGTCAATGGGTTGATTCTGCATCTGGTGAATTAATGGAGGTACAAAATCCAGCGAATGAAGAAATCTTCGCCATGGTTCAGGCTGGTAATGCAATCGATGCACAGAAAGCATTGGCATCATCTGAGAAAGCTCAGAAGGTCTGGGGATTATTGCCAGCTCCTGAACGGGCAAAATACCTCTATGCGATTATTGATAAGATTAAAGAAAGAAAAAATCAGTTGGCAGAAATTCTTGTAAGTGAACAAGGTAAAACCTATAGAGAAGCATTATTTGAAGTAGATGATACATGTGCTTATATCTTGTATGCGGCTCAAGCAGCTACAAGGATTCAAGGTGATATCTTCCCTGCGGATCAACCAAATGAGCAACTTTGGATACAAAAAGTGCCTTATGGTGTTACGGTAGGTTTATGTGCGTGGAACTACCCATTAGCATTGATTGGTCGAAAGCTTGGACCAGCATTGGTTACAGGTAATACCATGGTTATCAAACCTCATGAATTAACACCTGTTAGTGCTGCCGTATTTTTTGAAATTATTCATGAAGTTGGGTTGCCAGCTGGTGTCGCTAATCTGGTTACAGGGGATGGTATAGAGCTGGGTAATGCTCTTGTAAGCAGCCCTATTACAAAGTTAATTACCGTTACAGGAAGTGTACGTGCAGGTCA
Source organism: Vallitalea pronyensis (assembly GCF_018141445.1). Classification (NCBI taxonomy): domain Bacteria; kingdom Bacillati; phylum Bacillota; class Clostridia; order Lachnospirales; family Vallitaleaceae; genus Vallitalea; species Vallitalea pronyensis. Next base: position 5,336,522 of record NZ_CP058649.1, on the reverse strand, counting down.
AGCCATATACAAAGCTGCAGCACCTAACATTACTGCTCTATCCTTAGAATTAGGCGGTAAATCACCTTTTATCGTCATGGACGATGCAGACATAGATATTGCGGTTCAGGCAGCCGTTAACTCACGATTTGCCAACTGTGGTCAAGTGTGTATCTGTAATGAGCAGATGGTTGTTCACAAAAACATCCTTGATGAATTGACGTCAAAGATGATTACAGAAACTAAGAAATTACGTATAGGTGACCCCATGACAGACGTAGATATGGGACCGAAAGTGGCTGAATCGGAATTAGATAAGATGGACCGTATTATTCAAAAAACTGTTACAGAAGGTGCCCAAATTGCACTTGGCGGCGGTCGATTAAAAGATGGTCCATATGAAAAAGGTTTCTGGTATGAGCCTACGATTCTTACAGGTGTTACCCCAGACATGTGTGCCTCAAAAGAAGAAATCTTTGGACCTGTACTGGGCATAACAGCAGTGGATAGTTTTGATGAAGCACTTGCTTTTGCAAATGACTCACCATACGGTTTGTCCGCTTACTTATTCTCAAAAGATTATTCTAAACTGATGCGGGCTATTAATGAGCTGGATGTGGGTACTATTTTCTTCAACAAAGGCATTAGTGGTGCGATGCAGGGTTACCACAATGGCCATAAATTAAGTGGTCTAGGCGGAGAAGACGGTATATACGGTATTGAAGGTTATCTACAAAAACGTACTGTCTATTTGAAATATTAATCCCACAAATCAAATATTATGATCATACATGTAACTTTCAAATATACTAAGGTGTCTTACATAGCGTAAGGCACCTTTTATGCTGCATATTATTGTTTAGTTTATGACATGTTTTACGACAAACGTCTATTAGGTGAAGACATGAAACCTTTTCAGTAAGATTGATTTATTGACGATGGGGATAGATATCCATACTTAATTGGGATAACTGGGCTTCATCTATCACATGAATGACCTGTCCTTCCACTTTAATAAGCCCTTGATTTTCCAACTCACTTAATGACCGGGTAAGATGGCGGTAAGTAATCCCAAGTAATTCAGCTAAGGCTGTATGGGAAAAAGGAAAAGTGATGGTACGAGTATCTTGGTCAAGGTACTCCATCATGTAACTGACTAAACGATTCCGCAAAGGATATAAGAGATTATGAGAGCTTGTACTTGCGATACTATCAAATTTCTGACATAAATCTGAACAAAGATACCTTAAAAAGGCAGGTTGATTTAGACCAATGGACCGTATGATTTGTATAGGAAATGCAAGACATACACTATCGGTTAAGGCTTCTACATGGCATCGATATCCTGTATTATTCATAAGCTCGATATCCCCTAGATTGATGGGGGGTTTAAATATTCTCAAGGATAATATTTTACCATCAACGGATGTGGTGAATACCTTCACATCCCCTTCTAATAAAATGTAGAAATAAGACAAAGGTTCACCTAAAACACATATTAATTCACCTTTCTTGAATGCATGAAAAACATGATGTTCTTGCAGGTTATCATGGATGATATGACTTAGCTGATAGTAGGTAAGGTAGTGATTTAATTGCTTGGGATCGGTATAGATAACCATCTCGAATTTCCTCCTCATGTAAACAATGGTTTTTCATAGGATACATGACTCCATTTTTTTTTGCATCTCTCTTTTTTCCATGATGATGGGGTTATACAGTGAATTATACCAGAATGCTTATAGAAATCAATGGATTAGGAAATATCTATAAGCCATACCACAACCTTTGGACAAATGTCCTAATGGCATATGGAATAGGTGTGCTATGCTATCAAGGCAATAAAAAATACTGAAGGAGTGTTAGAAATGTATAAGATGTTAGCAGGGCTTGATGGGGTTTTAATCGCTTTGATGGTTGCATTTAACGGATTATTGGCTTCTGCAATTGGAAATGAGGGAGCATTATTAGCCATTCACTTTATTGGGTTATTAGGAACCTGCATTCTATTACTAGGAAGCCGTACCAAACTCAAGACAGTAAAAGGTGTGCCCATTTATCTATTTGCAGCAGGAGCACTAGGTATTATGAACGTACTTTTTAACAATCAATGTTTTTTAGCTCTAGGAGCTGCTGTTACTTTAAGTCTTAATATTCTAGGTCAACTGTTAGCATCCACCATAATTGATTATTTTGGATTACTTGGGCTTAAAAAGTGTCCCATTAATAAAACAAAATTAGCGGGTATGGGGATGATGGTTATGGGTATGATCGTCATGATGACACTGTAGGAGGTGGGTAACATGTTTATCCTATTAGCTTTACTAGCAGGAGCCCTTGTTATCATTTGCATTTCAATTAATGGTAATCTGGCAAAACAGGTGGGGGTTATACAAGCAGGTATGACCAATTATTTTGTGGGTCTTATGAGTTCAATCCTATATGCAACAATCATGGGTGGTCTATCATGGCATACTTTATTCATGGCACCTCATTCTATCCCTTTTTATTATTTTTTAGGGGGAGCAGCAGGTTCATTGATCATGATTTTAAACAGCATTATCATCCATCACTTGCCAGCCGTTTATGTCACCATGTTAGTCTTTATTGGTCAGATAATAGCAGGTATGACCATTGACTATGTAAAATTTGGCTTATGGTCTCAAGGAAAAGTGGTAGGAGGGATTATCATTATGATAGGGCTTTATTATTATATAAAAGGTGATAAAAAAGCAAAAAAAGAGGGGTTTTAGAGATATCCCTCAGTTTTCCCCTAATAATTGATGCATTAATAGATGAGGATATAATAACAAATGTCCAGTTATACGACATGTCACAATTGTTTTTTATTAAAGATCATGATGGCAGCTATGATGGTAACGATTATCATGGTACTGCTTACAATAATTGCTGGCATAAAATCTGAGGCCGTTTTCACAGCTTTCAATAACGACATATTGTGTGTAGACAGGTTAATGGGATTGTATTTTTGAAATCCTTGAATTAAGTTTAGCATCATAAAAAACACAACCAATCCACCTGTAAATAAAAGACTTCCATAAGTATTGTTAAATAAAACACCACCAAGTAATAAAAGTGCCAATAATAAAATACCAAAAACCCATAAGCACATGACAGAGAAGATAAGGTTTGAGACTGTATCATTTGACCAAAAATAAAGGGTATAGGCATAGGTGACTAAAAAACAAAGCAGATAACTTACTGTCCACAAAACAACAGTCATGGTGAATTTTGATAGAATGACAACATGCCTTGGCAGGCCTTTGGTCAGCACATGAATGAGTGTACCTTGATGATATTCTTTTGTCATTATACCACTGAACATAATCACAAGAATAATTAATCCCATTTGTGTCATGTTTTTGAAAAATTGAGCCCATGCGTCAAAGGCAGTAGGTTCAGGTAGGTTAAAGTGTATATTGTCTGGCATAAAGGTGTCGATTATGTCGGGCATTATTTTTGCAGTTATTGGACTGATCATCCCAATAAATGTAAATACAATCAATATGATTAAAAGTTTGTAGGTACGCAAACACCCGCAGAACTCTTTCTTTGTAAAGGCCATATACGCTTTCATTTAACCACCTCCACGAAAAGACTTTCTAACGTTGGTTCTAGAACTTGATATTTGACCGGTAAAATATTGTTCTCATAAAGCACCCTTAATACAGTGGTTTGTGCGGTAGTAAGATCGGTTACATGTAAAATGATACGTGTATCTTTTTGCTCTATATGCATTGTATAGGGCATCAGTAAAGGTGTAGAAAGAAACAGGTCTTTATCAGTATGTGTATGAAATTCAATAAGAAGGCTGTTTTGCTGATGCTCTGATTTAATCTTGGATAAGGTTCCTGACATAGCCAGCTTGCCATTATCCAGCAAAGCGATATGGTCACAAATACGCTCCACATCTGAAAGAATATGGGTGGAGAATACCACGGTGGTTTTTCCTTTTACTTTATACAATATATCTAGAATCTCTTTTCGGCCTATAGGGTCAAGGGCAGAAGTGGGTTCATCACAGATGAGAAGCTTGGGTTCATTTAACAGGGCTTGCGCAATACCTAAACGTTGCTTTATCCCACGAGAAAAAGTACTTATTTTCTTCTCCTCATGACCAAGTCCAACAAGGGTCAAAAGCTCCTCGCTCTTTCTTTTGATTTGATGACGGGATAGACCAGTAATTTGGCCGCAGAGCTTTAAATACTCAATGGGTTTCATATAGCCATAAAAAGCTGGAACATCCGGAAGATAACCTATATGACGATTTGTTTTTGTTTGCCCATAGGTAACCTTTTCTCCACAAACAGAAATGGTGCCCTTTGATGGTTTTATAAGTCCCAGAATCATTTTCATTGTGGTGGTCTTTCCAGCACCATTTTGTCCAATAAATCCAAAAATAGAGTGTTTGGATACTGAAAAGGAAAGGTCATCAATAACCTTTTTAGAACCGAAGCTTTTGGATAAGTGTTCAATACGAAGAATAGCCATCATGCATCACCTCGGCCAAGAATAAAGTAAAAAACAGGTCCAATGATTTGTACAAGCAACACAATTATAATCCAAAAATATTTATTGCCAAAGCGATAGTTGGGATGCTTCAGCACATGAACCAACGCGATAATAGCTAACGTTAATTGGATGATTAGAATGGGTATAAATAATGGCAAATAGTCAATAAATTGTTCCATATTAGATACCTCCTAACTTTTTTTTCAATGTGTTGACGATGTTCATATAGGTGAGGTCTTTAGCAAGAGGTGCAAAAGCAGGGTTTGTGGTGATGTCAGTAAGAATACTTTCCTTAACGACTTTTTCATCACGTGGAACCACGACTCCTAAATCAAACGTAAGAAACCAATCATCAATGGCATCAAAAAATGCATCACCGTGATGGGTTACAGGGAAAAGCTTGGTACAAACATCCGCATATATTGAGAGCATGTTAAGGGCTTTTTTGTGTTCATTTTGAGTCATGTACCCGTGTGCCGCTGCATGATAAATCTGTAAGGCTATGTTAGGGTTGAGACTTTCAATCTTGAATCCATCAAGGATAATAATCCCTCGCTTAAGGATCTCATCAAACTTTTTGTTATCATCTGCATAGAGTAGAAGAAAAGAAGGAAAAGCACCCAACATGTTCATTAAATGTTGATAGATACTTATTTGGATCACTTCTTTTGCCTTGGGTGGCTGACCTGCCATTTGATAAGCGTTCGCTAATATGATGGCATCACTTTGATCTGGTTTTAATGCACCGCTTAATAAATCCAATATGGTATCCGGTTCTTGTAAAAACATGTAACATACTGCTTCAATAGAATTGGCTTGTTTTGCCAGCCAGATATCGTCGCTTTCTGACTTAATTCTTTGGCATAAATCTATAATTTGTTGTAAAATGTCTTTCTGAACGTTTTCATTTGATGCAAGCATTTGGTGATTGAGCAGTAGTGTAGCCATTTGAAGCAACAGAGGAAAACAAGAATAGTATTTTTTAATGACTTGTTGACATTCCAATAAGACGTCATCAAAAGGTCTATGAGAAAATGCTTTAGCTAAATGATGATACAACGTGTTGATATCAGAAATTGTCATTTGTGGTGAGTAATTCATGAGTTCGTCAATACTGATGTTAAAAAATGTGGCTAACATTGGTAGAAACGTAATATCAGGATAGCTTTGCCCCGTTTCCCATTTTGAAACAGATGACTTTGAGACACCGATATATTCCGCAAGCTGATCTTGAGTTATGCCTTTTTCTTTACGTCTTTCCATAATGGTTGTTGCAATATTAATATCTTTCATCGACTTCACCTCTGCAATTATTTTACGCCTGAGCTAAATGCTACAGCCATTCACTACTATCATTATAAGGAATAAAATGCATACTCACAATGGATGTTTAGTTGATTTTAGTGGATTAAATCAACCAACAGGCAACTTCTTATGGGAAGTCGCCAAAACAAAGCACCATAAAAATCATCACCAATGTTTTAGAATGAGCATTAAATTTTTGCTAACTTATTTTTATTATGCAGTTATTCTGATATACTGGGTATAGGAAATCTCATAGATAGGTTGGTGGTCTCCATGGAATTCATCAAAGAAAATATACAATTATCCCATAAATTTCCCTTTAGAATATTTCAAACGGAAGCCAAGAAAAAAGCAACACCTGAAATCCTCCATAGTCATGACTGCTTGGAGATTAATTACGTGGTTGATGGAGAAGGTGTCTACATCATTGGGGATTCCCATTATACCATTGAACGAAGTGACATCATCATTATTAATAATGAAGAACATCATTATGCCTTTTCTAAGAAAGGTGTCTGTTTATTGGTTATCATTTTTGACCCTGAACTTATTTGGCAAACCAATACCTTTGACTATGGTTACTTAAAATCTTTTTTTCAACGGAATAAAAACTATAGTCACTGCATATCCAAACAGCAACCATTATCCACACAGTTATATGACATCATGAAAGAAATTATACGAGAGGACCAAATGAGAGGCCACCATTATCAATGGATTATTAAAGCGAACTTGATGAAATTGCTGGCTGTAGTCAACCGTTATTTTTTGGAAAATAACCAGATTAGCGACATCAATCATAAAGAACAGAGGGCATTTGATCGGATAAAAGAATCAGTTATGTATATCAATGCACATTATACACAACCCCTATCATTAGATGAGGTTGCTAGGCTTGCTGCAATGAATAGTACCTATTTTTCTGATTATTTTAAAAGGGTTATGAAAAAGACGTTGACAGAATATATCCTGTCACTGCGCATGAACCATGCTAAAGGGTTGTTGAAACAAACCAATGAATCGGTGACAGATATCAGCATGGAAAGTGGGTTTGGAAACGTATCTTATTTTAATCGTGTATTCAAGAAGAGAACGGGTCTGTCACCAATTCAATATCGAAAGAGTCTATCACTATAATTGGGCAGTTTCTAATATCTTATCGGCTTCCTCTTTCGTTGTTAGATGTGACTGAATATAAAAGTTGCCTAAGGATTTTCCAAATTCATCTTTTAGCTTTTTTAACTTGTCAGATGAATTAATGCCTTGTAACATAATTTTTTTACCTGCTTCTATAATCTTGTGATACATGGGATACCATCTGCTATGGTACGTGCCACATGAAAGCATATCGCTGGAAGCACCAGGCGTCCATTGGACAACGTCTAATTCATCAATGGAGAGTATGGCATCAATATGGCGTGTGGCATCAGGTCCATCTAAATGATAAATACTATAATCCATGTGCTGAATGATTTTTTTTAATGTAGGCATGGTAAATTGGTTAAACATATCCGGTGATAGCATGGCAGAAATATCACATTGAACTTTAGAGATTTTGCCAGGAGCCCAAATCCAAAACATCGAACCCCCTCGGGAATCTTTAATTTTCTCATAGATGTTATCATAATAGTGTAGATAAGCTTCATCAATCTTTTCAATGGTCCTTAAGAGTTTATCAGGACAATCCACTATGTCAAACAATGTATTTTGTGTGCCCCCCATGGCAGCATAGATGTCAATGCCCTCAATTAAATCAGGGAACCCACAGGCTAGATCACCGTATTTTTCTTTTAAGTGTGTTTGCAAACGCCAGAAAAACTGGTAATAAAAATTGTCAGGATCAATCTGAATGGGTATGGTGTCATGATGTTCAAAATCAGCTTCAATCCATACAGTGTCTTTCTTTTCAATACCATGACAACCTAAAAATAAGGCAAGGACGCCTGCTGCAAGGTCAGCATCACAGCATGGTATTGCTTCACCATAATATATCTTATTATAAAGATTCTTTTCTTCCAAATATAAGCGATAAGCCATTGATTTGAACGTATATTTCGGATGAATATCACCCTTAGGGCATTCACCTTGATAGTTTAGGGAATAATCCTTATCCATCATGGTTAAATGCATAGCAGGACGTCCTAATCCATGACCATGCCACCACTTGGTTAATCGGTCTTTTTTCTCATCAATGGTTCCATGTATCATCTGCATGTCACTCACTCCTCTTAAATAGTTTTACTGATGATTACATTATACATGGGTAATTAGCACGCAACTATAACTGGGTTTTGATAGATTTGACTTATTTTTTGGATTTTAGGAAGGAGTGCGGACGATTTCCTGGATATATGAACGAATTACTATGAGTTTACCTTCTTATTTATATACTGACATCTTTGACGTACACATTATACTTTTTTTGTCCATAGTTTACTCACTTTCGAATTATATACTAGTATACCGTCTATAATATCTGTTTGTGGATGACTAAAGTTTTTATGAGTGAATCCCTATGATATAATAAGAATATTATATGAAGTTTTTCATAGCAAGCTACGTATGCCTTTATAGCAACAAATTTGAGGTTGAGGGAGAAATATAATATGTTATTCAAAAAATTAATTGTAACACTAACTATGATTATTATAAGCATTATGTATTTAGCAACAAATGAAAATAAAAACTGGGAAAAGGAAGGTTCCGGAAATTATTCTAATAATAGTATAATTGTACATGATAAAGGAATTGATTATTTTGCTGTTAGTAATAAAATATATAGCATGAAAAATAATAACACTGAAGAATTGTTTTCATTTAAACACCTAGAGAAAAAATATACTTTTGTTGATAATATATCTCAATTATCTATTAATAATAGCATATTATATTTCAATGTCAGCGTTTCTCATCCAAACGAAAATATACTAGTTTCAGGAGTATATTCTCTTGATTTAAATAGTAAAAAACTTAGCCTAGTACTTGAAGGTAGCAAATATTGTTTAATTCAACAATATATAGTTAAGAATAAGTATATATATTATACGGTAAATAAGACTGAAAATATATTTGGATTATTTCTTTACCGAAAAAACATAGAATATAAAGATGGTTTCGAGGAACAACTTTCAAATGAAGGAGAAGTTTTAGAATTCATAATTAATGAATCAGCAATATACTATATTGATAAGTTATACTCTACTTCTAAAAAGGATGATAGAAGGCCAGAAGACGGCAAGATTTACAAGATTAGTTTAGATGGTATTGAAAAAAGTAAAGTGAGTGAAGCCGATAGTCCAAAATGCTTAGTAATATATAATAACACATTATGGTACAGTGATTATGGAATATATAAAATTGATTTGGAAGATTTAAATGAAATTAAAGTAATTGAAAATACTAAACGTACTAATTTTAATATATATAAAAATGCAATATACTATGTAAATGAAAAAAATCAGCTATGTCAGTCATTAATTAATGAGCCAGATCAGGAGAATGTCTTATTAAATGAATATCCTTACAAAATAAATATCTCACAAGATTATATATACTATTTTAGTAATACCATATTACGCAAAATAAAAGTTGATGGAAGTAATCAAAGTAGTATCAGATAAAGATCTCCTTGAATGGAGATATAATATAATGTACATATAAGGTTGGACATAAAATCTAAAAAACAAGTTATAATAAATTTATGAGTAGTAAAGAAGAACTTTCCCCCCTATGAATAATCAAGCTCATTGATACCGTACATGGAGCTAAAGCTAGTGCAATCATTTACAGCATAACAGAAACAGCCAAAGCCAATGGTCTAAAGCTGAGGTATTTTTAAGACCGTAGATTCAAAGGTAATCAATGATGGCCTATTTAAACTTTATATAGGTGTTATTGATGGCATTTATTTGGTATACTAGATTTAATGTTCAATGGATAAAGTAGCATGATGTATCATAATAGACAAAATAATAGTTAATGAGGAGTGAATATAATGGCTACAGATATGTTTATGGTATCCCCTATGTTCAGCAGCCATATGGTTTTACAAAGAGATGAAAGCATATTGATTTGGGGGACAGGTGTAGAAGATGTAGAAGTAATAATTTTATTTAAGACACAGCAGTACATGTGCAAAATTAAAAATAACAAATGGTGTATTGATTTAGGTATCCATGAAGCAGGAGGTCCCTATGATTTGACAATACATGGTGGTAATCATACGATAATTTTTAATGATGTCTTGATTGGTGAGGTATGGTTAGCAGGTGGACAATCCAATATGGAACAGCCATTGTTCTTTTCAAAAGAATGGTCTAATGAGAAAAATGTATGCGATAATCCAATGATTCGCTTAAAAACAATACCTCGCAGACCCTTCCAAGATGCTCAGATCAATGGATGGCATTTTGAGCATACACAGTCCCATGATACAAAATGGGAATTATGTACCCAGCATAGTGCAAAACATTTTTCAGCAATTGGCTACTATTTTGCTAAAAAGCTCCAAAGGAATTTGAATGTACCTATAGGTATCATTAGCTGCAATTGGGGTGGCACCACAGCACAAGCTTGGATGTCTAGAGATTATTTAATAACTAACGATAACTTAAAATTTTTATGGGATGATTATGTAACCATAGAAAAGCAATTGAATGCTACCGCCTACGAAAAAGAATTTCATGCTTATCAAGAAGATATGCTTACTTTTGTGAAAGAAAAAGGTAATCTTGATGAAAGAGTTGAAGCATTAGGGTTAACAAGTTACATGACTTCTGACGATGGACCAGCCCCAGCCCCTCCCTATGGTTATAAACACTTTCAACGTCCATGTGGTCTATATGACAACATGGTCATGCAGGTCATACCTTATACCATAAAAGGTGTGATATGGTACCAAGGCGAGAGCAATGCCAATGGACCTCATGCCACGCTATATGAAGAAATTTTTACTACACTGATTCAAAACTGGCGAGATGCCTGGAAGAAAAAGGACTTACCTTTTGTTTTTGTACAGCTTTCTTCTCTTGGTGCAAAAGATGAAATTGATATTGATGAAGGATGGCCTATCGTTCGCCAAGCACAGCTGGAAGTCTCTCAAAAAGTAAACCATACAGCCATGGTTATATCAGTAGACTATGGAGAATGGAATAATATCCACCCTATTAACAAGAAACCCATTGGGAATCGGTTAGCAGAATCAGCTCTATCCATGGTATACAATCAAGAAGAGACATACCGTGTAATTACCTATACCCATATTGAAAAACAAGGAAACTCTATCATCATCTCATTTAATGAAAAAATAAAACAAATATCAGAACAACTGCCAAACTTTCAGCTATGTGGTGAAGACAAGCGTTTTATAACAGCAAAAGCAACAATCATGGATCATAAAATTATTGCACATAACGACAACATATCAAACCCAATAGGTGTATCTTATGGATTCTCCAAAAACGTACAGATAGCACTATATAATCTCAATGATTTACCTGTTACACCTTTTAAGGTATTTTTAGAAAAACAACACATTATGTAAACTAATAAGACCCCAAATAATCCTCTCAAATAAAAACAATCAAATCGACAAACAGGATACTACAGACATTAAAAGAACCACATAACTAAAACTACTGTTTTTCACTCTCAAAAACGTGGCGATAAAATAATAACCCTATAGAATGATTATAAACGACCTTTGCGGCTTGTTGCCCTCCTTTTAAATCGATAAAGGCAACAAACGCAACGGTCGTTTATAATCATTCTATAGGGTTTTACATTACAACCGTTGTCTATCTACACGTTTCAACAACCCTATTCTATGATATAAAAAGCTTATCCACTAAACTTCCCCTATCCCCAATTAAAAACGAACTATCCATTATTTTGTGATAGATATTATTCAATATAAGGCTCAATCGATTGCTGATACTTATCCAACGCACTATCAATATAACTTGATGGCGTCATCCCCGTATGTCGCTTAAAAGCAGAACTAAGATGAAAAGCACTTGAATACCCAGACATTTCACTAATGGTTTTTAGCGTATATAAGTTTTGAGAAAGTAATTTTTTGACATAATTAATCCGTAGATGGGCAATGTATTGGTGGGTTGCAAGACCAGTCTGCCTTTTGATGATGCGATACAGATGTCTTTCACTCATATAAACATGACTTGCAATGGTTTTATTGGTTATTTTTGTTGAAATATTATCCAGTATGAATTGGGTGATGGTGTTCATATTGTGACGATCAATGTCCCGAGTAGGTAACGGATAGATGGCTTCCTTATCATCATCATTGATTGCTGAGCGAGCTGTTTCAATAATGATGAGCATAAGGTATTGTTTGAGAACAATATAGTAACCAGGTCTCTGACCAAAAGCTTCTTGGTAGCTATCTTCAAACAGCTTCTCTAAGGCAAATTGCTGATGAATAATTTTATTGGCGCTCCTTTTCAGCAGATTAATAATTTGCTTAGACTCTTCCATGATGGTTGAAGGGTTGGGAGATGACTTGAGTTGCTTGATATCAAATCGAAGAGCATATTCAATCATGTGATGATCATAGATGTATTGACTGTGAGCAATATTGGGGGACATAAGATACATATCTCCTGGAACCAATTCATGGGTTTTTTCATTAAAGGTTACTTGGCCCGAGCCACTCTTAATGTAGTGCAATTCATAACAGAAATGTTTGTGAACATCATACCCATCAATCCCATTAAATGTCTCTACCTTATAATTGAGTATATTGACTATAAAATTATCAATGACAAAGTTCAAATTGTAGCTATTTAGTTTATTTGAATTATTTATAATAGTATTATCCATGTCCTAATTATATATGATTTTGGCATGTTATGAAATTGAAAACAAATGTATTAGTGATAAAATTTGTATATAGCAATAATAAACGAAAAAAGAAACTCAAAATTGATAAAAAAGGTGATAATTTATGGAGAAAATTACTTTAAATGGTGAATGGGTATTATCTGGTGGTGAATTTGCACAAGTGAAAGCCAATGTACCAGGATGTGTGCATACGGATTTACTTCATGAGAAATTAATCGATGATCCCTATTATCGTGATAATGAAAGTAAACTAATGTATCTTGGTGAGTTAGACTGGGTATATGAAAGAACCTTTTTTGTATCAGCAGATATGATGGCTTGTAACAAGATTGATTTAATTTGCCATGGGCTAGATACTTTAGCCACGGTGTCTATCAATGACCATACCGTTGCTAAGACCAATAACATGTTTAGAAAGTGGATTTTTGATATACATGATTGTATCAATGAAGGGCAGAATACCATAAGAATCAAATGTCAGTCCACTTATCCCTATATGAAAGAAAAATTAGAGGAACGTTATTTAGCCATTACTGGAGCTAACCATCATCGTATTCTTGGAAGTAATTATGTGAGAAAAATGCAATGTAACTATGGTTGGGATTGGGGACCCATGTGTGTAACGGCAGGGATTTGGAAAGACATTGAAGTGGTGGGCTATCATCATGCCAAGCTGGATCATGTGCAAACCAAACAATCACATGATGAACACATGGTAGAACTTCAGGTCATCACCCATTTGGCGGGGAACATTGAGCCCAATAAGCTGTTCCTGGATATTACTCTAGAACATGAGGGTAAGCATGTGGCCTCTAAGGTATACCCTGTTAAGGATAGTTCCACGGCAGTTCCTATAACCATTGAGAATCCAGCGTTATGGTGGCCTAACAATCTTGGAAAACAAAATCTCTATACCCTATCGGTACATTTATTAGATAACAACAACCAATTAATGGATAATAAGCAATTTAGAATAGGTTTAAGAACGTTGGTATTGGATATTCATAAAGACCAATATGGTGAAAGTTTTCAATTTGTGGTAAATGGCATTCCTTTTTTTGCAAAAGGAGGCAACTGGATTCCCATTGACACCTTTGTCACAAGAGGCAGTGATGCATTCTACCGTCAACAGCTCACAGATGTAAAAAATGCCAACATGAACTTTATAAGAGTTTGGGGCGGCGGCATCTATGAATCCGATGTTTTTTATGACTTATGTGATGAATTAGGTTTATGTGTATGGCAGGATTTTGCTTTTGCCTGTTCCGCTTATCCTGTTTATGATAAAGACTTTTTAGATACGTTTAAGCAAGAAGCCATTGATAACATCAAACGTATTCGTCATCATGCATCTTTAGCGCTATGGTGTGGCAATAATGAAATCGAATATATGGGCAATATGGTTTCTGATGCACTAGAAGAAGGCAAAATGACATGGGATGAATACAAATTATTGTTTGATGAACTCATTCCTTCGCTTATAACCACATATGATAATGAACATTCTTATTGGGCTTCGAGTCCTATGGACGATAGTCACGATAGAAAAGATCCTAATGATGCCACAAAAGGTGATGCTCATTTATGGGATGTGTGGCATGGACGTGAACCATTTGAGTGGTATCGCACCTGTCATCATCGCTTTAACAGTGAATTTGGGTTTCAATCATTCCCAGAACCCAATGTGGTCAAGAGTTATACGAAGAAAGAAGATCGGAATATAACAAGTTATGTTATGGAAAAACATCAGCGTAGCGTTATTGGTAATGAAACCATCATACTCTATATGTTATCTTGGTTTAAGCTGCCTACTTCATTTGATATGTTGTTATGGACATCACAAATATTGCAAAGCCTTGCCATTAAATATGCCGTAGAAAACTGGCGCAGAAAAATGCCAGAAGGTATGGGAACCCTTTATTGGCAGATAAATGATTGCTGGCCTGTAGCAAGCTGGTCATCCATTGACGCCATGGGCAATCTGAAAGCCTTGCATTACAGTGCTAAGAAATTCTATAACCCTGTTTTGATTTCTGGTATTGAAGATAAAGACAATTTATCTGTTGAAATCCACTTAACCAATGATACGTTGGAAAAACAATCCGGTGTGATTCAGTGGACCTTATTCCATGTAAATGGGTGTGTCTTGAAAGAAGGTACCATGGAAGCAAGTATTGAGGCAAATACGGCATCAGCTGTTACGACACTGAACTTATATGAAGCCATTGAACATGCGGGAGGTGTTCGCCATGTGGTGTTACACTATGCATTTGCTGTACATGATCAAGTGCTCAGTGAGAATACAACCTATTTTGTCTATCCGAAACATTTAGAGCTGGAAAAACCAGATTTTAAGGTTGGGATAACCAAAGTCACCAATCAACAATACCAAGTAACTGTATCATCTAATAAACCATGTTTATGGGTATGGATGGAATTAGGCCATATAACAGCAAGATACAGTGACAGGTTCTTTGACCTTTTTAATGGTCAGACCAAAGAAGTTACCATTCACATGAATGAAGGGTTAGAACTTCATGCTTTCAGAAGTCAGTTAGTCATACATTCTATTGTAGATACCTATCAATCATAAATATTGTGTCAATGTCAGTATGCCTTAGAGAAAGGAGGAAAAGGAGCAGTTTTGCAGTGAAAAATATGAAATAAGGAGGACGTTTATGAAAAAGATGAAAGAAGCTGGGGGAATTTTATTACTGATCATCATGTTATTCATAAGTTTAACTGCATGTAACAGCAAGAAAACAGAAGATGCTACGACAACACAAGATCAAGAAGCAACACAGACTGCTGATCAAGAAAAGACAGAAGATGATAAAGAAGAAGATGGTAAAACAGAAGAGGGTTCTTCGGACACGACGACAAAAGAATCCGGTGATGGTACATCCATACCTCGACAGGAGACATTATACATGAGTGGGCTCCAATGGGGTGCAATTAATGATATGAATCCACTATCAGCCAACTCCAATAACGCATTGGTCATTGATCAGGCGGACCAAGCCAGAACAACGGTATGGGAAACATTGTTTATGTATAATCAACTGGATGGTAAGCTTTATCCATTACTTGCAACAGAGTATGAGCAAAAAGATAATGTATTTACCATCGCCATGAATACAGATGCAAAGTGGAGTGATGGCAAACCTGTAACCGCCAAAGATGTAGCTTATACCTTCAATATTCATAAGGATATGGCTACCAATCATGCCAGTATGTGGGATTATATTGCAAGTGTTGAAGCTACCGATGATGCAACAGTGGTTATTACAGCAGATACAGCAAATTACAACCCATTAAAGGTACTAGAAGTACTGCCTAAACTATACATACTACCAGAACATCAAATAAGTGAGTTGGTTAAGAAGCATAACGGTGATCCAGATAAAGTGAAAACAGATAAAAATGAAGATTATATTGGGTCAGGTCCTTATCAGTTATTCTACAGTGATGAAACAAAAGTTGTTCTTGTAAGAAATGATAACTATTGGGGTCAATCGGATTCCATGTGGGGTCAATTACCTGTACCGAAATATTTAGCACATAATATATACGCTGACAATAATTCAAGTTCAGTGGCATTCCAACAAGGTGAAGTGGATGTAACACAAGCCTTTACACCAGAGATTTGGAAAATGTGGGAAGAACAAGACTTACCTGTTTCAACCTATATTGATGAACCACCATATTACTTAAGTGGTTCCTTACCAACGGCTATTTTTAACACCACCAAGCCCGGCCTTGACCATGCTGTTGTTCGAAAAGCCATTGCCATGGCAACGGATTATGATCAAATTGCTAAGACTGCCATGAGCGGCTATACGCCTTTAATGCAAGATGTACCGCCTTCCATGATGAACCCTACAGCAGCAGAACAAAGCTTATTGGATAAAGCAGCTTTAGCACCACTACAGTGGTCTGGAAAGCAGATTGAAGAAGCCAAAAAATTACTGGACGAAGCAGGAATTGTTGATACCAATGGGGATGGTATACGTGAAGCTGATGGCACAGAATTAGTATTTACAGTTGAATGCCCAGCAGGATGGACAGACTGGAATGCATCCCTTGAAATGGTTGCAGCTGCTGGTCAGGAAATTGGCATGGATATCACCACTTATTTTCCAGAAGCACCCGTATGGACAGAAGACCTGCAAACAGGAAATTTTGATATCATCATGAACACCTATGCAGGAGCCAGTATAGCCAATCCATGGACACGTATTTATCAAACACTCTATAGTGATGGTGGAACAACGGCAGGTAATGATCGTGTCTATTATAATTACAGCCGTTACATCAATGAAAGAGCAGATGACATCATTGACGCTATTCCAAAAACCACAGATAAGAATAAACTCATAGAGCTCTATACAGAAATCAACCAAATCTACTTAAATGAAGTGCCTTGTTTCGCATTGATGTATAGACCCGTATTCTTCCATACCGTTAATGAAACTGTATGGACCAGTTACCCAGAGTATGAAGATGGTACCAATATACCGCCATCCATTTTAATAAGCGGCTATGGTATTGCAGGATTATATAATCTTGAATTGGTGGAATAATCTATAGAATCATAGGATTTAACAGTGTAAACAAGAGAGTTAAGATGGCTATATGCTGCTATGAGAGCAGCTGCCATCTTTTCTAATACTTCACAATAGATGGGGTGATGGATTTGAAAGGTTATAAGAAATATTTTCTTCGAAAACTCGGTTGGTATCTATTGACGCTTATGGTTGCCGTGATGTTGAACTTTTTATTACCACGGTTAATGCCTGGTAACCCAGTGGCAACACTTGCGTCATCTGCCGTAGAGGGCATGACTGACCAAAGCGCCATTCAAGCAGTCATGGATGACTATACCAAACAATTTGGTCTGGATAAACCCATGATTATTCAGTTTTTTCTCTATGTAAAAAATTTACTTCAAGGCAGCATGGGTGTTTCCTTTACATACTACCCAAGAGAAGTATCGGATATCATTCAAAAGGCTATTCCTTGGACCATTGCTTTGCAATTACCAGCCATGATTGTGGGATGGCTGTTAGGGAATATTCTTGGTGTGATTGCCGCTTATAAAAAAGGAGTCTTTGACAAAGCTGTCATGCCTCTGTTTTTATTTGTGAGCAGTATACCCGCTTTTGGGATGGCCATTATTTTGCTGTTTGGGTTTGGTATTTCAATGGGGATTTTGCCAACGGGAGGCGGTTATGGCTTTGACTTAATACCCAGTTTTACACCTGAATTTATGTTGTCTGTTATTCTGCATTATCAATTACCATTCTGGTCAATTGTATTAATCACCATTGGCGGTCAAGCCATAGGTATGCGCTCCATGTCCATCTATGAATTAAATGAAGACTATGTGAACTACAGTCGTTTTCTTGGGATTAAGGACCGTGTCATTATCAAGTATGTGTTTCGAAATGCCATGCTGCCCCAAATAACAGGGTTGGCACTTTCACTGGGAACAATGGTTGGCGGAGCCCTTGTTGCAGAGATTATATTTAGTTACCCTGGTATCGGTACGAAGATGTTTGCAGCCATTACAGGACAGGATTATCCGTTGATTTCTGGATGCACCCTAATCATAACCATCGGTGTATTACTGGCAAACTTTCTTGTGGAAATCGCTTATGGCATCATCGATCCAAGAGTAAAAGCTGCTCAACAGGAGTCATAGAAAGGAGGATATCATGAAACATCAACTTAAATTAGTCTTTACGTCACCCAAATTTGTAGTAGGCTTCATCATCATGATGCTGATGCTGTTAACGGCAATCTTATATCCTGCTTTTTCATCGGCAGATCCTTTAGAAATGGTAGGGGGCTTGTTCTATGAACCTGGTACATACATTTCAACAACAGATACCATTGAAACGAAGCAATATCATGTCACCTTAGATACAGTGACCAACAAATTGGCCATGAATGTGTCAGAGGATGAACAGGTGCTCATGCGGGATTGGCTGACACACTATGGTCATATATCCGCTGAGCAGATCATGGAAGCTGATGAACCAGCCAGGTTAATTGCTTTATGGATTGACAAATATGATGAAAATATCAGGGTGAAAGGCACATCTGCCTATCGGAAGAAATTCCCTAGACTGTTTAAAAAGGTGGAAAACATATTACATAATGAAGGGTATGCCATTATGTTAAAGGACTCCGATTCAGGAGAACTTAAAGAAGTAGCTGAAGTAGGTCATGATTCTTATGTGAATACCAAAGATATACCCAATCAAATAACGCTTATTTTAGGGACAGACAATTTTGGACGTAATGTGGCAGTGGAGCTCATCTATGCCATCGGTAATTCCCTTAAAGTGGGCTTAATCGCTGGAACCATAGCAACCTTTATAGGCTTGATTATTGGTTTATTAGCAGGTTATATAGGTGGTTTTATTGATAATGTATTAACCTTCATGACCAATATGTTCACCGTTATTCCATCCTTTATTATTCTTATTTTGATATCCGTAAGTCTAGGCGATCAAGGACGAAGTCTTGGTACCATTGCCATTGTGATTGGCATAACAGCATGGCCTTGGACTGCTCGAGCCGTGAGAGCCCAAACCATTACCCTCAGAAATAGGGATCATGTGAACTTATCCAAATTAAGCGGGCATCGTTTAGTAAGGATCTTGTTAACCGACATCTTGCCCTATGTGGCATCCTATGTGGTGATGGCATGTATTCTACAAATTGCTTCTGGCATCTTAGCTGAGGCACAATTATCCATGTTGGGTCTTGGACCAAGTACATCTAAGATTGCTACACTAGGTTTAATGCTTAATTGGGCCATTCAATTCCAAGCACCACTTTCTAACGCTTGGTGGGCTTTTTTACCCGTTATATTATTTATTGCTCTTATTTCCTTTTCCCTTAATTTAATGAATACTGGACTCGATCAGGTATTCAACCCACAACTTAGAGAGTAGGTGACATGGTGAATAAACCAATATTAGTAGTCGACGATTTAAGAACCAAGTATATCACAAGACATAAAGAGCATATTTATGCAGTTGACGGTGTGTCCCTTATGGTTGAAGAGGGTAAATCATTGGGCATTGCTGGTGAGTCAGGTTGTGGTAAATCCACTCTAGCTCTTAGCTTAATGGGGTATTACTTTGGAGCCTTACATTATGATTCAGGGTCCATTAAGATTCATGATATGGATATAAGTACCATGAAACCAGATGTGGTAAGGCATAAGGTATTAGGGAAAGAAATGGCTTATATCCCACAAGCAGCCATGAACGCACTCAATCCAACCCAAAAAATCATCCGGTTTATCGAAAATGTCATGCATGCCCACTATACCAAAATGTCTAAAAAGGATGTCTACAACATAGCCAGCGAACGATTTGCATCATTGAATCTCCCTGAGGAAGTGCTGAAGAAATATCCCGTTGAGCTATCTGGAGGTATGAAACAAAGAACGGTTATCGCTATATCCACACTTTTATCACCAAAGGTTCTTATTGCTGACGAACCCTCTTCGGCTCTTGATGTAACATCTCAGAAAATGGTCATCAAAATGCTGAAATCATTGATGGAAAAAGGCTACATTAAATCCATGATATTTATTACCCACGAATTACCCCTTTTATACAATGTTACCGATGATATCATGGTCATGTATGCAGGTCAAGTGGTAGAAAGAGGTACGGCTGAACAAATGGTCTTCGACCCCATACACCCCTATTCACAGGGTTTAATGGGCTCCATTATTGTGGCTGAAGAAGGTAGAAGAGATGTGAAACTCACTGCCATTCCAGGTACACCGCCTAATCTAAAAAATCCTCCAAAAGGATGTCGGTTTGCAAAAAGATGTGAATTTGCACAACCTAGCTGTACCCATCATGATATTCCCATGATGCAGATTGAGAATAACCGTATGTACCGCTGTCTATTCGACCGACAAATCATTAAGGGGGGATCGTTATGATAGAAAGAGATATCCTATTAGAGGGTAGAAATATCACCAAAGTGTTTGGTCTAGGTGCTCGTAAAACCATTGCTGTCAATCACATCGATTTTAAGTTTTACAAAGGTGAAATCATATCCATTGTTGGTGAAAGCGGTAGTGGAAAAACAACATTAGCTAAAATGATATTAGGCCTTCTAAAATTAACGGAAGGTGAATTATTTTATCAAGGAAAGCCCCGTGATATCAGCACTGCAAAAAAAAGAAAAGCTTATTGGAAGACCATGCAGGCGATTTTCCAAGACCCGTTTTCATCCTTTAATATGTTTAATAAAGTGGACGATCTATTACTGGATTGTATTCATATGAAAGGGAATAAAAAGCTGTCTTATGATAAAAAAGTAGCCATTATGACAGAAGCCTGT